>NZ_LIQQ01000210.1 GCF_001418565.1 Streptomyces graminilatus | reverse complement strand
GGTCCCGCCCAACCGCCGTTGGCGGAGCGGAAGGGGGGTAGTCCCAGGGGCTGAGGGGCTAGTCCCAGGGGTTCAGTCCTGCTGTGCCGAGGCGGCCTGTGCAGAGGCGGCCTGGGCCGGGACGCGTTCGCGCGGGGCCGGGGTGTCGGCCGACGAGGCGACGATCGGGGAGGCCACCGGGGCGGCGGGCTTGGGCCGGGGCACGGTCAGGGCGACGAGCAGCCCCAGGACGAGTGCCACGAGGGCGATCAGCGCCACCCCCGGACCCGAATCCGTCTGAGACAGCAGCAGCATGGCGAGCGTCGAGAGAATCACGGTGCACGAACCGTAGACGAGCTGTGCGACGGTCGGACGAGGCGCGGTCGGACGAGGCATGGCAATCGAGTCCTCGTTGGATTCGGGGGGTTAACGGGGGTGAGGTGCGGGCCGACCTGGCTTTCCACCGGGCTCCCGGCGTTCCGCCAACCGACTCTAATCGCGTCAATGCCCGACTGGAACGCGCAGTAAGCGTGACCTAACACACGGCTCCGGGGCACAGGGGGCGCACGGAGTCATGGCGTCCGCCGACCGGACGCCCGTACGCGCCGGTAACGTATTTGACCTGTCCAAGTCAAGGTCTGTCTTTTCTTTCAAACCTCTAGTCAAATTACGTCACTTGACTACACGCGTATAACCGCCCGCGGACAGCTTCCGAACCAGGAACCCCCCATCCGCGCGGACGGACGCGGGGGAGGACCCTCAAGTGACCAGCAGACCCTGGACGTTCAGAACGGCGGCCATCGGCGTGGCACTCGCCACTGCCGCCGCCACGTTCTCCACCTTTGCCATCGCCGAGGCCGACTCGGGCCCGGGCAAGGGCACTTCGGCCGTACCGGCCGCGAACCGGATCGACCCGTCGGAACGGCAGCACGCCGACGACGACTTCGCCGGCCCGCTCAGCAAGACGCAGGAGGCCCAGCGCGAGGAAGCCCTCAACCAGGTGCTCTCCGGCGAGGCCACGGCCAAGAACCGCAACGGTTCGCAGGTCGTGCAGCTCAAGGCCGGCAAGGGCGGCAAGGACAAGGGCAAGTACGTCGAACTCCGCCGCGAGCGGACCGACAAGATCTTCACGATCCTCGTCGAGTTCGGCGACCAGGTCGACAGCCGCTACGGCGGCACGCCCGGCCCGCTCCACAACACGATAGCCAAGCCGGACCGTGCCAAGGACAACAGCACGGCCTGGCAGGCGGACTACAACACCAAGCACTTCAAGGAGCTCTACTTCGGCACCGGCAACGGTGTCGAGTCGATGAAGAAGTACTACGAGAAGCAGTCCTCGGGCCGCTACTCGGTCGCCGGCACGGTCTCCGACTGGGTCAAGGTCCCCTACAACGAGGCCCGTTACGGCTCCAACAAGTGCGACCCCGACAACTGTGCCTGGTTCGCGGTGCAGGACGGGGTCACCGCCTGGGTCAAGGCGCAGAAGGCGGCCGGCGCCACCGACGCGCAGATCAAGAAGCAGCTCGCCGGGTACGACCAGTGGGACCGCTACGACTACGACGGCGACGGCAACTTCAACGAGCCCGACGGTTACATCGACCACTTCCAGATCGTGCACGCCGGTGAGGACGAGTCCGCCGGTGGCGGCGCGCAGGGCGAGGACGCCATCTGGGCGCACCGCTCCTACGCGTTCGGCACCGACAAGGGCACGACCGGCCCCGCCGGCAACCTGCTCGGCGGCGCGCAGGTCGGTGACACCGGCATCTGGGTCGGCGACTACACCATCCAGCCGGAGAACGGCGGACTCGGCGTCTTCGCCCACGAGTACGCGCACGACCTCGGTCTGCCGGACCACTACGACACCACCAACACCGGTGAGAACTCGACCGGTTACTGGACCCTGATGTCGTCCGGCTCCTGGCTCGGCCGTGGCCGCGACGCGATCGGCGACCTGCCCGGTGACATGACCGCCTGGGACAAGCTCCAGCTGGGCTGGCTCAAGTACGACAAGGCGAAGGCCGGGAAGAAGTCGAGCCACACGCTCGGCGTCGCCGAGTACAACACCAAGAGGCCGCAGGCGGTCGTCGTCACGCTGCCGAAGAAGAACGTCACCACCACCATCGTCGCCCCGGCACAGGGCGCGACCCAGTGGTGGAGCGGCAGCGCCAACGACCTCAACAACACGCTGACCCGTACGGTCGACCTCACCGGCAAGTCCTCGGCCACCCTCACCCTGGACGGCTGGTACGACGTAGAGGCCAAGTTCGACTACGTCTACGCCGAGGTCTCCACCGACGGCGGCGCCACCTTCACGCCGCTGGACGGCACCGTCGACGGCGTCGCCATCCCGCGCGACGGCAGCGGCAACCCGGCGCTCACCGGCTCGGTGGACGCGTACAAGAAGCTGTCGTACCCGCTGGACGCCTACGCGGGCAAGAAGTTCGACCTGCGCTTCCGCTACACCTCCGACGGCGGTGTCTCCCTGAAGGGCTTCGCGGCCGACGAGATCACCGTGACCGCCGACGGCGCCGCCCTCTTCTCGGACAACGCGGAGAGCGCGGACGCGGCGTGGAAGACCAAGGGCTTCAAGCGCATCGGCGCGTCCATCACGGACAACTACGCGCAGTACTACATCGCCGAGAACCGTCAGTACGTGTCGTACGACAAGACCCTCAAGGTCGGCCCGTACAACTTCGGCTTCGCGAACACCCGTCCGTCCTGGGTCGAGCACTTCCCGTACCAGACCGGTCTGTTGATCTGGAAGTGGGACACCTCCCAGCAGGACAACAACGTCACCGCGCACCCGGGTGTCGGCAAGATCCTGCCGGTGGACTCGCACTCGCTCCCGCTGAAGTGGGCGGACGGCACGCTGATGCGCAGCCGCATCCAGTCCTACGACTCGCCGTTCAGCCTGTACCCGACGGACGGGCTCAGCCTCCACAAGGCGGACGTGCTCACGAAGATCCCGTCCCTGAAGGGTGTGCCGGTCTTCAACGACCACACCGCCAAGTACTACAACGCGGCGACCCCGCTGGCGGGCGTGAAGATCACTGACACCAACACCCGGATCAAGATCGTCAAGCAGCCCCGCGATGGCTCCTCGATCTCGATCCAGGTCGGCCCGGCGGTAAAGTAATCTAAATAACCCCAGGTCAGAGCATTGATCGGCCGTGACCCCCTAGCGGGTCGCGGCCGATCGTGTTTAGGTGCCCTTGAAGCTTTTCTTATTGACACCGAGTCCTACGGGGGGTGCGACCGCATGGCCGCAGGAGGTTTCTGCAAGCTGCCCAGCGGCAGTGTGGTGGTGGCGCTGAACCTGCCGTGCCCGTCCGCTCCGGCCCCGGCGCGCACCGGCCCCGGCCTGGACGACGTACGCGTCCTCGTGCTGGCCCAGAACCGCGCCAGGGCACTGACCCGCCTGCGCAACCTGGGTCTGCGGGCGGTCTACCTCCGGGGCAACGCGGCCCCACCCACTCCGGACGAGATCACGGCGGTCCTCCACCACCCCGACGGCCTGATATGGCGCAAGGCCCCGGACCACCGCGTCCCCTCGGCCCCGGAGCGCACGGAGCTGTGGCGCCCGATCCGGTCACTCCTGCGGAGGCCTGCGGCGCGGGTGTGACGGGTGCGTGTCGTGGGTGGTCCTCCGTCCCGTGACCTAGGGCTGCCGTCGGATGTGGGCGGCCGGAGTGCGTCGTAGCCTCACCGCATGACGGCAGCCGACGCACATTCCGACACGCCACCCTCCGAAGGACCCCGCGGCATCGAGCAGCGCAGGCGGGAAGCGCTGGAACGCCTCGGGCGGGACATCGACGTCTGGGTCGCCACGGCCGACTCCGACGGCGAGCCGACCCTCGTGCCGCTGAGCTACTGGTGGGACGGCGAGTCGGTGTGGCTGGCCACCCGTGACACCAACCCGACCGGCCGCAATCTGCGGGCCTCGGGGCGGGTGCGGCTCTGCTTCGGGCACACCCGGGACGTGGTCCTGATGCACGGCACCGCCCGTCGGCTGGCCCACGAGGAGCTGCCGGCCTCGGTGGGCGAGGGCTTCGCGGCGAATGTGGACTGGGATCCGCGGGGGAGCGGCCCCTCGTACGCCTGGTTCCAGGTCACCCCTGAGGTGATCCAGGCCTGGGGCACAGTCCCCGAGATGACCGACCGGGATCTGATGCGCGACGGGAAGTGGCTGGTCCAGGGCGACTGAATCCGGTGCCCTTTGGTTTTCTCGCCCCCGCCGCGCGTAGTTCCTCCAGCGCTCGTTCCGTCGTGCCCGCCGCCACCCCGGCCGTGAGGTCGAGCAGCACCTGCGTCCGGAAACCCTCCCGGGCCGCGTCCAGCGCGGTGGCCCGGACGCAGTGGTCGGTCGCGATGCCGACCACATCCACCTCGTCGATCTCGCGGGCCCGCAGCCAGTCCCCCAGCGCGACCCCGTTCTCGTCGGCGCCCTCGAAACCGCTGTAGGCGGCCGCGTACGCCCCCTTGTCGAACACGGCGTCGACCGCGCCGGAGGCGACCGCCGGGGCGAAGTTCGGGTGGAAGCCGACGCCCTCCGTGCCGGCCACGCAGTGCGCGGGCCAGGAGTCCGTGAAGTCGGGGTTGTCGGAGAAGTGGCCGCCGGGGGCGATGTGGTGGTCGCGGGTCGCCACGACATGGCGGTAACCGGCGGGGGCCTGCCCGATCAGCTCGGTGATCGCGGCGGCGACATCGGCACCCCCGGCCACCGCGAGACTGCCTCCCTCGCAGAAGTCGTTCTGCACGTCTACGACGATCAGGGCGCGGCGCATGGGCGGTCTTCCTTCGGCTGTCAGGGGTGCGGGCAACTGTCGGGGCGCGGGCCTGGCCGGTGCGCGGGCCCGTGTGTGAACATGTGAACTTCCGAGCCTAGGGACTCCGGCCCCGCTTCGGGAGGGGGCATTCGGGGCAACCGGCGTACTCGGACGCCGGCCGCCCCTGCCCACGAGGAGTGTCAGGCCGGTCCGGGCAGGTACTCCGTCGGGATGACGGCCTCCCCGCGCGAGAGCTGGGTCGCCGACAGCGGCAGGTTGGCGCGCGCGGCGGCGTGCCGGTCCCGGACGACGTCCAGCGGCTCGCGGGAGACCACCCGGCCGCCCTTGACCAGCTCGACCAGCAGTTGCCGGTCGGCCAGCTCCACGGGCACCGGTCCCGTACCGATCACCTCGGCCTCCGCGATCCCGTCCCGGTCGAGCCGCCGGGCCGCCCACTTCCGGCCGCCGATCGACGTCTTGCCGCCGGTCGACTTCTTCGCCACCGGGAGGAGGGGAGCGCCCGGGTCCGCCGACTCCGCGCGGGCGACGAGCTTGTAGACCATGGAGCAGGTGGGGTGGCCGGAACCCGTCACCAGTTGGGTGCCGACCCCGTACGCGTCCACGGGCGCCGCCGCCAGCGAGGCGATCGCGTACTCGTCGAGGTCCGAGGTGACGGTGATCCGCGTGGCCTGTGCCCCCAGCTCGTCCAGTTGCTGCCGTACCCGGTGCGCGACCAGGAGCAGGTCCCCGGAGTCGATGCGCACCGCGCCCAGCTCAGGACCGGCGACCTCCACCGCCACCCGTACCGCCTCGGCGACGTCGTACGTGTCCACCAGCAGCGTCGTGCTCCGGCCGAGCGAGTCCACCTGGGCCTGGAAGGCGTCCCGCTCGCGGTCGTGGAGCAGGGTGAACGCGTGCGCGCTCGTCCCCACGGTCGGAATGCCGTAGCGGAAACCGGCGGCCAGGTCGGACGTGCTCGTGAAGCCGCCGACGTACGCGGCACGGGAGGCGGCCACCGCGGCCAGCTCGTGGGTGCGGCGGGCGCCCATCTCGATCAGCGGGCGGTCACCGGCGGCCGAGGCCATCCGGGAGGCCGCCGCGGCGATCGCCGAGTCGTGGTTGAGGATGGACAGGACCACCGTCTCCAGCAGCACGCACTCCGCGAAGGAGCCCTCGACCCGCAGGACCGGCGAGCCCGGGAAGTACACCTCGCCCTCGGGATAGCCCCAGATGTCCCCGCCGAAGCGGTACGCGGCCAGCCACTCCAGGGTCGGCTCGTCGGCGATCCGGCGCTCGCCCAGGAAGTCGAGGACGGCCGGGTCGAAGCGGAAGTTCTCCACCGCGTCGAGCACCCGTCCGGTGCCCGCGACGACGCCGTAGCGCCGGCCCTCCGGCAGCCGCCGGGTGAAGACCTCGAAGACCGACCGCCGGTCGGCCGTGCCCGCCTTCAGGGCGGCCTGGAGCATGGTCAGCTCGTAGTGATCCGTGAAGAGCGCCGTCGAGGGAACATCCACCGGCAGCCCAAGATCCGCTGTGTTCATACGATGGATGCTACCCCCATCTCGTCACTTTGACGATTTCCACCCCCCGGTGCGCTCCCGGCAGGCCCCGTTTGGCCCGTGACCCCCTTGTGGTGGCAGCATGGGCGGTGTGACGTCACCCGCTCCCGTAGAGATCGAACGCACCGAGTCGGTGGAGGAGACCTTCGCCGTACCCGAGCCCGACGTCCCGTGGGTCACCATCGTCCACAACGACCCGGTCAACCTCATGAGCTATGTGACCTACGTCTTCCAGACGTACTTCGGCTACCCGAAGGACAAGGCGACCAAGCTCATGATGGACGTCCACCACAAGGGCCGGGCGGTCGTCTCCAGCGGCAGCCGCGAGGAGATGGAACGCGACGTGCAGGCGATGCACGGCTACGGTCTGTGGGCCACCCTCCAGCAGGACCGGAAGTAGCGAACCACTTCATGCCAGGACAATTCGAACCGCTCCCCGGCGGCGGCGCGGCCGTCGCGCTCGACGACGTCGAGATCTCGATCATCCGGTCGCTGGCCGTACAGCTCCTGGAGCTGATCGGCCCCGGCCCCGCCGAGGACGCCTCCGCCGACCCGCTCGCCGAGCTGTTCGCCGAGGGCCCCAGCGAACCGCCCTCCGACCCGGTGCTCAAACGCCTGTTCCCGGACGCCTACAGCGACCCCGTCGACGTACCGTCGTCGCCCGGCGAGGCCCAGGAACAGCGGGAGTACTCCGCCGAGTTCCGCCGGTTCACCGAGAACGACCTGCGCACCGGCAAGCGGGAGGGCGCCCTCGCGGTGATCCGCTCACTGGACGCGCTGACGCCGGCCGGTGACGGGGGCGCGGTGCTCAAGCTGGCGCACGAGCAGTCCCAGCAGTGGCTGGGCACCCTCAACGACCTGCGCCTTGCGATCGGCTCCCGGCTGGACGTCGTCGACGAGGAGGACACCGACCTCCTCTACCGGCTGCCGGACGAGGACCCGCGCAAGCCGATGGTGATGGCGTACCTCTGGCTGGGCGGGCTCCAGGAGACCCTCGTGTCCACGCTCATGCCGTGAGGTCCGGACTCCACGCTCATGCTGTGAAGTCCGGATCCACGCTCGTGCCGTGAAGTCCGGACTCCATGCTCATGCCGTGAAGTCCGGAGGATTCGTCCTCGTGCGTGATGGTTTCGCCTTTCCTCAGAGGGCCCTCAATTCGGGATAACGATCCCGTCACCGCTGCCGTCGGCTGTGTCCCTTTCGTGTGCCGTTTGACCGCTTCTTCCTGTGGTGTGCGCCACAAATCTCCCCGATGCCCCCTGATGCGGCCGTGGTAGATCTTCTCGATCCATCAGTCCGGGGGGACGTTGAGAAAGGCACACCACATGACCTCCGCTCAGGTCGACGGCGACCCGGGAAATACGTCCGTGGAGTCCGAAGAGGGATACGAGCGCGGGCTCGGCAGCCGCCAGGTCCAGATGATCGCCATCGGCGGCGCCATCGGCGTCGGCCTCTTCCTGGGTGCCGGGGCGAACATCGCCAAGGCCGGCCCCAGCCTCATCTTCATGTACGCCCTGGCCGGCGTCATCGTCTTCTTCATCATGCGGGCCCTTGGCGAACTGCTCCTCTACCGCCCGGTCTCGGGCTCGTTCGCCGAGTACTCGCGGGAATTCCTCGGCCCGTTCTTCGGCTACTTCACCGGCTGGACGTACTGGCTGATGTGGGTGGTCACCGGCATGGCCGAGCTGACGGCCGCAGCCATCTACGTCAACTACTGGGCCCCCGGCGTCCCCCGGTGGGTGACGGCACTGGTCTTCCTGGTGCTCCTGTTCGGCGTGAACCTGATCTCCGTGAAGGTCTTCGGCGAACTGGAGTTCTGGTTCTCGATGGTCAAGGTCACCGCCCTGATAGGCATGATCGTGATCGGCCTCGGCGTCCTCACTTTCGGCTTCAGCTCCGCCGGTGACACCGCCGCCGTCTCCAACCTGTGGGCCTTCGACGGCTTCTTCCCCAAGGGCATCGGCTCGTCCCTGATGACCCTCCAGGGCGTGATGTTCGCCTACCTCGCCGTCGAACTGGTCGGCGTCACCGCCGGCGAGTCCGAGAACCCCGAGAAGACCCTCCCCAAGGCGATCAACACCCTCCCGTGGCGCATCGCCCTCTTCTACGTCGGTGCCCTCAGCGTCATCCTCTGCGTCGTGAAGTGGACCGAGTTCGCCCCGGGCGTCAGCCCGTTCGTCGAGGCGTTCGCGAAGATCGGCATCCCGGCGGGCGCGGGAATCGTCAACTTCGTGGTGCTGACGGCCGCCCTCTCCTCCTGCAACTCGGGCATGTACTCGACGGGCCGCATGCTGCGCACCCTCGCGGACAACGGCGAGGCCCCCCGGATCTTCAGCAAGCTGTCGCCGAGCAAGACGCCGGCCTTCGGCGTCGCCATCTCCGTCGCCTTCATGGGCATCGGCGTCGTCCTCAACTACGTCGTCCCGGAGAAGGCCTTCGGCTACGTCATGTCGATCGCCACCGCCGCCGGCATCTGGACGTGGCTGATGATCCTCATCAGCCACGTCATCTACCGCCGGGGCGTCGTCGCGGGCCGTCTGCCCGCCTCGTCCTTCCCGGCGCCGGGCGGCTCGGTGTGCAGCTGGATCGCCATCGCCTTCCTCGTCTTCGTCACGGGCCTCATCGCGTACGACGCCGACGCGCGCGTCTGCCTCTACGTCATGGCCGGCTGGGCCGCCGCCCTCGGCATCGGCTGGGCGGTACTCAAGTCCCGCAACCCGCAGGTCGTGGCGCGCGACTGAAACTCCCGTTCCAGCATGTGGGCCCTCCCGTACCACCCCTCGGTACGGGAGGGCCCATTCGTCTGTCCGGGCTGCTTATCCTGACGAACATGCTGACCATCACCCAGGCCCTCGTCGACCAGATCGTCGCCCACGCGCGCAAGGACCACCCCGACGAGGCATGCGGCGTCGTCGCCGGACCGGCGGGCACCGACCGCCCCGAGCGCTTCATCCCGATGCTGAACGCGGCCATGTCGCCCACGTTCTACGAGTTCGACTCCGGCGACCTGCTGAAGCTCTACCGCGAGATGGACGACCGCGACGAGGAGCCGGTGATCATCTACCACTCCCACACCGCGACCGAGGCCCACCCCTCCCGCACCGACATCTCCTACGCCAACGAGCCCGGCGCCCACTACGTCCTCGTGTCCACGGCCGACACCGACGGCCTCGGCGAGTTCCAGTTCCGCTCGTTCCGGATCGTCGAGGGCGAGGTCACGGAGGAGGAGGTCAACGTCGTGGAGGCGTACTGATCCCGTCCGCTCGCCGTCCGTTCTCCGACTGTTCTCATCTGGTGGCCCGAAAATGTCCAGACTGCGGGACAGGTCTCCGGAATCCGGACCGGGAATCTATACGATGAGCCCATGGTTTCCTACGACGTGAGCGAGAAGACGCCGGGCACGCCGCTGCTCGTGGCGCGGCTGCACGTCGACCTGTGCAGGCTGGCCAGCGCCATCTGTTGACGCCGGCCCCTGCCGCCGTACGGCCGTGAGCCGCGGCGCCCACATGCGTGACCCACGTGATCCGCACAACCCGCATGATCCGCATGACCTGCTGAAGAATGCTTTTCGCGCCGCCGCGCGCCCAACGACCCACCACCCCGACAGGAGCCCCGAGCCATGGCCATCGAGGTCCGCATCCCGACCATCCTCCGCACCTACACCGGAGGCGAGAAGGCCGTCCCCGGTGCCGGGGAGACCCTCGCCGAACTCTTCGCCGACCTCGAGACCCGGCACGCGGGCGTCCAGGCCCGCATCGTGGACGACGGCAAGCTGCGCCGCTTCGTCAACGTCTACCTCAACGACGAGGACGTCCGCTTCCTCGACGGCATCAACACCAAGCTCGCCGACGGCGACACCGTGACGATCCTGCCGGCCGTCGCCGGCGGCATGGCCTGACAGGCCCCTGGCACCCATGCGCTACGACTCGCCGCTGGCCGCGGTAGGCAACACCCCCCTGGTGCGCCTGCCGCGTCTGTCGCCGTCCGCCGACGTACGGATCTGGGCCAAGCTGGAGGATCGCAACCCCACCGGCTCGGTCAAGGACCGCCCCGCCCTGCACATGGTCGAGCAGGCCGAGAAGGACGGCCGGCTCACCCCCGGCTGCACGATCCTCGAACCCACCTCGGGCAACACCGGCATCTCGCTCGCCATGGCCGCCAAGCTCAAGGGCTACCGCATGGTCTGCGTGATGCCCGAGAACACCTCGCAGGAACGCCGCGAGCTGCTCGCCATGTGGGGCGCCGAGATCATCCCGAGCCCGGCGGCAGGCGGCTCCAACACCGCCGTACGCGTCGCCAAGGAACTGGCCGCCGAGCACCCGGACTGGGTCATGCTCTACCAGTACGGCAACCCCGACAACGCGGGCGCCCACTACGCCACCACCGGCCCGGAGATCCTCACCGACCTCCCCTCCATCACCCACTTCGTGGCAGGCCTCGGCACCACCGGGACCCTCATGGGCGTCGGCCGCTACCTCCGCGAGAACAAGCCCGACGTGAAGATCGTCGCCGCCGAGCCGCGCTACGACGACCTGGTCTACGGCCTGCGCAACCTCGACGAGGGCTTCGTACCCGAGCTGTACGACGCCTCCGTGCTCACCACCCGCTTCTCCGTCGGCTCGGCGGACGCGGTCACCCGCACCCGGGAGCTCCTCCAGCAGGAGGGCATCTTCGCGGGCGTCTCCACCGGCGCCGCCCTGCACGCGGCGATCGGCGTCGGCAACAAGGCCGTCAAGGCGGGCGAGAGCGCGGACATCGTCTTCGTCGTCGCCGACGGTGGCTGGAAATACCTCTCGACAGGCGTCTACACGGCGGCCACCACGGAGGAAGCCATCGAGACACTCCAGGGCCAGCTCTGGGCGTAAGCCCTGGTCAGGCGTATCACGTTACGAGGCGAGGTGGCGGACCCGGTCCCAGAGAGCCGGGTCCACCACCTCGCCTC
>NZ_LIQQ01000021.1 GCF_001418565.1 Streptomyces graminilatus | reverse complement strand
CCTGGCCGCCGCCGAGGCCGCGAAGGCCGCCGCGGCTGCTCCGGCGCCCGCCGCCGCTGCCGCCCCGGCTGCCGCTCCGGCCGCCTCCGCCGCGCGCAAGACCCCCGTCCTGGAGGTCTCGCCGCTGCGTGGCCAGACGGTCAAGATGACCCGCATCCGCAAGGTCATCGGCGACAACATGGTCAAGGCGCTGCGCGACCAGGCGCAGCTGTCCTCGGTCGTCGAGGTCGACATCACCCGCCTGATGAAGCTCCGCGCGCAGGCGAAGGACTCCTTCGCGGCCCGTGAGGGCGTCAAGCTCTCCCCGATGCCGTTCTTCGTGAAGGCGGCGGCCCAGGCACTGAAGGCCTACCCGGTCATCAACGCCCGGATCAACGAGGCCGAGGGCACGATCACCTACTTCGACTCCGAGAACATCGGTATCGCGGTGGACTCCGAGAAGGGCCTGATGACCCCGGTCATCAAGCACGCGGGCGACCTCAACATCGCCGGTATCTCCAAGGCGACGGCCGAGCTCGCGGGCAAGGTCAGGGCCAACAAGATCACCCCGGACGAGCTGTCCGGCGCGACCTTCACCATCTCCAACACGGGCTCGCGCGGCGCGCTCTTCGACACGATCATCGTGCCGCCGAACCAGGTCGCGATCCTGGGCATCGGCGCGACGGTCAAGCGCCCGGCGGTCATCGAGACGGAGGAGGGCACGGTCATCGGCGTACGCGACATGACGTACCTGACCCTGTCCTACGACCACCGTCTGGTCGACGGCGCCGACGCGGCCCGTTACCTGACGGCCGTCAAGGCGATCCTCGAGGCCGGCGAGTTCGAGGTCGAGCTCGGCCTGTAAGCAGCCGTCGGCCCCTGGGCCGCAGGTGTGCAAGTGTCGGTGCCCCGTCCGGAGTTCTCCGGGCGGGGCACCGTCGTACGTACGGCGTACCGGCTCCGCAGGCGCTGCGGCGGGAGCCCTGTCCGGTCTGTAACGCTCGTCTCACGTTCTGCCGCACCCCCGCCCGGAACCCCTCTGGGCAGGTAAGCGGCCGTATTGTCTATAGGTCAGCGCCCCTGGGGCCGAAGCCCCCCTCTCAAGGAGCCCTCATGACCGCGCCCGTCGTCCACTCGCTGCGCGAGCAGATCCGCGAGCACATCGTGGAGGGGATCGTCAGCGGGCGCTGGAAGCCGGGCGAGCGGATCGTCGAGCGCCGGATCGCGACGGAGCTGGAGGTCAGCCAGACCCCCGTACGGGAGGCGCTGCGCGAGCTGGAGTCGCTGCGGCTGATCGAGTCGGCCCCCAACAAGGGCGTACGCGTACGGAATCTGACGGCCGCCGATCTGGAGGAGAGCTACCCCGTCCGGGCCGGTCTGGAGGCCATCGCGGCGGAGCTGGCGGCGGAGCGGCTGGCGGACGACTGCTCGGCCCTGGAACCGCACGTCGCCGCCCTCTACGACGCCGACCGCGCCTCCGACGGAACCGGCCAGGTCAGGCACACGGTCGGGTTCCACCGCGAGCTGGTGCGCGCGGCCGGGAACTCGGTGCTGCTGCACACCTGGGAGGGGCTCGGCATCGAGGTGTTCACGGCCCTGTCGATCCGCTGGCTCGGGACGGTCCAGCAGTCGTACGCGGAGGAGCACGAGGAACTGGTCGCCGCGTTCCGCCGCCGGGATCCCCGGATCGCCGACCTGGTGAAGGCCCACGTACTGGGCTGCGCCCCGCGCCCCTGACGCAGGTCACCTGGCACATCCGAGCCGGTCCGGCACAAGCGAGCCTTTAGCCGCTCACCTGCGGAAACGCGAAAAAACGCGGCACCGCGTGCCCGCCCGAAAGGCACCCCGTGCCTACTTTCTCTCAATCGAGAGGTTTTGCCCTTCAACCCTTTGATCGATCATCGATCAGCGAGTTAGAGTCGCCGACGGGTCCGAGGGCGGAGCCACAGACCGGCGCCGCCACGGACCCACAGCCCTGTCCTGCCAAAGACCAAGGGCACCCCGAACCCTTACCGACGAGGGAACCCCCTTCGACTGAGGAAGGCGGCGACATGACCGACCCCCAGGCCATCCAGCCGAGCGAGCTCGACCAGCTCTTCGACCGCGACCCCGAGGAGACCGCCGAATGGCAGGCCTCCCTGGACGCGGTCACCAAGGCGGCCGGGCCGCACCGTGCCGCGTATCTGATGCGCCGCACACTGGAGCGCGCCGAGGGCAACGGCATCTCGCTGCCCAAGCTCCTGGAGACGGACTACGTCAACACCATCCCCACGGCCGCCGAGCCCGTGGTGGACGGCGACGAGGCGATGGAACACCGGATCGCCGCCTGGAACCGCTGGAACGCGGCGGCCATGGTGACGCGGGGCAGCAAGTACGGCGTCGGCGGCCACATCGCCACCTTCGCCTCTGCCGCCTGGCTGTACGAGACCGGCTTCAACCACTTCTTCAAGGGCAAGGAGTCGCAGGAGGCCCCCGGCTCCGGTGACCAGCTCTACATCCAGGGCCACGCCTCTCCCGGCATCTACGCCCGCGCCTTCCTCGACGGCCGGCTGAACGAGGGCCACCTCGACAACTTCCGCCGCGAGTCGGGCGGCAACGGCATCCCGTCGTACCCGCACCCGCGCCGGCTGCCCTGGCTGTGGGAGTTCCCGACGGTGTCGATGGGCCTCGGCCCGCTGTCGGCGATCTACCAGGCCCGCTTCAACCGCTACCTCACCAACCGCAACATCAAGGACGTCTCGGCGTCCCACGTGTGGGCGTTCCTCGGTGACGGCGAGATGGACGAGCCCGAGTCGACGGCGGCACTCGCGCTCGCCTCCCGCGAGGGCCTGGACAACCTGACCTTCGTCATCAACTGCAACCTCCAGCGGCTCGACGGGCCGGTCCGCGCGAACTTCAAGATCGTGCAGGAGCTGGAGGCGCAGTTCCGGGGCGCGGGCTGGAACGTCGTCAAGACCCTCTGGGGCACGGCCTGGGACGAGCTGTTCCAGCTCGACACGACGGGCGCGCTCGTACGCCGTCTGCGCGAGGTGCCGGACGCTCAGGTGCAGACGTACCAGACGCGTGACGCCGCCTACATCCGCGCCGACTTCTTCGGCAAGGACCCGGCGCTCGCCGAGATGGCGAAGCTGCTGAGCGACGACAAGATCATCGAGTGTTTCCACCTCTCGCGCGGTGGTCACGAGTCGCGCAAGGTGTACGCGGCCTACAAGGCGGCGCTCGCGCACAAGGGCGCGCCGACGGTGATCCTGGCCCAGACGGTCAAGGGCTTCACCCTGGGCGAGGGCTTCGCGTCGAAGAACGCCAACCACCAGATGAAGAAGCTGAGCACGGACGAGTTCAAGCAGATGCGTGACCTGCTCGAACTCCCCATCTCCGACGCGCAGTTCGTGGACGGCGTGGTCCCCTACGGCCACCCGGGCGCCGACTCCCCCGAGGTCCGCTACCTCCAGGAGCGCCGCGCGGCCCTGGGCGGCCCGGCCCCGGCCCGCCGCACACAGCCGCTGCCCGCACTCCCCGCCCCCGCCGACAAGACGTTCACGTCGTTCGACAAGGGCTCGGGCTCGCAGAACATCGCCACGACGATGGCCTTCGTACGACTGGTCAAGGACCTGGTCCGCGACAAGGAGACGGGCAAGCGCTGGGTGCCGATCGTGCCCGACGAGGCCCGCACCTTCGGCATGGAATCCCTCTTCCCCTCCCTCGGGATCTACTCCCCCAAGGGCCAGACGTACGAGCCGGTCGACCGCGACCAGCTCATGTACTACAAGGAGGCCAAGGACGGCCAGATCCTCAACGAGGGGATCACCGAGGCCGGTTCCATGGCGGACTTCATCGCCGCGTCCACGTCGTACTCGACGCACGGCGAAGCGATGATCCCGTTCTACATCTTCTACTCGATGTTCGGCTGGCAGCGCACGGCCGACCAGATGTGGCAGCTCGGCGACCAGCTCGGCCGCGGCTTCCTGGTCGGCGCGACGGCGGGCCGTACGACGCTGACGGGCGAGGGCCTCCAGCACGCGGACGGCCACTCCCCGGTGATCGCCGCGACGAACCCGGCCGCGCTCTCGTACGACCCGGCGTTCGCGTACGAGGTGGCGGTGATCGTCAAGGACGGTCTGCGCCGTATGTACGGCGAAGCTGCGCCCGGCGAGGACCCGAACGTCTTCTACTACCTGACGGTGTACAACGAGCCGATCCCCCAGCCGGCGAAGCCGTCGGCGGCCGGGATCGACGAGGGCATCGTCAAGGGCCTGTACCGCTTCAACACGGCGGAGTCGGCGGGCCTGTCCCCGGCCGCGAACGCCCCGCGCATCCAGCTCCTCGGCTCCGGTACGGCGATCCACTGGACGCTTGAGGCGCAGCGACTGCTCGCCGAGGAGTGGGGCGTGGCCGCCGACGTGTGGTCGGCGACGTCCTGGACGGAACTGCGCCGTGACGCGCTCGACGCCGACGCGGCACTCCTCCGCGGCGAGGAGCGGGTGCCGTACGTCCGCCAGGCGCTCCAGGGTGCCGAGGGCCCGGTGCTGGCGGTGTCGGACTACATGCGTCAGGTCCCCGACCAGATCGCGCAGTGGGTCGAGCAGGACTACTCGTCGCTCGGCGCGGACGGCTTCGGCCTGTCGGACACGAGGGACGCCGCGCGCCGGTACTTCGGGGTCGACGCGCAGTCGATCGTCGTGGCGGCGCTGGCGCAGTTGGCGCGGCGGGGCGAGGTAAAGGCCACGTCGGTGAAGGAAGCACGGGAGCGGTACGGCCTGTAAGGGTTTCACCCCACCCACCCGTTTCCAGCCCGAATGCCGGGTGCTGTCGAATCTCTCGACGGCACCCGGCATTCGGGCATTCCGGGAAGGTCCGCATGCGCATCATGAACCCATGCGTGCTGCCCGTCTCATCAAAATGGTGCTGCTGCTTCAGGGGCGGCCCTCCATGACCGCCGGCGAGCTGGCCCGGGAGCTGGAGGTGTCCGAGCGGACCGTCACCCGGGACGCGCAGGCCCTGTCCGAGGCGGGTGTGCCCGTGTACGCCGACCGGGGGCGGGCCGGTGGATACCGGCTGGTCGGCGGGTACCGGACCCGGCTCACCGGACTGGCGCGTGGCGAGGCCGAGGCGTTGTTCCTCAGTGGAGTGCCCGGTGCCCTGCGCGAGATGGGGCTTGAGGACAACGCCTCGGCGGCCCGTCTCAAGGTGTCCGCCGCGCTGATGCCCTCTCTCCGCGACGCCCCTCGGACAGCCGCCCAGCGTTTTCATCTGGACGCGCCCGCCTGGTTCAGTGAGCCCCCGACACCCGAGGCGCTGACCGTCGTCGCGGAGGCCGTGTGGGACGACCGGCCCGCCGTGGCCCTTTACCTGCGCGGGGACACCCAGGTGGAGCGCACCCTGGAGCCGTACGGGCTCGTCCTCAAAGCGGGTGTCTGGTACCTGTGCGCCCGGGTGCCGGAACCCTCCGGCGGTTCCGGGCCCTTCCGGGTGTACCGGGTCGACCGGTTCACCTCCGTGCGGATCCTGGACGAACACTTCGTCAGGGACGACGCCTTCGATCTGCCCGCCTTCTGGGAGGAGCGGGCCGAGCAGTTCGCGCGGTCGATCCTGCGGGCCGAGGTCGTCGTACGGCTTTCGGCGGATGGGGTGCGCAGGCTGCCGTACGCCGTCGATCCCGTGTCCGCGCGGGACGCGCTGTCGGCCGGCGGTGAGCCCGACGAGCGGGGCCGGGTCACCGTGACGCTCGCCGTGGAGTCGGCGGAGGTCGCCCATACGCAGCTCGCGGCGCTCGGGCCGGAGGCGGAGGTGCTGGCGCCGCCGGAACTGCGGGAACGGTTCGCGCGGGACGCGCGGCGGCTGGCGGCCCTGTACACCCCATAACATTCCGCGTATCCCCACGTGCGTCCCGCACCTCCAGGCACGATGCTGGACCCGTGATGGACGAGACGGAGTTCTGGAAGCTCGTGGACGCGACCCGCGAGGCCGCCGAAGGAGACCCCGAGGACCAGGCCGACCTGCTGGTCGACCGGTTGCTCCAGCTCGACCCCGACTCGGTGCTCGACTTCGCCCGGCATTTCGAGGCCCGCTACAACCGGGCCTACCGCTGGGATCTGTGGGGCGCCGCCCAAGTACTGCTCGACGGTGCCGAGGACGACGCCTTCGACTTCTTCCGGTGCTGGCTGATCGGCCAGGGCCGCGACGTCTTCGAGGGCGCCCTGCACGGCGACCCCGACTCGCTCGCCGATCTCCTGGACGACTTCGACCCGGAGATCGACGGGGACGGCGAGGAGTTGGGCTACGCGGCCGACGAGGCGTACGAGCAGCTCACCGGTACCGTCGCCCCGGATCTGGGGATCCCGCCCGCGCCCGCCGAGCCCGAGGGGACGCCCATCGCCCTGGCGGACGAAGGGGCGCTCGCCGACCGGTATCCCAAGCTCTGGCAGCGGTTCAAGGGGGCCTGAGCGCTTGAGCGCTTGAGCGCTTGAGCGCTTGAGCGGTCAGGCTCTTGAGCGCTTGGCAGGCAGTCTCCGTCAGCCCGTTCCGTTCCGTTCCGTTCCGTTCCGTCCTGTCCCGTCCCGCCCCTCTCCGCGCGGCCCCTTCGGCTCAGCGGCGGCCCTGGAGCCGTGCCGCTGCCTCTCTGATCGCCGGGAGGCGGGCCGTGAGCGCGGCGCCCGGGCAGCTCGTCATGTAACCGGCGTTGTGGCCCGCCAGGGCGGGCAGGGTGACGGTCGTGCCGGACCTGAAGCGGCTGAGGGAGTTGCTGGAGACCAGGCGGGCGGTGCCGCGCGGGTCGGTGTCCGAGAGGCCGAGTTTCCAGGCGGCGAGGGCGGCGATCGCGTCGGTCATGGCCTGCGGCACCGGCACTCCCGCGGTGAAGGTGCCCAGGGCGGCGATACCGGCGGTGCGATGGTTGAAGCCCTGGGTGTGGGCGCCGGTGACGGGTCGGTCGACGCCTCCCTTTCGGCCCTCGTAGATCGTGCCGCAGCGGTCGACGACGAAGTTGTAGCCGATGTCGTCCCAGTCGCGGGAGCCGACCTGGCCGGCGTACAGATAGCGGAGGATGCGGGGCGCGTCGGCGCAGTCGTAGCCGTTGGGCGAGTCGGTGTGGTGGATGAACACGGCGACGACCCGGTCGTCGTAGCGGGGCGGCGGCTGGCTCATCTCGGCGTCCGCGATCCAGGCCGTACGGGGCACGATGCGCGGCTTGGCCGCCGGGTGGGTGACGGCCACCGGGCGGTGCGCGACGGGGTGTGCCCGGCGGCGTACGGGCGTGCGGTCGGGGCCGCCCACGCACAGGACCAGAGTGACGGCGACGGCGGTCGCGGCCAGGCAGGCGAGCGCCACGCGGGCGGCGACCGGCACACGGCGGCGGACACGCGAGTCGATCTCGGACTCCCTGGACCCCTTGGATCCCATGGGCCCCACTGTGGTCCGGTTCCGTTCAGTCCGCGATGTGTGGTGTGCCACTTGGCGGAACCAACGTCCCGTCCCGGGGCGTTTTCACAGGCACAGACGCCTGTCGCGCACAGGTGCCTGATCGGCGACTGACCGGGGACTGATCACCGGGCCCGTCCCGCGCGTACTACCGCATGCGAGTGCGTGTACGTGCGTGTACGGGGGACCAAGAGGTCCAGGAGAAAGGCGGCCGGGAGTGGACCTGCTCGACATCCTGCTGTTGCTGGTGATCGTCGGCTATGCGGCGTCCGGTTACCGGCGTGGGCTGGTGGCGGGCTGTGTCTCTCTGGCCGGGTTCGTGGGCGGCGCGGCCATCGGGGTGTGGGTGCTGCCGTGGATCATGGAGCTGGTGACGGCGGGCACGCCCGGGGCGACGGTGACCGCCGTGCTCACGGTGCTGGTGCCGGCCGTGGCGGGTCACGAGGTGATGGGCAGGTTCGCGGTGCGGTTGCGCCGCGAGCTGGACCGGGGGCCGCTGCGGGTGGCCGACGGGTTCGGCGGGGCGGTGGCCAACGCGATCGCCGTGCTGGTGGTGGCCTGGGTGGCCGCGAGCGTCCTGGGCGCCTCGTCCTCGCCGGTGGTCACGACGGCGATCCGGGACTCGGCGCTGCTGGGCGCGGTGCAGAACGCGATGCCGGAGACCACCCC
This sequence comes from Streptomyces graminilatus, assembly GCF_001418565.1. Lineage (GTDB taxonomy): Bacteria > Actinomycetota > Actinomycetes > Streptomycetales > Streptomycetaceae > Streptomyces > Streptomyces graminilatus. The sequence goes on along the minus strand of NZ_LIQQ01000021.1, from coordinate 6,978 downwards.
GACCTGGTTCTCCCGGGCCACGTCGGCGCTCACCCAGGCGGGCTTCCCGCAGGTCTTCAACCCCTTCGAGAACGAGCCGGCGACAAGCGTCGCCAAGCCCACCGGGGACAGTGTCACGGCGAGCGCGACGAACGCGGCCAAGCTGAGCACGGTCAAGATCGAGGGCGTGGCGGGCAACCAGGGCCGCGAGGGCAGCGGTTTCGTGTACGCGCCCCGGCATGTGATGACCAACGCCCATGTGGTGGCGGGCATCGACAACCCGACCGTGCGGATCGGCGGGGTCGGGACGGCGTACGAGGCCAGGGTCGTCTTCTTCGACCCCGAGAGGGACGTGGCCGTGCTGTACGTGCCCGATCTGCGCGCCCCCGTGCTGCGGTTCGACACCAGTGCGAAGCGGGGCGACTCGGCGGTGGTCGCGGGCTATCCGCAGGACGGCGACCTGAATCTGCAGGCCGCCACGGTCGCCGACAAGGTGCGGGCGAGGGGCCAGAACATCTACAACAGCGAGATGGTGACCCGCGAGATCTACTCGATCCGCTCGACCGTCCGCCCCGGCAACTCCGGCGGCCCGCTCCTCACCACCGACGGCAAGGTGTTCGGCGTGGTCTTCGCCCGCTCCACGTCCGACGACGAGACGGGTTACGTCCTTACGGTGGACGAGGTCTCCGCCGACGCCCGACGCGCGGCGACCTCGACGGCCGCCGTGGACACGGGCGACCTGGTCACGACCTGAGCGCAGGGCTACAGGGTGCGGCCCATGAGTACGTCGTCCACGTACTCCCCGTCCAGCAGGAACTCCCCGGGCTGGACGCCCTCGACGACGAAGCCCTCCGCCTCGTACAGCCTGCGGGCCGGGGTGTTGTGCCCGAGGACGCGCAGCGACAGGCGCAGCGCTCCCCGGCGGCGGGCCTCTTCCACGGCGGCCCGGATCAGCAGCCGCCCGACACCCGTGCCGCGCGCCTCGGTGGCGACGGCGAGCCCCTGTATCTGCCGGACGTGCGCGTTCGACGCGAGCGGGGTGGGGCGGGCGAGCTTGACGTAGCCCAGGATCCGGCCGTCCCCGGTCACGGCGAGCAGGTGGTCGCCCGGTTCGGAGTTCTCGGTGAAGAACGGCTGGTACGGCGGTCTGGCCCGGGGTGTGACGGCGTGCAGGGTGGACCAGGTGGCGCGGTCGAGTCCGCCGAGCGTCTCGTCGTCCTCGGGCAGGGCGAGGCGCACGAACGGCTCATGACCGGCAGCGGGATCCTGGTCCACATCCACATCCACGTCCACATCCACGTCCCCGTGTCCGTGTCCGTCCCCGTGTCCGTCGTACGACTGCGGTGGGTCGTACGGCTGTTGTGGTCGGTGCGGCTCGAACGGCATGGGGATCACTCTAGAACGGGGGTATGACAACAGGCCCTGGCCCGGTCCGGTGGCGCAGGATGGGGGCATGGGGAGCATGGAGCGTTCGCGAATCGCGGTGGCCGGTGCGTCCGGTCTCATCGGTACGGCCCTGGTGCGGTCCCTGACCGCCGACGGGCACGAGGTGCGCCGTCTGGTACGGCATGCGCCCCGGAGCAAGGACGAGGTCCGGTGGGACCCCGAAGGAGGGACGGTCGACACGGCGGGGCTCGTGGGCTGTGCCGCCGTGGTGAACCTGGCCGGGGCCGGGATCGGGGACCGGCGCTGGACGGACTCGTACAAGCGGACGATCCGCGACAGCCGGGTGCTGGGCACGCGGACGCTCGCCGAGACCGTCGCCTCGCTGGACGAGCCGCCGAGGGTCTTCGTGAACGGCAGCGCGATGGGCTACTACGGAGAGACCGGCGACCGGGCCGTGGACGAGGACGCCCCCGCCGGGCACGGCTTCCTGCCCTCGGTGTGCGTGGAGTGGGAGGGGGCCGCGGGCGCCGCCGAGGAGGCGGGCGTACGGACGGTCTTCGTGCGCACCGGGCTGGTGGTGGCGCGTGGGGGCGGGGCCTGGGGAAAGCTGTTTCCGCTGTTCAGGGCGGGTCTGGGCGGACGGATGGGCGACGGCGGTCAGTACTGGTCGTTCATCGCGCTGCACGACGAGGTGGCGGCGATCCGGCATCTCATCGACACCGACGGGCTGTCCGGGGCGTTCAATCTGACGGCGCCGCAGCCGCGCACCAACGGGGAGATCACCGCCGCGATGGGCCGGGTGCTGCGTCGGCCGACGCTCTTCGCGGTGCCGGCACCGGTGCTGCGGGTGGTGCTGGGCGAGATGTCCGGGGACGTGCTCGGAAGCGCGCGGGTACTGCCCAAGCGGCTGCTGGAGTCCGGGTTCACGTTCGCGTTCCCGGAGATCGACGACGCGATCCGGGCGGCGCTCGCCTGACCCCTGTCCGCGCCCCTGACGGCACCCCGGACGACCGGGGGCGAGCGCATGCGACCGGTGTGCGACCGTGCCCTGTTCATGCGCGACTTCCGCATGCCGCCCGCCGCCCTACTCTCGATCCGAACTCGCTTATCCCGTACGCCTGTTGGGGTATCCCGTACGCCTGTGGAGGCATCGGCGCCCCGGCCGGCCGCGTCAGCGCGATCGAGGAGGGCACGTGCTTGAGCCCGCGTACCAGGCGGACGTCGTCATCGTGGGGGCCGGGGTCGCCGGACTCTCGGCGGCTCATCGGCTGACCAGCGCAGGAGTAACGACCGTGGTCCTGGAGGCCGCCCCTTACGTCGGCGGCCGGATGGCGACCGAGAAGGTCGACGGTTTCCGGCTCGACCGGATCGGACAGCTCCTGTCGACGTCGTACCCCGAACTGCGGCTGACCCCGGGCCTCGGCGACCTCGTCCTGCGACCCTTCGCACCGGGTGTCCTGGTGCACAGCGGTGGACGCCGCCATCGCGCGGGCACCCCCCTGGGGGGCGGAGGCGCACGGGGCGCACTCGGTGCTGTGCGCGCCCTGGCGAGCGCCCCGAGGCAGACGAGGACGGCCGGGGCTCCCCGGCTGAAGCCGTCGGCGGCGGCGCGCGGCGGCGCGGCGCAGCTCGGCGGGGCGGTGGGCGGGGCGGTCGGCGGCGCCGTCGACCAGGCCCGGCTGGGCACGGTCCTGAGCCGGCTCGCCGGGGTTCCCGTGCAGCGGCTGCTGACCCGCCCCGAGCTGCCGGCCGCCCACGCGCTGGCGGGCCGCGGCCTGCCCGCCCGTACGGTCGAGGGCTTCCTGCGCCCGCTGCTCGCCGCGCTGCTCTGCGACCCCGAGCTGACCACGTCGAGCCGGTGCGCGGATCTCACCCTGCGGGCGTTCGCGAACGGCCGGCTGTGCGTTCCGGAGGGCGGCGCGGAGACGCTGCCGGAGCTGCTCGCGCGGGCGCTGCCGCCCGGCACGGTGCACACCGGGGTGCGGGTCACGTCCATCGCCACGAACCTCGTGACCACCGCCGACCACGGCGAACTGCGCTGCCGTGCCGTCCTGGTGGCGACCGACGCGCGCGCCGCCGCCGGTCTGCTGCCCGGTCTGCGCGTACCCGGCTTCCACCCGGTGACCGTCGTCCACCACACGGCCGACGAGGCACCCGCGACCGGCGCGTTCCTGCTCCTGGACGCGGATCGCGGGGGCCCGGTGGCGCACACGGCGGTGGTGAGCCGCGTAGACCCGACGCGCTCCCCCGCAGGCCGCCCGCTGATCTCGTCGACGGTCCTGGGCACCCCTCCCCCGGATGTGGACACGGCCGTACGGGAGCACCTCGCCCGCCTCTACGGGGTGTCGACCGCGCGCTGGGAGACGCTGGCCGTGCACCACACCGCCGAGGCGGTGCCCGCGATGCGCCCGCCGCACGACCCGCGCCGCCCGGTACGGCTGCTGGCGGGGCTGTACGTGTGCGGCGACCACCGGGACACGAGCACCGTCCAGGGCGCCCTGCACTCCGGGCACCGGGCCGCGTCCGCGATCCTGACGGACCTGGGCGCGGGCCCGATGCACGTGGCGGAACCCCTGCGGACGAGGGCGACGCCGCCGACGACACCGACGGCGGAAGGGGCCGAAGCGGCCGAGGCCGCGTGAGCGACACCGGCTCACTCCCCGTACCCCAAAGGGGCGCGGAGAACCAAGGCCGCGTGAGCGACACCGGCTGACTCCCCGTACCCCAAAGGGGCGCGGGAAACCAAGGCCGCGTGAGCGACACCGGCTCACTCCCCGTACCCCAAAGGGGCGCGGGAAACCAAGGCCGCGTGAGCGACACCGGCTCACTCCTCGTGCCCCAAAGGGGCGCGGGGAACTGCGCGACCAGCCACGACGGCGCGGCAGCCGACCGACGACACCACCCGGCACCCCCCAGCGGCGGCTAGCCCAGCGCGGCGACCTTGTCGCGGTACCCCCTGACCGGTGCCGCGTCCTTGTAGGGCTCAAGGCGCCGCTCGAAGTCGCGTACGTATTCGAGCGCCCGCACCGAGCGCATCTCCGTCGCCGCGCCGGCCGCCTCCGCGCCCAGCAGGCAGGCCTGGTCGAGCTCGCCGAGGCCCAGCCGGGCCGAGGCGAGCACGACACGGCAGAAGAGCCTGCTGCGGGCGAAGGCGGGGGCGCGCAGTTGGAGCGAGCGTTCCGCGTGCTGGGCGGCGGCGCGGAACTGCTGGAGATCGCGGTGGCAGTGCCCGAACTCGTCGGCGAGCTGTGCCTCGTCGAAGAAGCGCGCCCAGTGCGGGACATCGTCGCCGGGCCGGGACGCTTCGAGGGCGCGTTCGGCCCGTACGAGGGAGGCGGTGCAGGCCCGGACCTCGCCCAGCACGCCGTGGGCACGTGCCTCGCAGGCGTGCAGCAGCGACTGGACGACGGGCGGCGCGCTGGTGCCGACGCCCTGCTGGGCCACCCGGGCAAGCTGCACGGCCTCCCGCCCGTGCCCGAGGTACACGGCCTGCCGGCTCATGGTGGCCAGCACGTACGAGCCGTACGCCCGGTCCGCCGCCGCCTGCGCCAGCCGCAGCGCCTGCACGAAGTAGCGCTGGGCGAGGCCGTGCGCGGCGATGTCGTACGACGTCCAGCCCGCGAGCCGGGTGAGGTCGGAGGCCGCCGCGAACAGGCGGCGGCCCGTCTGCTCGCCGTAGGTGCCGCGCAGCATGGGCTCGGCCTCGTGTTCGAGGTAGCGGACGAGGGCCTGCCGGGCGTGGCCGCCGCCGTAGGCGTCGTCGAGGGTGCGGAACAGCTCGCCGACCGAGCGGAGCGCGGCGATGTCGCCGCCGGTGACCTTCTGCCCGGGCCCGCGCTCGGCCTGCCCGCGCTGCCGGGGCACGCCGGGCCGCCCCTGCACGGGAACCCGTACTACGGGCTGGTCACCGCGTCCGACGCGGTCGTCGGGGCGCCCGATCAGCCAGTCCCGGCTGGGCACGACGAGCCCGGCCGGGGTGAAGGCGATCTTGCGCAGTTCGGCGTGGCTGCCGGAGTCCTTGCGCCACAGCCCGCTGACGATGTCGACGGCCTCCTCGGGGGTGGCCGCGAACTCCAGCCCCGCGTAGACGGGCGCGCAGGCGTCGAGCCCGAGGTCCTGGGCGGTGAGCCGTCGGCCGAGGCGCCGGGTGAACACCTCGGCGATGAGGGCGGGGGTGGTGCCGCGCGGCTGCTGCCCGCGCAGCCAGCGGGTCACCGACGTCTTGTCGTATCTCAGGTCCAGACCGTGTTCGAGACCGAGCTGGTCGACCCGGCGGGCCAGACCAGCGTTGGAGAATCCCGCTTCTGCGATGAGCGCGGCGAGCTGTCGATTGGGCGTGCGCTGCGCGGGTCGTTCCGTCATCTGCGGTGCGGTCTCCTGCCTTCGGGCCCTCGGATGTGCCCGGATTGCTGGTGAGCAGCCCTATTCGGCCTGGTGAACGGCGCGAATGTAGCGGAGAGTAAGCAGGCGATCGCACATTCCGCCGTACATTCATCCGATCGTGTGAGAATCAGGCGTCGGACTGACGGGGATCGACCGGACGTACAGTGGCTTGGGCGCGTTACGTGCCTGACGCACAGTGGCCGAGGACGCCACTGAAAGAGCCTGGGAGGCGCCCCCGTGAGTGGTGAGTTGCGGTTCGTCCGAATGGGCTTCGGTGCGGACGGCGCCGACGGCGTCGAGTACGTGGACTACCAGGCCGCCTGGGACGAGCAGCGCCGGGTGCACGCGGCCCGTTTCGCGGACGAGATCCCCGACACCTGCCTGCTCCTCGAACACCACCCGGTCTACACGGCCGGCCGGCGCACCGACCCCAGCGAGCGGCCCCTCGACGGCACTCCGGTCATCGACGTGGACCGGGGCGGCAAGATCACCTGGCACGGTCCGGGCCAGTTGGTCGGCTACCCCATCCAGAAACTCCCGCGTCCGGTGGACGTGGTGGCGCATGTACGGCGGCTGGAGGACGCGCTGATCCGTACGTGCGCCGAGTTCGGGGTGGAGACCTCGCGGGTGGAGGGGCGCAGTGGGGTGTGGGTGCTGGGCGATCCGGTCGAGCGGCGGGCCGCTGGGCTCGGGGGCCTCTCGCTGGACCTCGATCCCCGGTTGCACGACGACGAGTTCGATCCCCGGCTGAACGGGCCCGAGTACGCGCCGTCGAACGCCGGGCAGCGCCGCGAGGACCGGAAGCTGGCGGCGATCGGGATCCGGGTGGCGAAGGGCGTCACGATGCACGGCTTCTCGCTGAACGTGAACCCGGACAACGTGTGGTTCGACCGGATCATCCCGTGCGGGATCCGGGATGCGGGGGTCACTTCGCTCGCGAACGAGGTGGGGCGGGATGTGACGGTGGGGGAGGTGCTGCCGGTGGTGGAGCGGCATCTGCGGGATGTGATGGAGCGGGCGGAGCTGCGGGCGCGGGTGGTGGAGGGGGCTGCGGTGTAGGGCTTTCCCCTCGGCCCCGGCGCCCTTACCCGTCCCGTCCCTCGGGGGGGCCGCCCCCGAGGGACGGGAACGGGAAAGGGCGGCGGGGGCGAAGAAATCTCGGGCCCGGGAATGCACCCCAGGTCTCAAAGGTTGCCCGTCTCGCAGGGCGGGAACCGCACGGGCGTACCC
>NZ_LIQQ01000209.1 GCF_001418565.1 Streptomyces graminilatus | reverse complement strand
GCACCTGGGCGCCGACGGGCGGTGTCAGGGGCGGGACGAGGTTGGGGGCCGCGTGCATCGACGGCGCGGGGGCCGGCGCCGGGGGTGCGACGGCTCCCGGAGGGGGCGCGAAACCCTGGGCGGCGGGCTGCGGAGCGGCCGGGGCGGGCGCCGGGGCGCCGAACGCGGGCGGCGCGAAGCCGGGCGCGGCAGCGGCCGGCGCCTGCTGCGGAGCGGGCGTCTCCTCCTCGGCGACCTCCCCGCCGAAGTTCTTCAGCAGCGCTTCCAGCCCGCCGTCGAAACCCTGTCCGACCGCGGCGAACCGCCACACGTCCTTCAGGTAGAAGTCGCCCAGCATCACGGCGCGCTCGGTGGTGAACTCCGAGCCGTTGAAGGAGTAGCGGGCCACCTCCTCGCCGCCGGCGACGACACGGATGTATCCGGGGCCGACCTGCGACATCTGCCCGGCGCCGTCGATCGTGGCCGTGAACGAGAGTTTCTGGATCTGCGGCGGGATCCGGTCGAGCGTGACCCGGAAGGACTCCGTGTCGCCCGCCTGGGCGCCCAGGATCTGGATGGACTCCTCGGGCGACTTCGGCTGGTTGAAGAAGACGAAGTACCGGTCGTCCGAGAGCCGCTCGTCGGCGTCGAGGCCGAAGCAACTGATGTCGAAGCTCAGTCCCGGTCCGGAGATCTGCACACCCACGTACAGATCCGTGCCCGCTGTGAGATCACTGATCCTGGCCTTGTGGCCGCGTTGGAATTCCCTGGCCATGCGTACCGCCCGTCCCCCATCCCGAATGCCGAATGCGTCGGGTCAGGCTAACGGCTAAATCCGGACGCGGCCGGAGCCGGTACAAACCCGGTACAGAACACCCGGGCACCACCGCGCGCGTGGGGCACGGAGATCACTCCCCGCGCGCGGAGGGCGGATGCGGCAACCGCTCGGCGGCGACCACTCCTTCGAGATAGCCACGGGCCCGTTCGGTCCGTGGATACGCGTCCAGCAGCCGCCAGAAACGGGGCCCGTGACCGGGCACCAGCAGGTGCGCCAGCTCATGCAGGAGCACGTAGTCGACGACGTACTCGGGCATGCCCTGGAGCCGGTGCGACAGGCGGATACTGCCCTCGGCCGGGGTGCAGGAGCCCCAGCGTGTGTTCTGGTTGGTGACCCAGCGCACCGAGGCCGGACGGGCGCGGCCGTCGAAGTACTGGGCCGACAACTGCTCCGCGCGCTCGGCCAGCTCGCTGTCTCCGGGCACCCGTTTGTTCTTGCTCTCCTGGGCGGCCAGTTTGTCGAGCATGACGGTCACCCAGCGCTGCTCCTCGGCCTCGGACATCCGGGCGGGGATGAGCACGACGGTGCGATCGCCCTCGCGGTACGCGGAGACCGTCCGGCGTCGCCGGGCGCTTCTGCGGACCTCGATCGCGCTCGCCCCCGAGCCGCTCGGCGGCTGGCTCGTCGTACTGCGCTGTGGGTTTCCGGCGCGGTGCAGTGGGTCGGCGGGCACGCCACGACGTTACCCGCTGTGCACGGGGGAAGTCTTGACTCCGGCACGGTTCGGCGGCGATCCCCACCATGCGCTTGATTAGTGCGACGAATACCCACCGCCTGTGGACAACTTTCGACGGCCGATGAGCGGACCGGGCATGCTGGCATTCGTCGGCGGACGAGCGATGACATCCACCGGCAAACAAGGACTTTCCACGGGGAATCACTCTGGCTACGGGGGCCTGCCATGCGATCGACCACCACACCTGCACCTGCACCTGCACCCGCGTCGGATCCGGCTGTCGCAGCGCCGCCGAAGGCAAGCCGTACAGAGCCGAACCGCCCGCGTGTCAGCCACCCGATGATGAAGAGCGCGCTGCGCAGCGGCTGGCGGGACCTGAACACCGTGCAGTTCGGGATGACCCCCGCCCACGCGATGACACTCGGCCCGATGGACACGGCAACAGGCAGCTTTCTGGGCCTGCTCGACGGGACGCGCGGACTGCCACGCCTTCACGAGGAGGCGCACCGCATGGACCTGCCGGCCGCCCATGTCGACGCACTGGTGGAGCGGCTGGGCGAGGCGGGCCTCCTCGACGACGCGACGGGCGGCGGCCCTGCCGTCGAAACGCTGCGCGGCAGGACGAGGGTTCTGGAGCGGCTGGCTCCCGATCTCGCGTCCCTCTCCGTGGTCGCCCGGGCGCCGGGCGAGGCGATGGCACGGCTGGCGGCACGCAGGTCGCTGCGCGTGCAGGTCCGGGGCGCGGGCCGGGTGGGCGCGGTGGTGGCTTCACTGCTGGCGGGTGCGGGGGTGGGTCACGTCGATGTGCGTGACGGAGGCGTGGTCGAGCCTTGGGACGTCGCGCCGGGTGGCCTGCCCGCCGAGTCCGTCGGCGAACGCCGGGACGAGTCCGCACGGCGCGCTGCCCGCCGGGCGGCCCCGGACCGCCCACCACGGCGTACGGCCGCCCAGTCGCCGCCCGGCGAACACTCCCCCGGGCTCTCCCTGGTGATCCTCGCCCCGCGCGACGACCTCGCCGTGCACGCCCCCGACCCGGCGGCAGCGGAACCACTCGTGACCTCTGGCACACCTCATCTGTACGCGGGCGTGGTGGAGGGAACCGGCGTCGTGGGCCCGCTGGTCCTGCCGGGCGAGACGGCCTGCGCCGGCTGTCTGGACCGGTGGCGCGTCGAGCGGGACCCCGCCTGGCCGCGTCTGGTGGCGCAGTGGCGTTGCGCACGTCCGCGCCAGGTCAGGGCCTGTGACCTGGCCCTGGCGACGACGGTCGCGGGCCTGACCGCGAGCCATGCGCTCGCCTTCCTGGACGGCGGGACGCCGTCCAGCGCGGGAGCGCGCTGGGAGGTCTCCGTGCCCGGGCTCGACTGGCACGCCCGCCCGGTCTGGGCTCATCCCGCATGCCCGTGCGGCGCAGAGGAGAAGAGTAAGAACGTGGCACACACCTCGGAGGACGGGGAGTCGCGCGAGACAATGGCGGAGCAACGGCCGTCGACGGGGTTACGCCGTAAGGCACACGCGGCGCGGCTGTCCGGAACTTGGAGGGCTCATGTCTGATCTTCCCCGGAAGGCGGTCACCCGTACCGCCAAGCTCGCCGCGCTCCCGCTCGGCATGGCCGGGCGGGCGACCTGGGGACTCGGCAAACGGATCGTCGGCGAGTCGGCGGACATCGTCGGCCGCGAACTGCAACAGCGCACGGCGGAACAGTTGTTCAAGGTGCTCGGCGAGCTCAAGGGCGGCGCGATGAAGTTCGGGCAGGCCCTGTCCGTCTTCGAGTCGGCCCTGCCCGAGGAGGTCGCGGGCCCCTACCGCGCGGCGCTGACGAAGCTCCAGGAAGCGGCCCCGCCGATGCCGACCCGCACGGTGCACTCGGTACTCGCGGCGCGGCTCGGCGCGGACTGGCAGGACCTGTTCCTGGAGTTCGAGGACCAGCCGTCCGCCGCGGCCTCGATCGGCCAGGTGCACCGGGGACGGTGGCACGACGGACGCGAGGTCGCGGTCAAGGTGCAGTATCCGGGCGCCGGCGAGGCGCTGCTCTCCGACCTGACCCAGCTCAGCCGCTTCGCCCGTCTGTTGGGGCCGCTCATCCCCGGGATGGACATCAAGCCACTCATCACCGAACTGCGGGACCGCGTCTCGGAGGAACTCGACTACGGCTTGGAGGCGCAGGCCCAGCAGGCCCACGCGGAGGAGTTCACGGACGATCCGGATGTCGTGGTTCCGGCCGTCGTCCGCCAGTGCGAGCAGGTCTTGGTGACGGAGTGGATCGACGGCATACCGATGTCGGAGGTGATCACCAGCGGCACGAAGGAGCAGCGCGACCGCGCGGGCCAGTTGCTGGCCCGGTTCCTCTTCTCGGGCCCCGCGCGCACCGGTCTCCTGCACGCCGACCCGCACCCGGGCAACTTCCGCCTGCTGCCCGGCGGTCCGGCCGGCAAGGGCGACTGGCGACTGGGTGTGCTGGACTTCGGCACGGTCGACCGTCTCCCGGGCGGGCTGCCCGCGACGATCGGCGACTCGCTGCGGCTGACCCTGGACGGTCAGGCCGAGGCGGTCTACGAGGCCCTGTGCGCGGAGGGTTTCGTCAAGGACTCGATCGACCTGGACCCCGACGCGGTGCTCGACTACCTCCTGCCGATCATCGAACCGGCCCAGGCGGAGGAGTTCACCTTCACCCGGGGCTGGATGCGCGGTCAGGCGGCCCGCATAGCCGACCCGCGTTCCCCCGCCCATCAGTTGGGCAAGCGCCTCAATCTGCCCCCGTCGTATCTGCTGATACACCGGGTGACCTTGAGCACCATCGGTGTCCTGTGCCAACTGGGGGCGACGGTCCGTATGCGTGCGGAACTGGAGGAGTGGCTGCCGGGGTTCCTGCCGGAGGCCGAGGAGGAGGCCGCGGCTGCCGAGGCGTGAGCCGCATTCTCCACCGGGGCACAACGCCCCTCGGGGGCCGGTCCGTTCGGACGGACCGGCCCCCGAGGGGATGAGGCTGCTGTTGCTGCCGAGTTGTCGGGCTCGTTACTGCATGACCGCCAGGGCGAGCGCACGGCGGGCACGCTGCGAGGCGCGCTCGGCTCGGCGCTGGAGGCGACGGGCGGCCACCACGCGGTACGCGCGGCGGTCCTGCTCGGCCTCCTGGAGGCGGTCGTGCATATGCGCACGAGCCAGGGCTTCTGGGATGAGTTGCATCTCTCGGGTCCTGTTCTGGCGCGAGTCGTTCGCACCGGTGGTGGTGAAGTCCGGGGTCGCGGAGCCGACGGGCTCGCTGGTGGTCGGCGTCATCGGGGCCTGCTTCTTGGGGTCGTGCGTGACGGGGCGGTCGATCGTTCCTGTGATGTTCATGCTGTGACCGGGTTCTTGCGCGGACGGCCACGGGGCCGCTTGCGGGCCACGACGACACCCTGGACGAACAGTTCGCCGCCCCAGACGCCCCACGGCTCGCGCCGCTCCTTGGCGCCGGCGAGGCAGGCTTCCATCAGCGGGCAGGTACGGCAGAGGGACTTGGCGTACTCGACGTCGGCCGGCGACTCGGCGAAGAAGACCTCCGGGTCGTAGGAGCGGCAGGGGACGGGTACGCCGAGGTTCTCGATGGCGTCGTCGAGCGCGGTGAGCGCGGTGAGGGGGATCAAGGTGGAGTCCTCCGTGAGGCCGGGCGGGGGGATCGTTTCGGAAGGCGGTACTGACGGGGCGTGCGCTTCGAGTTGCACGGGTCGTTTTCCTCGTCTGGTCGTTCCGGCCCTGTTGGGCCGGGTGCGGCTGGTACCGGCGGGTTTTCTCTTGTCCCGAGGCCCCTTCGCTCCGTTGTCCCCGTTCGGGGAAAACAGAAGGGCCGCGGATCCCGGATGGGGTTCCGCGGCCCTGAAGGCGCCGGCCTGATCGATCAGGCTGGATCACTCCAGGGTTCTGGCCCACGGAAGGCCCACATCGTGTGGTGCTGCGTCGTCTGCTTCAGGGATCCGGCACCGGCCGCAAAGGCATAGGCCGGGGCCTTCGCCTCTACTGCTCCTGCTTCCAGTGCCTTGCTCGGTCGCTCATTGCGCTCACGGACAGGGAGACCCGCGAGAGGCAGCGAGGACGCCGGCCGGACGGCAGGAATGCCGGACAGACCGGTGCCCAGGTTCGAGACGCCGAGCATGCACAGGGAGACGGTCGAGAGATCGGTCATGTCGACCGTGCGGACTGAGCTGGTGTTGATGCTGATCACTGGACTCGCCTCCTCTCGGCGTCTTGGGGGACTGGGGTGAACCAGTCCAACGGATATACGACTATGAAGTACAGCACAGGGCCAGGTCTTCTGAGAAGACTCTGTTCCCTTGACCAAGAACCTATGGGGATTCCCGGGGCATGCGCAAACTATTTTTCCGACGAGTTTGAATCAGTCGTCGCCGCCCTCCCTCTCCACCTCCTGACCTGCGCAGATGGCCAGAACATCGGATCCGTACCGGTTGAGCTTGCGGACTCCCACGCCGGGGATGCGAGCGAGCTCCCCGGCCTCGTCGGGGACGGTCTCCGCGATCGCCATCAGGGTCCTGTCGGTGAAGACGCAGAAGGCCGGCTGCCCGCTGCGCGACGCCTGGACCGCCCGCCACTCGCGCAACCGCTCGTAGAGGCCCTCGTCCATGTCCGAGGGGCACTCGTCGCAGCGCATCAGTTTCATCTCGCCCGCGTCGGTGAGTGTGCGCCCGCAGACCCGGCAGCGGGCCGGGGTTCTCTGGGTGCGGCGCGGGGCGGCCCCGGGGCCGCCTCCGAAGCCGCGCACGATACCGCCGGAGCCCGCCGCGCCCGTCCGGACGGCCGTGGCGGCGGAGCCGGGGCGCACGCCATCGAGGAAGCGGCTTGGGCGGCGGCTCGGGCGGCCCCCGGGCGCGCGGGAGAGGGACCAGGAGACATGGAGGCGTTCTCGCGCGCGGGTCACTCCGACGTACAGGAGGCGGCGTTCCTCCTCGATCTGTTCGTCGGTCTTCGCGTAGGAGATCGGCATCATGCCCTCGGCGACCCCGACCAGGAAGACGGCATCCCATTCCAGGCCCTTGGCCGAGTGGAGGGAGGCGAGGGTGACGCCCTGCACGGTCGGGGCGTGCTGGGCGTTCGCCCGCTCGTCGAGTTCGGCGACGAGGTCGGCGAGCGTGGCGCCGGCTTTCGCAGTGGTGAAGTCCTGGGCGAGGTTCACCAGTGCGGCCAGCGACTCCCAGCGCTCTCTGGCGGCCCCGGAGCCCGCCGGCGGCTGACTGGTCCAGCCCTCCCCCGACAGCACGGCACGGACCTGGGAAGGCAGGTCGACGACGTCGTCCAGCAGGGAGTCGTTGGCTCCGAAGCGGGCGGCGGCGCGCAGCGCGCTGATGGCCTTGCGCACCTCGGGCCGGTCGAAGAACCGTTCGGCGCCGCGCAGTTGGTAAGGGACTCCGGCGTCGGCGAGTGCCTGTTCGTAGGTCTCGGACTGGGCATTTGTCCTGAACAGGATGGCGATCTCACCGGCCGGAACGCCACCGGCGACGAGGTCCCGGATGCGGCGGGCGGCACCCTCGGCCTCGGCGGGTTCGTCGGCGTATTCGGTGTAGGCAGGTTCGGGTCCGGGGTCGCGCTGCGAGATCAGTTCCAGGCGATGGTCCGCGGCGCGGCCCCGCGCCTGGGCGAGCAGGCCGTTGGCGAGGTGGACGACCTGGGGGGTGGAGCGGTAGTCGCGGACCAGTTTGACGACGGTCGCACCGGGGTGGCGGATCCGGAAGTCGAGCAGATGGTCAGGCGTTGCTCCTGTGAACGAGTAGATCGTCTGGCTGGCGTCGCCGACCACGCACAGGTTGTCCCTCTCCCCGAGCCACAGTTCCAGCAGCCGCTGCTGGAGCGGGCTGACGTCCTGGTACTCGTCGACCACGAAGTGCTGGTACTGGGCGCGGACCTGTTCGGCGATGTCGTGCCGGTCCTGGAGGACGGCGACGGTGAGCAGCAGCACGTCCTCGAAGTCGATGACGGAGCGGTCCCGCTTGAGGTCCTCGTAGGCGGCGTAGACCTGGGCGATCTCGGCCGGGTCGCGGGGGGCGACGCGGCCGGACTTGGCGACGGCGGGCAGGTAGTCGGCGGGGACGGTCTGGGTGACCTTGGACCATTCGATCTCGGCGGTGACGTCCCGCAGTTCGCCCCGGTCGAGGCGGATGCGGCAGGCGGCGGCTGCGTCGGCGACCAGCTGGATCTTGCGGTCGACGAGGCGGGGCATGGAGCCGCCGACGGCTTTCGGCCAGAAGTACTGGAGCTGGCGCAGCGCGGCCGAGTGGAAAGTGCGCGCCTGGACTCCGCCGGCCCCGAGCTGGCGCAGTCGTCCGCGCATCTCGCCGGCGGCGCGGTTGGTGAAGGTGACGGCGAGCACGCTGGAGGGCTGGAGCACGCCGGCGCGTACGCCGTAGGCGATGCGGTGGGTGATCGCCCGGGTCTTTCCGGTGCCGGCCCCGGCCAGCACGCACACCGGACCGTGCAGGGCGGTGGCCACCTCGCGCTGCTCGGGATCGAGTCCGTCGAGCACCGCGTCGGCCGAGTCCGGAACCTGCGGGAAGAGGGTGGAGTGCGTTGCTGCTGTCACACGGCCATGCTGCCAGGTCGCCGGAGACGGGTGAGCCGGTTGTCCACAGGCGCCCCCTCGCAGTCGTACTAATGCGGCAGGCGTTCGGCCTCGGATACCCCGGGCGGGAATGGTGGGCGGGTCCCGTGCGTTCCAACTCAGCGAGCACCCGTCCCCCGAACTGCTGAGGAGCGCGAGAGACATGCCGGGCACTGTGACGATGTACAGCACCACTTGGTGCGGATACTGCCGTCGGCTGAAGAGCCAGATGGACCGCGAGGGCATCGCGTACAACGAGATCAACATCGAGCAGGACCCGGACTCCGCGGCGTTCGTGGAGAAGGCGAACGGCGGCAACCAGACGGTTCCGACGGTGCTGGTCGTTCCCTCCAACGACGGCCCGCAGGTCGTCATGACGAACCCGAGCCTCGCCCAGGTGAAGCAGGCTCTCGGCGCCTGAGCCGCGTGTCACAGACCCCCGACCGGCCCGGCGGCCGTGCGGGGGTCTTCGCGTGCCCGGCGGCATGTCGGCCGGGACCGGCTCAGGGGCCGGCCTCGTGGGTCAGAGCGCGCTGCCCGGCTTCGGCAGCGGCTTGCCGTACCAGAGTTCGATCAGGCGGGCCGCGATCGAGATGCCGTACGGCGGCAGGACCTCGCCGGATTCGAAGCCCGCGCGCAGGTCCTCGCGGGAGAACCAGCGGGCCTCGTGGATCTCGTCGCCGTCGACCTCGATGTCGGTGGACAGGGCGCGCGCCATGAAGCCGAGCATGAGACTGGACGGGAACGGCCAGGGCTGGCTGGCGACGTACTCGACCTGGCCGACGAGGACGCCTGCCTCCTCGAACACCTCGCGGCGCACCGACTGCTCGATGGACTCGCCGGGCTCGACGAAACCGGCGAGCGTCGAGAAGCGGCCCTCGGGCCAGTGGACCTGGCGTCCGAGGAGCAGGCGGTCCTCCTCGTCGGTGACGGCCATGATCACGGCCGGGTCCGTGCGCGGGTAGTGCTCGGCGCCACAGGCCTGGCAGCGGCGGATGTGGCCGGCGGCGGCGATGAGGGTGCGCTCGCCGCAGCGGGAGCAGAAGCGGTGCAGGCGCTGCCAGTTCTCCAGGGCGACGGCGTGCACCATCAGGCCCGCGTCGCGGGGCGAGAGGAGCAGGCCGGCCTCGCGCAGGCCCGCGGGGCGCGCGGACTGGTCGATGCGGCCGGGCAGGGCGTCCTTCTGGAGGGCGAAGTAGCTGGTGCCGTCGTCGTCGTTGCCGAGGAAGTAGCGGTGTGCCTCGGTGAGAGGGGCTTCGAAGGAGGGGGTCATGACGAGTTCGGTACGCCCGTCGGACGTCTCGTCGATGAGGGCCTGGCCGCCGGAGACCACGAAGCAGCGGGTGCTGGGGTGGCTCCACGCCGCGGCGAGCCAGGCCTCGTCGAGCCTGTGGTGCGCGGCCCGGTCGATGCCGCTGGGGGCGGTGAGCGAGATGGGACGGTCGGCGGTGTGGTCGGTCCAGGTGGTCACAGGTGCTTCCAACTCCCCCGGTGGAACGGATATTTCGGCGGGCGGTTCAGCGGGACGCGGGTGGGTGCGCATGGGGGGCAGCGGCTTTCGGGCGGATTCGCGTGGGTGTGGGGCGACGCTCCCAGTGTCTCCTGGAGCGTCGCCCGCTCCGGACCGGGCCGGGGTGTCAGGACTCATGGCGCCAGTTCTGGGCCAGGTCGCCCCACAGGTAGGCGGTGGTCTCGACGCCCTTGAGCAGCAGGTCGATCTCCACCTTCTCGTTGGGGGCGTGCCAGCCGTCGGAGGGGACGGAGATGCCCAGGAAGAGCACGGGGGCACCGAGGACGTCCTGGAGGTCGGCGGCCGGGCCGCTGCCGCCCTCGCGTGTGTAGCGGACCGGTTTGTCGAAGGCGCGGCCCATGGCGCGTACGACGGACCGCAGGGCGGGGTGGTCCAGCGGGGTCAGGCACGGGCGCGTGGCCGCCGCGAACGTGATCTCGTACCGGATCCCGGCGGGAACGCGGGTCGCGGTCCAGGCGCGGACGATCTTCTCGATGTGGTCGGGGTCCTGGCCGGCGACCAGCCGGAAGGAGAGTTTCACCATGGCGGAGGCCGGGACGATCGTCTTGCTGCCGGGGCCCTGGTAGCCGCCGCCGATGCCGTTGACCTCGGCGGTGGGACGCGTCCAGACCCGTTCCAGGGTGGTGTGTCCGGCCTCGCCGTGCGCGGCGTAGGACTTGGCGGTCCGCAGCCACTGCTCCTCGTCGAAGGGGAGTTCGGCGAGGAGTTCGCGCTCTCGGTCGGTGAGGTCGGCGACGCCGTCGTAGAAACCGGGGATCGTCACGCGCGCGTGCTCGTCGTGGAGCGCGGCGACGAGACGGGCGACGGCGGTCGCCGGGTTGGGCACGGCACCGCCGAAGGAGCCGGAGTGGATGTCCTGGTCGGGGCCGTGGAGCTGGATCTCGCACTCGGCGAGGCCGCGCATGCCGGTGCACACCGTGGGGGTGTCCTCGGCCCACATACCGGTGTCGGAGACGATCACGGCGTCTGCGGCGAGCCGGTCGGCGTGCTCCTCGACGAGGGAACGGAAGTGGACGGAGCCCGACTCCTCCTCACCCTCGACAAGCATCTTGAGGTGGACGGCGGGCGCGGTGCGGCCGGTGGTGGCGAGGTGGGCGCGGACGCCGAGTGTGTGGAAGAACACCTGTCCCTTGTCGTCGGCGGCCCCCCGCGCGTGGAGGCGGTTGCCCCGGACGGCCGGTTCGAAGGGGTCGCTGTCCCAGCCGTCCTCTCGGGCGGCGGGCTGCACGTCGTGGTGGCCGTAGACGAGGACCGTGGGGGCGGCGGGGTCGTCGGCGGGCCACTCGGCGAAGACCGCCGGGGCGCCCGGCGTGGCCCAGACCTCGACGGTGGGGAAGCCGGTTTCCCGGAGTTTGGCGGCGAGCCAGTCGGCGCTGCGGCGTACATCGGCGGCGTGATCGGGCTGGGCCGAGACGGACGGGATGCGCAGCCACTCGGCGAGGTCGTCGAGGAAGGTGGTGCGGTGCTGCTCGATGTACGTGCGGACTGCGCTGTCCGGGGCCTGGCTCATGGTCATGAGCTTATCGGCCCGCGCTGACATCGTCGTCAGGTGATGCGAACGCGGACGGCTCGTCCAGGAGCAGCCGCTCCAGCGCGGCCCGGTCCGGGAGGTTCTCCGGCCGGACGGTCTCGCCGCTGCGCACGTAGAGGAAGCCGGCCGTGACGGCCTCCAGGGGCACGCCCTGCTGCTCGGCCCAGGCCAGGCGGTAGACGGCGAGCTGGAGCGGGTCCGCGGTGTGGGCGCGGTGGGTCTTCCAGTCGATGATCTCGTACGTCGATTCCGCGCCGTCGCCTTCCTTGTAGACGGCGTCGATCCGGCCCCGTACGACACGTCCGGCGATGTCGAGCTGGAAGGGGGCCTCGACCCGGTAGGGCGTGCGGTGTGCGTACACCGTGTGCTCGAAGGCGTCCTTGAGGGTCTGCAGGTCGCGTTCGTCGGCGATCTCGGCGTCGCCGCCGGGCAGTTCCTCGGGCTCCAGCATGGGGAGCCGCAGTTCCTCGAAGCGGGCCTCGACCCAGGCGTGGAAGCGGGTGCCCCGGCGGGCGGCGGGCTGCGGTGGGCGTGGCATGGGGCGGGCCAGCTCCTGCGCGAGGGCGTCCGGGTCGGCGGCCAGGAGCATCAGTTGGGTGGTGGTCAGCGTGGGGGGCAGGGGGACGTCGGTGACGCTCTCCCGGGCGCGCAGCAGCTCCCCGGTGAGCGCGTCGAGGTCACGGTCCCAGGAGGCGACGGTGCGGGCCTCCTCGGGTGTGAGATTCGCCTCGGCGAGGTGTCTGCGGGCGTGGGGCACGGTGGGCGGGCGGTCGTGGCCGGTGTGCGTCACGCGCGCGTGGGGTTGGGGTTGCGGTTGGGATGAGGTCTGTGCGGGCGGTTCGGGGCGGTCCGTGCTCCAGGCGTCCCAGTCGGCGTCGTCCTCGGTGAGGGACGCGGCGGCTTCTTCGAGGGGGCCGTCGTCCAGGAGTTCTTCGCCCTCGTGGAGCGGCTCGTCGTGGAGCGGCTCGTCGTCCTCGTACGGAGGCTCGTCGTCCGGCGGCGGGGGCCAGTCCGGGTCGTCGTAGGTGTCGGGGTCGGGGGCCGTGGAGTGGCTGTCCTCGTGGGCGGTGAGGGTCTCCAGGTGAGTGAGGACCGTCTCGGCGGCGGCCCGGCGGCGGCGGAACGCGGTGTCGTCCAGGGGCAGGGGCCAGAGCTGGTCGGCGGTCGTCGCGCGCAGGGCGGGATTGTCCTCGTCCTGCTCCGGTTCGTCCGCCCAGAGCTCGATCTCGCCGTGTCCGGCCGCGCAGTGGTCGTGCAGGGCCCACAGGAAGCCGGAGGGGCCGCGCGGCTTCTTCTGGGAGGGCCCCCACCAGTGGCCGGAGCCGAGCAGGAGGGAGCGGGGGCGGGTGAAGGTGACGTAGCCGAGGCGGAGTTCCTCGGTGTGCTGGTGGTCCTTCATCGCCTCCTGGAAGGCCTTCATGCCCCGGGGGTCCCAGGCCTCGACGTCGGGCAGCGTGTCGGTGTCGCCCCGCAGCTCGTGGGGCAGGACCTTGGCCTGGGAGGTCCATTTCTCGCGGCCCCGGTCGCTGGGGAAGGCGCCGGTGACCAGGCCGGGGACGGCTACGACGTCCCACTCCAGCCCCTTGGACTTGTGGGCGGTGAGCACCTTGACGGTGTTCTCGCCGCCGGGCAGGGCGTTGTCGAGGCCCTTCTCGTACTGCGCGGCCGTGCGCAGGAAGCCGAGGAAGGCCAGCAGGCTCGCCTCTTTCTCCTGGGCGGCGAACGACGCGGCGATGTCCAGGAAGTTGGACAGGGTCTCGCGGCGACGGGCGGCCAGGGCGTGCGGGGACGCCGACAGTTCCACCTCCAGGCCGGTGACGGCCAGGACGCGGTGCAGTACGTCCATCAGCGGGTCGGCGAGAGAGCGGCGCAGGTCGCGCAGTTCGGTGGCGAGCCTGGCGAAGCGCACGCGCGCGTCCGTCGAGAAGGGCAGCCCGTCGTCGTCGCCCTGGCCTCTGAGAGGTGTCTCCAGGAAGGTGTCGAGGGCGTCCGCGAGCGATATCACCTCGGCGGGATCGACCCCCTCGACGGCTTGGGCGAGCCGGCGGTCCGGGTCGTCGGCGTCGCCCACGCGCGCGTGGGACACGAGGCGGCGGGCCCGGCGGCCGAGGAGGGCGAGGTCCCGGGGACCGATGCGCCAGCGCGGACCGGTCAGCAGCCGGACCAGGGAGGCGTTGGCCCCCGGGTCCTGGAGCACCTCGCAGACGGACACCAGGTCGGCGACCTCGGGCAGGTGCAGCAGCCCGGAGAGCCCGACGACCTCGACAGGGACGTCCCGGGCGACCAGCGCTCCCTGGATCTCGGCGAAGTCGGTGGCGGTGCGGCACAGGACGGCGATCTCGCCGGGTGCCGTGCCGGTGCGTACGAGGTGGGCGATGGAGTCGGCAAGCCAGTCGATCTCCTCGGCGTGGGTGGGCAGCAGCGCGCAGCGCACCTGGCCGTCGCGTTCGGCGCCGGGTGCGGGGCGGAGGGCCTCCACGCCCGCGTGCATGGCGCGCAGGGGCTCGGCGAGGCCGTTGGCGAGGTCGAGGAGACGGCCTCCGCTGCGGCGGTTCTCACTGAGCGACTGGCGGGCCGCCGAGCCGCCGTCGGCGTGGGCGAAGTGCTCGGGGAAGTCGTCGAGGTTGGCGACGGAGGCGCCGCGCCAGCCGTAGATCGCCTGACAGGGGTCGCCGACGGCGGTCACGGGATGGCCGGTGCCGGCGCCGAACAGGCCTGCCAGGAGGACCCGCTGGGCCACGGACGTGTCCTGGTACTCGTCGAGGAGCACCACCCGGAACTCCTCGCGCATGACGCGGCCCACTTCGGGGACGTGGGCGAGTTCGGCGGACAGGGCGATCTGGTCGCCGAAGTCGAGGAGGTCGCGCTCGCGTTTGGCGGCCCGGTAGCGGGTCACCAGTCCGGCGAGTTCACGGCGGGCCGTGGCTGTCTCGGGGACCTTGCGGAGGTCCGGGTTGGTGAGTCTGGCCCCCTCCAGGTCGCGCAGCAGTCCGGCGTCGTAGGCGCGCAGTTCCTCGGGGCGGACGAGGTGTTCGGCGAGTTCGGAGTCGAGGGTCAGGAGGTCGCTGACGAGGTCCGGGAAGGAACGCGTGAGCGCCGGGTAGGGGCCGGGCGCTTCGCGCAGTACGCGCGCGGCGAGCTGGTAGCGGGTCGCGTCGGCGAGGAGCCGGGTGGTCGGTTCGAGGCCGATGCGCAGCCCGTGGTCCTTCAGGAGGCGGCCGGCGAAGGCGTGATAGGTCGAGATGACCGGTTCGCCGGGCGGGTTGTCGGGGTCGATGGCGTCCGGGTCGGTGACACCCGCGCGGACGAGGGCCTTGCGGACGCGTTCGGCGAGTTCACCGGCGGCCTTGTTGGTGAAGGTGAGGCCGAGCACCTGTTCGGGGGCGACCTGGCCGGTGCCGACGAGCCACACCACGCGTGCCGCCATCACCGTGGTCTTGCCCGACCCGGCTCCGGCCACGATCACCTGCGGGGCGGGCGGCGCGATGATGCAAGCCGTCTGCTCCGGGGTGAAGGGGATGCCGAGGAGCTCTTTGAGCTGCTCGGGGTCGCTGATCGTGGCCGGCACATCGGAGAGGCTATCGGCGGCCACTGACAGTGGCCGCCAGTCCGGCCCTCCGGCTCGGAGAAAGCGCAGGCCGGCACGGGTGGTGCCGTACATCACTCCTGTACGGGCGGCACCCTCGCGCGGACCCGGACGGTGTCACTCGACGACGTGCCGGCCCTCCGGGCGGGCGCTGCACGACGCCCGGAAGGAGCAGTGCGCGCAGTGCTGGCCGGCGGTCGGGGTGAACCGTTCGTCGAGCACTTTTCCGGCGGCGGTTGCCAGCAGGTCGCCGACCCACTCGCCCTCCGCCCCCGTCCCGCCCGCGAGAGGGGCCTGCGCCTGCACCTTGGGCCGCGTCTCGCCGCCGTCCCGCTTCGCGGCGCCCTGCCGCAACTGGACGAGTTCGGCGCCGCCCGGTTCGGGGCGCACGCCGTCGAAGGCGTCGTCGACGGCGCCTTCACGGACGGCGAGCTGGTAGACGGCGAGCTGGGGGTGGCGGGCCACCTCGGCGGCGGTGGGCGCCTGTTTGCCGGTCTTGAAGTCGACGACGTAGGCCCGGCCCTCGCCGTCGGCCTCGACGCGGTCCATGGAACCGCGGATGCGCACTTCGTACTCGCCGGCTCCGAGGGTCACGTCGAAGTCGTGCTCGCTGGCCACGGGGGTGCGGCCGGTGCGACTGGAATCGACGTGCCAGGTCAGGAAGCGTTCGAGCGCCACGCGCGCGTGCTCCTTCTCCTGCGCCGACTTCCAGGGCGCGTCGAAGGCGAGCGCGTTCCACACGGAGTCGAGGCGCTCCATGAGGACGGCGAGATCGGCGGGCGTGTGACCGGAGGCGACCTCGTCGGCGAGGACGTGCACCACGTTCCCGAAGCCCTGGGCGGCCGTGGCGGGGGCGTCGGCCTTCACCTCCCGGCCCAGGAACCACTGCAGGGCGCAGGTGTTGGCGAGTTGGTCGAGGGCGCTGCCGGAGAGCACGACGGGCTGGTCGCGGTCGCGCAGCGGGACCTTGCTCTCGGTCGGCTCGTACATGCCCCACCAGCGGTAGGGGTGGGCGGACGGCACGAGCGGGCGGTCCTCCTCGTCGGTGAGCGCGGCGAGCCGGGCCAGGCGGCGGGCTGCGGCCTCTCTGAGGGGGGCGGACACGCGCGGGTCGACCGTTGTGGCGCGCAGTTCGGCGACGAGGGCGGCGACGGAGAGGGGGCGGCGGGGGCGGCCCGTCACGTCCTTGGGTTCGACGCCGAGTTCGGTGACGAAGCGGGAGGGCTGGTCGCCGTCGTCGGCGGGAGCCTTCACCGCGGTGACGACGAGACGTTCACGCGCGCGCGTGGCGGCCACGTAGAACAGCCGCCGCTCCTCGGCGAGCAGCGCTCCGGGGGTGAGGGGTTCGGCGAGGCCGTCCCGCCCGATGCGGTCGGCCTCCAGGAGGGAGCCGCGGCGGCGCAGATCGGGCCACAGGCCCTCCTGGACACCGGCGACGACCACGAGGCGCCACTGGAGGCCCTTGGAGCGGTGCGCGGTCATCAGGCGTACGGCGTCGGGGCGCACGGCGCGGCGGCTGAGGGTGTCGGCGGCGATGTCCTCGGCGTCGATCTCCTCCAGGAAGTTGAGGGCGCCCCGGCCGCCGGTGCGTTCCTCGGCGCGCGCGGCGGTCGCGAACAGCGCGCACACGGCGTCGAGGTCACGGTCGGCGTTGCGTCCGGCAGCGCCGCCGCGCCGGGCGGCCCGCTCCAGCCGTCCCGGCCAGGGTGTGCCGTTCCACAGGTCCCAGAGGGCCTCCTCGGCGGTGCCGCCGCCCGCGAGGCGCTCACGTGCCTTGCCGAGCAGCCCGCCGAGGCGCTGGGCACCGCGCGCGTACGCCGGGTCGTGGGCGACCAGGCGCTCGGGTTCGGCCAGGGCGCGGGCCAGGAGTTCGTCCGAGGGCGGCGGTACGGGGTTGCCCGCGGCCCGCTCCTCCTCGCGCAGGGCGCGGCCGAGGCGGCGCAGATCCGCGGCGTCCATACCGGCGAGGGGGGAGGTGAGGAGGGTCAGGGCGGTCTCGGTGCCGAGCCAGGCGGTGGCTTCCGGCAGGGCGTCGCCGGGGTCCCCCGCCCCTTGGAGGCCCGTCTCCGTGTCCTCGACAGCGCCGGACGTCGCCGCGGTCGCCACCGCCCTCAGGGCCGTCAGGAGCGGTGCCACCGCCGGTTCGTGGCGCAGGGGCAGGTCGTCGCCGTCGATGTCCAGGGGGACCCCGGCGGACGTGAGGGCGCGCCGGACCGTGGGGATCGTACGGCCGCCGGCGCGCACCAGGACGGCCATCTCGCCCCAGGGGACACCGTCCTCCAGGTGTGCGCGACGGAGGATGTCGGCGATGTTCTCCAGTTCCGTGCCGGACGTCGGGTAGGTGCGGACGTCGACCCGGCCGCCGTCGCGGACCGGGGCGAGTCCGCGGTGGGCGCGGACCTTCTCGGCCGGGAGACGGGTCAGGGGCATGCGCTGGGTGAGGAGGCGGGTGGCGGTCAGCGGGACGGCGGCGGAGCGGCGGGACGTCCCCAGGACCTCCACCGGGGCGGGACGCCCGTCCGCGCGCGGGAAGGCTTCCGGGAAGTCCAGGATGCCGTTGACGTCCGCGCCGCGGAACGCGTAGATCGACTGGTCGGGGTCACCGAGCGCGACGAGTGTCCGGCCGCCTCCGGCGAGCGCGTGCAGCAGCCGTACCTGGGCGGGGTCGGTGTCCTGGTACTCGTCCACGTAGACGGCGTCGTAGCGGGCGGCGAGCCGGTCGGCGGTGTCGGGGCGGTCCGCGAGGAGTACCGCGCGGTGCACGAGTTCCGCGTAGTCGAGCACTCCTTGCATGTCGAGTACGTCGAGGTACTCGGCGAGGAAGGCGGCGGCGGCGCGCCAGTCGGGGCGGCCGATGCGCCGGGCGAAGGCGTCCAGGGCGTCCGGGCCGAGACCGAGTTCGCGGCTGCGGGCGAGGACCGCGCGGACCTCGTCGGCGAAGCCCCGGGTGGTGAGGCAGGCGCGCAGTTCGTCCGGCCAGCGCACATGGGCGAGGCCGAGCCGCTCCAGGTCGGGCTGGCCGGCGAGCAGTTCACGTACGGCCACGTCCTGTTCGGGGCCGGAGAGCAGTCGCAGGGGTTCCGCGAACAGGTCGCTGTCCTGGTGGGCGCGGACCAGGGCGTAGCAGAAGGAGTGGAAGGTGGTCGCGCGGGGAGCGCGGGCGGCTCCGACGCGCAGTGCCAGGCGGTCGCGCAGTTCGACGGCCGCCTTGCGGCTGAACGTCAGCACGAGGATCCGCTCGGGGTCCCCGCCCCGGGCGATCCTGGCGGCCACGGACTCGACGAGGGTGGTGGTCTTCCCGGTGCCCGGACCCGCGAGGACGAGCAGTGGTCCGCGCTCATGGTCAACCACGGCGCGCTGCGCGGCGTCCAGACGAGGGGGATCCTGCCGCGTGGGCGGGGTGCGCACCAGTCGGTAAGCGCCACGGTTCCCCTGTCGCCCCTGTGGGTACGACAGGCGTCTGGTGGAGGAAGAGGAGCTCACGTGGTTCGCCGGTCCTGGTGGTTGTGCTGGTTGGCTGACCGCGCGGAGGACGGTGGCCGGAAGGTACGAGGTGCAGGTTCGGTCGACCGTACGCCGACGGGCGGTTCGGAAGCAGGTCTTCCGCTTGTTCCCTCCGGCCTCGGGCGTCCCCAGGGCCCCTCGCCCCACGAACGTACGCCATGGCACGGACGTGCCCGGTTTACCCCGTACGGGCCACAGGTCCCCCTGGCACCCGCCCGATGGCGGAAGCTGTCAGTTGTGACCCTCCGCCCGCTCGCCGCCGTCCCAGCGCGCACGTTTCAGGTCGATGCGCGGCAGATGCCCCGCGGCGGCCCTGCTCGCCCCCTTCAGGGGTGTGCCCTCCGCGCGGTAGTGGTCGAGGGCCTCCAGTTCGTGTCCCGGGAGCAGTACCCCGTCCGCGCGGACGACCCGCCACCACGGAACAGCCCCGCCGTAGAGGGCCATCACCCGCCCGACCTGGCGCGGTCCGCCCTCCTCAAGCCACTCGGCCACATCGCCGTACGTCATGACACGCCCGGGCGGGATCAGTTCCGCGGCCTCCAGGGCCCGCTCGGCATACTCCGGGAGGGCGTCCGCCGGACGGCTCTCATCGCTCATCCGCCCCATCCTGCCCCACCCCACCGACAATGGGACGAGAGGGCGGCCCTGGGCGATCCTCGCCCCGAAGCAGCGCTTGCGGCAGAATGTGCGCCCCCGCAATGCACCCTGATGCCCCTGTGTGTCAGTGGGGCATGCCACCATCGTGCGGGCGGTGACCGGTGATACGAGACCAAGAAGAGACCATGAACCAGCAGGGCGTGCACCCCGAAGGCACGGAGGACACCTCTGAGGTCTCGTCGCGTCCTGATGCGGACGGCACCGGCCACGACCACGGGCGGACACCGGCCGGACCGGCCGCCGACTGCGACGACGAGGCGCACGCCGAGGAGGTCGAGGGCGACGAACCGCTGCTTCCCGCGCGCGTGCACCGTCCCTCCGATCTCATGCGGCTCCTGGCCGGCGTCGTCGCGATCGTCGTCCTGCTCGCGATCGCCGCGTTCGCGCACGGCACCACCTCCGGTCTCGAACAGGACATCAACAAGGGCACCGGCCAGGCACCCGACCTGCTGATCAAGATCGCGGGCCTGGCGTCGAGCATCGCGATCCTCCTGGTGCCGGTCGCCTTCGCGATCGAACGGCTGATCAAGCGTGACGGGCTGCGCATCGCCGACGGTGTGCTCGCGGCGGTCCTCGCGCACGGGGTGACCCTCGCCACCGACCTGTGGGTCGCCAAGGCCACCCCGCACTCCATCCAGGAGGCGCTGACTCAGCCCTCCCCCGGCGACATCCACGCGCTCACCGACCCGGTGCACGGCTATCTCGCCCCGGTCATCGCGTACATGACGGCCGTCGGCATGTCCCGTCGGCCGCGCTGGCGCGCCGTGCTGTGGGTGGTACTGCTGCTCGACGCCTTCTCCATGCTGGTCACCGGCTACACGACACCGTTCTCGATCATCCTGACGGTGCTGATCGGCTGGTCGGTGGCGTACGGCACGCTGTACGCGGTCGGCTCACCGAACGTGCGTCCCACCGGGCGCACCCTGATGGCGGGCCTGCGGCACGTCGGTTTCCACCCGGTGAGCGCGGCCCGTGAGGAAGTGCCGGAGGCCGCGGACAGCGGTGACCGCGGCCGACGCTATTTCGTCACCCTGGAGGACGGTCCACCGCTGGACGTTACGGTGGTCGACCGTGAGCAGCAGGCGCAGGGGTTCTTCTACCGCATGTGGCGCAACATCACGCTGCGCGGTCTGGCCACCCGAAGCAGTCTCCAGTCGCTGCGCCAGGCCCTTGAGCAGGAGGCTCTCCTCGCGTACGCGGCGATCGCCGCCGGTGCCAACGCGCCCAAGCTGATCGCGACCTCCGAGCTCGGCCCTGATGCCGTGATGCTCGTCTACGAGCACACCGGAGGCCGCACGCTCGACTCGCTGGCGGACGAGGAGATCACCGACGACCTGCTGCGCAGCACCTGGAACCAGGTGCGGGCCCTGCAGTCGCGGCGCATCGCGCATCGCAGGCTCGTCGGCGAGGCGATTCTGGTGGATCGTTCCGGCAAGGTGATCCTCACCGACCTCCGGGTCGGCGAGATCGCGGCCGGGGACCTGCTGCTGCGCATGGACATCGCCCAGTTGGTGACGACCCTGGGCCTGCGCGTGGGCGCCGAACGCGCGGTGACGTCCGCGGTCGGAGTGCTCGGCCCGGACACGGTGGCGGACTGTCTGCCGATGCTCCAGCCCATCGCCCTGTCCCGCTCCACGCGCGCGACGCTGCGCAAACTCGCCCGCGAGCGGGCCCAGCGTCAGCGTGAGGCGGTCCTGGAGGCGTCCCAGCTGGCCAAGCAGGCCCGGCTGGAGGCGGCCCACCCCGACCCGGGGCCCGCCGCACTGGAGAAGTCCGGCAAGAAGGCGGTGCGGGCCGAGCAACGGGCCGAGAAGCGGGCCATCGACGAGGCTCTGGAGGGAGCCCGCGAGGAGGACCTCCTCGCCCAGATCCGCCACCAGGTGCTGCTGATCAGACCGCAGGCCCCGGTCGAACCGGCCCGGCTGGAACGGGTCCGACCGCGCACCCTGATCAGTTTCATCGCGGGCGCGTTCGGCGCGTACTTCCTGCTCTCCCAGCTCACCCACATCGAGTTCGCCACCCTGTTCAACGAAGCCGAGTGGGGCTGGGTCGCCGCGGCCGTGCTGTTCTCGGCGCTGAGTTACTTCGCCGCCGCGATGAGTCTGCTCGGTTTCGTCCCGGAGAGGGTGCCGTTCATACGGACCGTGGCCGCGCAGGTCGCCGGGTCGTTCGTGAAGATCGTGGCGCCCGCGGCGGTCGGCGGCGTGGCCCTCAACACCCGTTTCCTTCAGCGCGCGGGGGTGCGGCCGGGGCTCGCGGTGGCCAGTGTCGGCGCGTCGCAGTTGTTCGGGCTCGGCTGCCACATCCTGATGCTGCTGTCCTTCGGCTATCTGACGGGCACCGAGAAGACACCGTCGCTGTCACCGTCCCGGACGGTCATCGCGGGCCTGCTGACCGTCGCGGTGCTCGTCCTCGTGGTGACCTCGGTGCCGTTCCTGCGGAAATTCGTCGTCACGCGCGTGAGGTCGCTGTTCGCCGGTGTCGTACCGCGCATGCTGGACGTTCTCCAGCGACCGCAGAAGCTGGTCACCGGCATCGGCGGCATGCTGCTGCTGACCGCCTGCTTCGTGATGTGCCTGGACGCCTCGATCCGGGCGTTCGGCAACGAGTCGACCTCGCTCAGCCTCGCCAGTGTCGCCGTCGTCTTCCTCGCCGGCAACGCGCTGGGCTCGGCGGCACCGACCCCGGGTGGTGTGGGCGCGGTCGAGGCGACCCTCACGGTCGGTCTGATCGCCGTGGGCCTGCCCAAGGAGGTCGCCGCCCCCGCCGTGCTGCTGTACCGGCTGCTGACCCTGTGGATCCCGGTGCTGCCGGGCTGGCTGTTCTTCAACCACCTGACGCGGAAGGGAGCCCTCTAGGGAGGGCGGTTCCATGGCGGTACTCCCCGGGGCGTGCGGTACCTCGTACGGCTCGCGCCCCGAGCGCCCCACCGGGTACGCCCGCAGGATGGGGGCATGCCCAACCCCTTCCGGCCGCGTGCCGCTGCCCTGACAGCCATCGCCCTGCTGCTGGCGTCCCTGATCGCGGGGTGCGGCGACAACGGCTCCGGGGCCACGGCGGAGGATCCGGCGGCCCAGAAGCTCAGTTGGAAGGACTGTCCCGCGCCGTCCGAGTCGGAGGGCGGCGGCAGTGCCCCCTCCCCGCTCCCCGGCGGCGGCGCCTGGCAGTGCGCCACCATGAAGGCACCGCTGGACTGGGCCGAGCCGAAGGGCAGGACCATCCCACTCGCGCTGATCCGCGCGAAGGCCAGCGGTGCCCCGGGCAGGCGCATCGGGTCCCTGATCTTCAACTTCGGCGGGCCGGGCGGCTCGGGAGTCGCCACGCTTCCCGCGTTCGGCACGGACTACGCGACCCTGCGCACCCGCTACGACCTGGTGAGCTTCGACCCGCGCGGGGTCGGCCGCAGCGCCGGCGTGCGGTGCGAGGACGACCAACAGCTCGACGCGTACTTCCAGCAGGACGCGACGCCCGACAACGCCGCCGAGCGCTCCGAACTGCTCGCCAACACCAGGAAGTTCAACGCGGCCTGCGAGAAGAACTCCAAGAAGGTGCTCCCGCATGTGCGCACCACCGACGCGGCCCGGGACATGGATCTGATGCGCCAGGTCCTCGGCGACGACAAGCTGTACTACTTCGGCATCTCGTACGGCACCGAACTCGGCGGCGTCTACGCACACCTGTTCCCCAAGAAGGTGGGCCGGGCCGTCTTCGACGCGGTCGTCGACCCCACCCAGACACCTGAACAGGGCTCGCTCGGGCAGGCCAGGGGTTTCCAGCTCGCGCTCCGCAACTTCGCCGAGGACTGCGTCTCCAAGGCCGAGGGCTGCCCGGTCGGCGACACCGCACAGAACGTCGAGGACCGGATCGCCGAGCTCCTCAAGAAGCTCGACGCCAAGCCCATCCCGGGCGTCTTCCCACGCGAGCTCACCGAGAGCGCGGCGTCCAACGGCATCGCGCAGGCGCTGTACTCCAAGGACTTCTGGCCGTACCTCACCGAAGGCCTCGTTCAGGCGTACGCCGGTGACGGCAGGGTCCTGATGCTGCTCTCCGACTCGATGAACGGCCGCGACGAGACCGGCGGGTACAGCAACATCACCCCGGCGAACATCTCCATCAACTGCGCCGACCAGAAACCGCGTTACACCGTCGCGGACATCGAGGCGAGGCTGCCCGAGTTCCGCGCCGCCTCACCCCTGTTCGGCGACTTCCTGGCCTGGTCCATGGCCGGCTGCACCGACTGGGCCGTGCCGGGCGCCGCCGACCACCCCGACGTCCACGCGACCGGATCGGCACCGATCCTCGTCATCGGCAACACCGGCGACCCGGCCACACCGTACGAGGGCGCGCGGAAGATGGTGGACGCCCTGGGCAAGGGTGTGGGCGTCGAGCTGACGTACAAGGGGCAGGGGCACGGCGCGTACGACAGCGGGAACCGCTGCGTGCGCACGGCGGTGAACGGCTATCTGCTGACCGGGAAGGTGCCTGCGGCAGCGACCGTCTGTTCCTAGAAAAGCGCAGGCCAGAGAGTTATCCACAGGCCGATACGGCCTCGGCGTGATCTGCCTACCATGGCCTGACCGCCATCCGCAGATCCGAGCGGGCGGCTCACAGGGGGGAGAAGCGCTCATGTCTCGTTTCGTACGCTGGACGGCCGCCACCGCCGCCGTGCTGCTGTTGGCCGGCTGTAGCGGCAGCGCGTCGCGCAGCGGTGACGGCAAGGGGTCCGGCGCCGACCCGCCCGCGTCGGCGGCGTCCTCGTCCCGGGCCTCGCCGGAGCTGCCCGCCTCGCTGACCTCGCAGAAGCTCGGGTGGGGCCGCTGCGAGGGCACGTCGGACTCCCCCACGCCGGGCAGCGACTGGCAGTGCGCGACGCTCAAGGTGCCGCTGGACTACGCGGAGCCCGGCGGCGAGACCATCGGCCTGGCGCTGATCCGGGCCAGGGCCACCGGAGGCAGCCGCATCGGGTCCCTCCTGTTCAACTTCGGCGGACCGGGCCAGTCGGGCGTATCCGTGATGCCCGCCTACGCCGGTACGGTCTCCGCGCTCCGGGAGCACTACGACCTGGTGAGCTGGGACCCGCGCGGGGTCGGGGCCAGCGAGGGCGTGCGCTGCCGGAGCGACAAGGCGATCCAGGCCGCCGAGTCGGTGGACCCGACGCCGGACGACGCGGCCGAGGAGAAGGCGTACTTCCAGGACGCGGCCGACTTCGGGAAGGGCTGCCAAAAGGCCGCCGGAAACCTCCTCGCGCATGTCTCGACGACCGACTCGGCCCGCGACATGGACCTGATGCGCCAGGTTCTGGGCGACACGAAGACGCACTACTTCGGCATCTCGTACGGCACCGAACTCGGCGGTGTCTACGCCCACCTGTTCCCGGAGAACGTGGGGCGGCTGGTCCTGGACGCCGTCGTCGACCCGAGCACCGACATGGTGGGACACGCGAAGAACCAGGCCCGGGGTTTCCAGCGCGCCCTCGACGACTACCTGAAGTCGACGGGTCAGGACCCGGACCGGGGTTCGGGGAGGATCGCGGCCCTGCTGAAGCGGATCGACACCGAGCCGTTGCCCACGTCCTCCGGGCGGAAACTGACCCAGGGCCTGGCCGTCACCGGCATCATCGTGCCGCTGTACAGCGAGCAGAGCTGGCCGGCGCTGACCGGCGCCCTGGCGGCGGCCGAGCGGGGCGACGGATCTGATCTGCTGGCGCTCTCCGACAGCTACAACGACCGCGACGCCTCGGGGCACTACGGCACGACGACACATGCCCAACGGGTCATATCGTGCTTGGACGACAAGCAGCGGCCCACAGCGGCGCAGACCAGAAAGCTGCTGCCCGAGTTCCGGAAGATCTCGCCCGTGTTCGGGGAGTTCATGGGCTGGGACGCGGCCGGCTGGTGCCACGACTGGCCGGTCGCCGGTCAGTACGACACACCGGAGGTCGGCGCGCCGGGCGCTCCGCCCGTCCTGGTGGTCGGCAACACCGGGGACCCCGCGACGCCGTACGAGGGCGCGCGCAGGATGGCGGACGAGCTGGGCAAGGGCGTCGGCGCGGTGCTGACGTGGAAGGGCGAGGGGCACGGGGCGTACGGCAGTGGGAGCGGCTGTGTCGACTCCACGGTGAACGCGTATCTGCTGGCCGGGAGGGTGCCACGGGACGGCAAGGTCTGTTCATGACGGCGGCGGGGGCCCCGGGCACCCGTGGTGCGCGAGACCCCCGCCGGCCGGACAGGACGAACGAAAGGATGAACCGCGGGTCAGTAAACCGGCTTGTGCGGCTCGATCTGGTTGACCCATCCGATCACACCGCCGCCGACGTGGACGGCGTCGGCGAAACCGGCGGACTTCAGGACCGCGAGGACTTCCGCACTGCGGACACCCGTCTTGCAGTGCAGGACGATCTTCTTGTCCTGCGGGAGGGTCGACAGGGCGGTGCCCATGAGGAACTCGTTCTTCGGGATCAGCTTGGCGCCGGGGATCGAGACGATCTCGTACTCGTTGATCTCGCGGACGTCGATGATCTCGATGTTCTCGCCGTCGTCGATCCACTCCTTGAGCTGCTTGGGAGTGATCGTCGAGCCGGCCGCCGCCTCCTGGGCCTCCTCGGACACGACACCGCAGAAGGCCTCGTAGTCGATGAGTTCGGTGACGGTCGGGTTCTCGCCGCAGACCGCGCAGTTCGGGTCCTTGCGGACCTTGACCTGGCGGTACTGCATCTCCAGTGCGTCGTAGATCATCAGGCGGCCGACGAGGGGCTCGCCGATGCCCGCGAGGAGCTTGATGGCCTCGTTGACCTGGATGGAACCGATGGACGCGCACAGCACGCCCAGGACGCCGCCCTCGGCGCAGGAGGGAACCATGCCCGGCGGCGGGGGCTCCGGGTAGAGGCAGCGGTAGCAGGGGCCGTGCTCGGACCAGAAGACGGAGGCCTGTCCGTCGAAGCGGTAGATCGAGCCCCAGACGTACGGCTTGTTCAGCAGGACGGCCGCGTCGTTGACCAGGTAGCGGGTCGCGAAGTTGTCCGTGCCGTCGACGATCAGGTCGTACTGGCTGAAGATCTCCTTCACGTTCTCGGCTTCGAGCCGCTCCTCGTGAAGGACGACGTTGACGTACGGGTTGATGCCCAGCACCGAGTCACGGGCGGACTGGGCCTTGGAGCGGCCGATGTCCGCCTGGCTGTGGATGATCTGGCGCTGCAGGTTCGACTCGTCGACCTCGTCGAACTCCACGATGCCGAGCGTGCCCACGCCCGCCGCGGCCAGGTACATCAGCGCCGGCGAGCCCAGGCCGCCGGCGCCCACACAGAGCACCTTGGCGTTCTTCAGCCGCTTCTGCCCGTCCATCCCCACATCGGGGATGATCAGGTGGCGGGAGTACCTGCGGACCTCGTCTACGGTGAGCTCGCCAGCGGGCTCGACCAGGGGTGGCAGCGACACGGGGACTCCGTTGGTCGGTCAATCACTACAGTTGTTCTCCCCGTAACACTGCCACGCCCTTCTTCATTCCGAGACACCCGTTCCGAGGCGCGAGACGAGGTCGTCCCAGTAGCCGGGCATCGTCTCCCAGGGGTCGGCACGGCCGCCGCGGTCCGTGCTGTCGGTGAAGTAGATCGTGGCGGCGCCCTGCCAGCGGGCGACGCGCAGCGCCTCGTCGAGATGGCCGAGCGGCAGCCCGTGCACGAAGTGGCAGAAGCGTTCGGGCGGATGGTCTGCGGTCCACTCGGCCACCTGCGACCAGCGGTAGTCGCTCCAGTGGCCGGAGAACGTGACGAGCTGGTCGCCGTGCTCGGCGTAGTCCGGGTGCGGATGGGTGCCGTGGCCCAGGACGATGTGGGCGTCGCCGTCCGCCGCCCGGAGCGCGCCGACCGTACGGCGGATCTCCGGGAGCGCGGCGCGGTCGGCCGGGCAGCGGTCCAGGAGGAAGCCGTCGGCCTTGTACCAGTCGCGGTACCGCTGTGCCTCGGTGCTCAGTTCACCGTGCGTGCGGGCCCCGTGGGCCGTGTCGAGGTGGCCGAGCACCCGCACACCCGCGTTGCGCAGCCGGCCGACGGCCTCCAGGCAGTGCGGGTCCGGGCGGCTGCCGGGACCGTCGGCGACGTTGAGGACGACCCAGTGCAGGGGCGTGCCCGGGCGGGTGAGTTCGCCCCACTCGGTCGGCGCGACAAGGGGGTGTGCGAAACCCGGGATGCCGAAACCGGTGCGCACGCCGGTGCTCGCGGTGCCCTGCCTGGCGCTGGTCAGATGCGGCATGCCGCCTCCATCCAGATGTCGGCGAGGGACTCCTCCAGATTGATCCGGGGCCGCCAGCCGAGCCGGTCGCGCGCGGTGCGGACATCGGCCTGCTGCCAACTGCCGCAGCCGTCGGGGTACGGATACGCGACCGGGGCCGCGTGGTCCGGGTCGGTGCGGGGATGGCCGATGGACGTCCGCAGGGGGCCGGGCGGAGCGTCGAGCTCGTGCAGCGCGCCGCCGTACCCGGCCACGCGGGCGAGGACAGAGGCGGCGTCGCGCAGCCGCACGGCCCGCCCGGAGCCGATGTTGATGACGCCCTGCGCTGCCGACAGCGAGGCGGCGTGCACGGCCCGGGCCACGTCCCGTACGTCGATGAAGTCGCGCTGCGCGCCCAGGCCGCCGAGTTTGAGCTCGCCGTCGCCGGACTGCATCGCGCGGCGCATCGCCTCGGCGAGCCGGCCGAGCGGGGAGCCGGCGGGCGTGCCGGGCCCGGCCGGTGAGAAGACGCGCAGGACGACCGCGTCGAGACCGGAGCCGAGGACCAGTTCGGTGGCGGCGAGCTTGCTGACGCCGTACGGGCCGCCGGGGCGGGGGACGGCGTCCTCGGCCGTGGAGGAACCGGGCTGGCTGGGGCCGTACTCGGCGCCGCAGCCGAGCTGGACCAGCCGGGCGCCGCAGCCGCTGCGCCGCAGGGCCTCGCAGACGGTGGCGACGGCGACCGTGTTGTGGCGGGTGAGTTCGCGGGCCCCGCCGCGGGTGGCGCCCGCGCAGTTGACGACGACTCCGGGGTGGACGGCGTCGAAGAAGCGGGTGAGCGCGCCGGGGCTGCCGGACGCGAGGTCGAACCGGACGTCGGCGTCGTCGCCGCGGCCGAGAGCGGTGAGTTGCACGGCCGGGTCGGCGAGCAGTCGGTCGGCGACGAAGCGGCCGAGATAGCCGTTGGCTCCGATCAGCAGAACCCTCATCGGACGGCTCCCTCGGCGGATTCTCCGGCTCCGGGTCGGGAGGTGTTCATCGGTGTACTCCTTTGGGTGGTGCGGGTTCGTTCGTGATGGAGGGCCGGGCGCTGCGGAATCGATCGCCTGCCGTGGTCGTGGGTCCTGGACGTCATCCGGGCTCACCCGCGATGGCGTGCGCCGACGCCCTGGTCAGGGTGCGGGTGGCGTGGAGCAGGAGGATCAGTGCGGCCACCGAGCAGGCCGCGGCCGGGATGGCTGCGGGGCCCCAGGCGGCCACGACCGTGTCCACCGGGGTGGCGAGGAAGGAGCAGCCGGGGAGGCGGGACGCGAAGGCGGTGGCCGGCGCGGTCGCCTCCGTCGCCGATGCCGCGCCGAGGACCACCGCCGGGGCGTGGGTGAAGCCGTGTGCCGTGAGGAGGCGGGCCAGGAGGAGCAGGGCACCCAGGGTGACGGTGGTGGTCCAGGCCGCCGGTTCGCGCAGGATCGTCGCGGAGATCGCCACGAGCGCCGCCGACGCGCAGAGGAACAGGGCGAAAGCGCCCAGGAGGAGGGGTTTCACGGCTGCCGTGAAGTCCGCCAGGCCACGGCTGGCGGTCAGCTTGCGGCGGGCTCCGGCCGCGAAGAGGTGGGCGCACCAGGCGGCCGGCGCACAGGCCAGGGTGAGGGCCAGGACAGGGGCGGTGGACAGGTCCCGGACGGCTGCCGGGAGGCCGCCGGGGCCGACACCCGTCAGCGCGGCGGTGAGCAGGTCGTCGCCCAGGAGCGCGTACGCGAGGAGCCAGCAGGTCCACACGCGCGTGGAGCCCGGGGTGCCGCTCGGGCGGGTGCCGGGGGACGCCGGGTGGGACCTGGGGCCCAGCGGCCCCCGGCCCAGTGCCGCGCGTACGGCCAGCGCGACGGCCAGGGCGCCCAGGATCGCCACGGCCGGCCGGACCCGGCCCCCGGTGAGGCGCAGCCCGGCCACGGTGGCCGCGCACAGGGCGCCCGGGAGCAGGGAGAGCAGGACCCAGTCGGCCCGTACGCGGGGTGCGGGCGACGGGGTGGGCCTCGGTGCCGTGTCCGCTTCCCGGGAGACCCGGGCGTACATCTCCTCGGCCAGGGAGAACACGTCCCGGTGGCGGAAGCGGGCGGCCGTACGGTCCGTCACGCCATGGGCCTCCAGGCCGGCGGCGATCTCCAGCGGGTCCACCGCCCGCTCGCACAGCTCACGGTGCCGCTGCATGAGTGCCTTCACGGGGTCCGCGGTCCCTCGGCGCGCGGCCGGGGTGGAGGGTGCGGCCGGCCGCGTCCGCGTCGGGTCCGCGTCCGTGTCCCGTACGTGCGTCTCCGGGGCGCCCATGAGCAACTCGTCCACATGTTCGTCCCAGGTTCCGGGGCTGTCCGGTGCCCCCGGGCGGTCCAGTTCTCCCAGCTCCCTCATCGCGCGCCCTCCCCGGCGGGTACGGGGGTCGCCTGTACCGGTGCGGAGGCGTGTCCTGTCGTCCACCCGGGCCCGCCCCGGGCCACCACTCGCATGCCGGCGTGCGTCCAGCGGCCGGGGACGTGTGCCTCCGCCGGGACGGCGAACGGAAGCGGTTCACCGGCGCCGTCGAGGACCACTTCGCTGACGGGGCAGCGCGAGACGACCTCCAGGTAAATGCCGCGAAATGCCTCGACGTTCTGCTCGACGGTGAACAGTTCGAGGGCGCGGGCGCGGGCGGCGGCGCCCAGGCGTTCGCGGCGCGCCGGGTCGCGCAGCAGGGCCACGCACGCCTCCGCGAGCGCCCGCGGGTTGCGCGGGGGCACCACGAGCCCCGTACCGCCGATGATCTCGACCACCGCGCCCACGTCCGTCGACACCGTCGCCCGGCCGCAGAACATGGCCTCGACCAGGCTGATCGGGAAGCCCTCGACCACGCTCGACAGGACGACGACCGCGCCCGCCGCGTACGCCTCCGCGAGCGTGGGTGCCTCCGGGCCGCCGATCTCCTCGAACGACACGGGGTTGTCGCCGACCGCGTGAATGTCCTCGGCCTCGTCGGGGAAGAGCTGCGCGGCCAGTGCCCGGCAGTGGCCGAGGTATGCCTCGCTCTCGGCTCCCGTGGCCGCGCCGACGATGCGCAGGCGGGCCTGCGGTTCCTCCTTGCGGACCTCCGCGAAGGCGTGCAGGAGGGAGACCAGGTCCTTGGCGGGCTCGATACGGCCGACCCAGATCAGCGTGTCGGGGTCCGCCGCCTCCGGCGACTCGCCCACTTCGGCGAAGTGGGACGCGTCCATGCCGGGGTACACGGTCCGCAGCTTCTCCCGGTCGGCCCCGCATCTCTCCTGCCAGCGGCGGGTGTGCGTGTTGCCGGGGGTGACGAGCACGGCCCGCCGGTAGATCTCCGAGGCCAGTCCGCCGTGGAAGGCGGCGAGCAGGGACCGTACGGCCGGGGCGCCGTCGTCGGCGCCGGAGGCCAGGTAGTGCGCCCGCAGCGGGACCCCGTACTCGGTGACCAGCAGGGGTACGCCGGAGAAGTGGCGGGCGACCAGTCCGGGGAGCGCGGCCGGGCCGCCCGCGGCAGCGTGGCACAGGTCGACCGAGCCGAGCCCGTCGCCCTCGTACCAGTCGAGCGAGAGGGGGCGCAGGGCTCGCTCCAGATGCGCGGCGACGGAGAGGAGATCCGAGACGCGCGCCTCGCGCGCCGCTGCGAGCGCGCCGGGCGCACGACAGGCGCGCTCCAGTGCGCGGACGGCGGCTTCGGAGCGGAGCGCTCCGACCAGGCCGCCCTCGTCCCGGGCCAGTTCGGCGAGCCCGTACAGCGCGCTGCCGAAACGGTCCGCCTCAATGGTGGACGGGTCTGCTCCGTCCGACGTGTTCCCCGTGTCGGGCCCGCCGCACAGGGCGGCGGCCAACTCGCCGTAGGCCTCGGCGAATCGCCTTCGCGCACGGCGGCCGTAGACCACTCCGTCGTCCTCGGCCGTCCACAGCGGGGCGGTCCGGACCCGGTTGACCTGCGGCGGCAGTTCGATCCAGCCCTCGTCCTCCTGCCGCTGGCTGCGGCTGAGCGCGTAGATGTCGAACTCGTGCCCGCCGAGTCCGCGCACGAGCCGGTCGCACCAGAGTCTGGCGTCACCGCTCACATACGGATAGCCACCCTCCGTCAGCAGTCCGATGCGCACGAGCACACCCCCGATCTCCCGTATGGGGAGCCGCCGTTGACCCGGCGGCTCGCAGCGGGACGAACGTATGCGGACATGACGGTGGTGCGATGGACGGTTGTCCGTCGCACCACCAAAAGGGGTGAACGGTCGTAACTTTCCCGTGCGGCTCGCGTTCTGTCGCGCTAAGAGATCAGTTATGCGCGCATGGTCACGGACAAACGTATGATCACGCCGGGGCCAACTCCCGTCGGACGGCACGGCGCCGGGCCGCGACCGCGGGATCGAGAGCGGGTACGGCGGCCAGCAACTGTCGGGTGTACGGGTCTCGGGGGTTCTCGTACACCTCGTCGGCGGAGCCCGACTCGACGACTCGTCCCCGCCGCATCACCGCGACGCGATCGCTGACCTGCCGTACGACGGCGAGGTCATGGGCGACGAACACCAGCGCGAGGCCGAGTTCGCGCTGCAACTCGCCGAGAAGGGCCACCACCTGGGCCTGGGTCGTGACGTCGAGGGCCGACACGGGCTCGTCGCAGACGATGACGCGCGGTTCGGCGGCCAGCGCCCGTCCGATGCCCACGCGCTGACGCTGGCCTCCGCTGAATTCGTGCGGGTAGCGGTCGAAGTGCGCCGGGTCGAGCCCCACGCGTTCCAGCAGCTCCCCCACCCGCTCCCGGACACGGGCCTCGTCCCTCTCGCCGCGCGCCCGCAGCGGGTCGGCGATCGACTCGCCCACGCTGCGGCGGGGGTTGAGGGAGGAGACCGGGTCCTGGAAGACCATCTGGACGGCCGGACCGGCCCCGGAGCGCACCCGCCCCTCGTACCGCACCTCGCCCGCCGTCGGCTCCAGCAGCCCGACCAGCATGCGCCCGAGCGTCGTCTTGCCGCTGCCGCTCTCACCGACGATCCCGAGCGTCTCGCCCCGGCGCACCGCCAGCGACACGTCGTCCACGGCCGCGAACGCCCGCTTCCCGCGCCCGAACTCGCGCCGCAGGCCCACGGCCTCCAGGACGATCTCGCCGGATCCTGAGCCGGATCCTGAGCCGGATCCTGAGGCGTCCCCGGACTCCCGCCTCGCGTCCACGCGCGGTACCGCCGCGAGCAGTTGACGTGTGTACTCCTGGGCGGGCGCCCCCAGTACGGCCGCGACCGGACCGTGCTCGACGGCCCGCCCGTGGCGCATCACCAGCACGTCCTCGACGCTCTCCGCCGCGACACCCACGTCGTGCGTGACGAGGAGCAGTCCCATGCCGGTCTCCGCGCGCAGGGTGTGCAGCAGGTCGAGGATCTGGGCCTGGACGGTCACGTCGAGCGCGGTCGTCGGCTCGTCGGCGATCAGCAGGTCCGGCTCGCAGGCGAGCGCCATGGCTATCAGCGCGCGCTGCCGCATCCCGCCGCTGAACTCGTGGGGCCGGGACCTGGACCGCCGTACGGCGTCCGGAATTCCGACCCTGTCCAGTACGTCGACGGCACGCGCGCGTGCGGCCCGCCTGGACGCCTTCGTGTGCACCCGGTAGACCTCGGCGATCTGGTCGCCGACCGCGTAGTACGGGTCGAGGGAGGACAGCGGGTCCTGGAAGACCATCGCCGCCCGCGCCCCGCGCAGCCGCCGCAACTCGGTCTCGGACGCCCGCTGTACATCGGTGCCGGCGACCCGGATCGTGCCGCCGACCTCCGCTCCCGTACCGCGATGCAGCCCCAGCAGGGCGGACGCGACCGTGGACTTGCCGGAGCCGGACTCGCCGACCAGGCCCAGCGCGGCGCCCTTCTCCAGGCGGAACGACAGCCCGTCCACGGCCCGCAGGGAGCCGAAGGCGACGGTCAGGTCTTCGACCTCGACCAGCGCCTCGCCCTCCGCGTCCGTCACAGCGTCCTTCACGGCGTCCTTCACCGGGGCCTCAACCGAGGCCTTGTCCAGGCTCATACGAGCACCACCCGTCGATCGGCCACCGCGTACAGCACATCCGCGACGGCGTTGGCGATGACCACGAAGAAACCGGTCACCAGGACCATGCCGACGACCACCGGCAGGTCGACGACCTTGACCGCCTCGACGAGTTCGTGTCCGAGGCCGGGCAGCCCGAAGAGCGTCTCGGTGAGGACCGCGCCACCGAACATCGACCCGAAGTCCGTGGCACTCAGGGCGATCAGGGGCCCGACCGCACCGCGCAGCGCGTGCCGCCCGATGATCGACCGCTCCCCGACGCCGTACGCGCGGAAGGTGCGTACGTGGTCCTCGGCGAGTGTCTCCAGCATCGACGCCCTGGTCAGGCGGGCGTACTTGGCGGACTCGATGAGAGCCAGCGACAGCCAGGGCAGCAGCAGGTTCCAGGCCCACTGCTCGGGGTCGTCGGCGAAGGGCACGTACTGCGGGAACGGCAGGAGTTCCAGCTGGCCGCAGACGACGATCATCAGGATCAGCCCGATGACGAAGACCGGCGTGGCCGTGCCGGCCAGGGTGAGACCGGTCAGCAGGCGCTCGGTGGGCCGGCCGCGCCGCCACGCCGAGAGGACACCGGTGCCGACGCCGATGAGCAGCCACAGCACCATCGCGCCGAGCGCGAGCGAGCCGGTGACCGGCAGCTTCGCCAGGATCAGCTCCGTGACCTGCTGGTCGCTCTGGTAGGAGAGCCCGAGGCAGGGTGCCGGGCAGTGCTCGACGGACGTACCGGTCGAGTAGTCGTGGCCGACAAAGACGCCCTGGAGGAAGTGCCAGTAGCGCAGGTAGAGCGGGTCGTCGAGGCGCAGTTGCTCGGCGACCTGGTGCACCTGGGCGGGGGAACAGCGCGGGCCGCAGGTGATCTGGGCGACGTTGCCGGGGGCGACGTAGAAGACGACGTAGATGACCACCGAGATGGCGAAGAGGGTGATGATCGCGCCGATGACACGGCGGGCCACGAACCCGCCGAAGCCGGAGAGGTTCATGCGCCGGCCCCTGTCTTCGCCGCCGTTGCCGTCGTTGCAGTCTCCCCCGTGGCGTCCTTGACCCTGGCCTCGCGCCTGCGGCCCGTGCCGACGCGCAGGCGTGAGGCCGCGCGCGGGTCGAGGGCGGTGCGTATGCCGTCGCCGAGGACGGTGAGGGCGAGGACGGTCAGGAAGAGGGCGCCCGCGGGCAGCAGCAGGTACTGCGGTGCCGCCTGGTACCAGACGTCGGCGGCGGTGATCATCTGCCCCCAGGAGGGTGTCGGCGGCTTCACACCGACGCCGAGGAAGGACAGGGCGGCCTCGACCGTGATGTTCGACGGGACGAGGAGCGCGGCGTACGTGATGACGGGCGCGGCGAGGCCGGGCAGCAGCTCGCGACGGGCGATCCGCCAGGAACCCCAGCCGCTGAGGCGGGCCGCGGCCACATGGTCGAGCTGTTTGAGGGTGAGCGTCTGGGCGCGCACGATCTTCGCGATCCCGCCCCAGGCGATCAGCCCGATGACGAGGGCGACGAGAACGGGCCGCGGGAAGTTGCCGGGCACGATCGCCAGCAGGGCCAGCGACATGATCATCAGTGGCAGGGCGATGATGACGTCGGTGAGACGGCTCAACAGTTGATCAACCCATTGACCACCAAGGGCGGACGCGATGCCGACCACGACGCCGATCAACACCTGGACGAGGGTCGCCGCGAGCGCGACACCCAGCGAGACCCGGGCCCCGTAGACGAGCCGGGCGAACAGGTCGCGCCCCGTCTGCGGTTCGACGCCCAGCCAATGGTCACCGCTGATGCCTCCGAAGGAACCGACAGGCACTCCCCCGCGCGCGGAGTCGACGAGGGCCGGGTGGTAGGTGGTGGGGTCCTGGCCCTCGACGGCGGTGAACAGCGGTGCGGCCACCGCGACCAGGACGAGCAGCGCGACGACGGCCGCCGCGACGAGGGCGGCGCGCCGCGTACGCAGCCGCCGCCAGAACTGACGGGCCCCCGAGGCCGCCGGGACGGGTGTCGCACCCGTTCCGGCGGCCGGGGAGGCGAGAAGAACCTCGCTCACGGCGTCGTCACTTCACCGAGACCTGGGAGATGTCCAGGACACCCGTCCAGTCGCTGATCACGATGTTCTTGACGTCCTTGCCGTACAGGCGCTTGTAGACGGGGTGGAACAGCGGCACGGTCAGGGCCTGCTCGCCGATCCTGCTGTCCAGCGCGCCCCACCGCTTGGCGGCAGCGTCAAGATCGGTCAACTTGTTGATCGCGTCAATCTCGGCATTGACCGACTTGTCGTCGAGGAAGCCGTTGTTGAAGTTCGCGCCGTCCTTGACGATCTGTCGGCCGTCGAAGATCGGGGCGAGGAAGGGACCGCCGGAGGGCCAGTCGGCACCCCAGTGGGCGAGGAAGAACCCGGGCTCCTTCTTCGCGTCGTGGATCGTGTCGCGGTAGTCGTTGTCCTCGAGACCGTCCAGCTTCACCGTGATGCCGGCCTTCTTGAGGGCGTCCTGGACGGCGGTCGCGATCTCCGGGCTGGTCTCGAAGTCCTTGGAGTTGGAGTGGGTCAGGGTGACGGTCAGCCCGTTCGGGTAACCGGCCTCCTTCAGCACCTCCTTGGCCTTCGCCGGGTTCCCGGAGGCACCTGCCGGGAAGTGGTCGTACGGGGTGTATCCGAAGGACTTCTGGTCCGGCAGGTAGGTGGTGGCGGGCTCGGCGAGCGACGATCCGCCGGCCGCGTTGACGACGCTCGTGCGGTCAATGGCGTACGAGATCGCCTCACGCACCTTGATGTTGTCGAACGGCTTGACCTTCGGGTTGAACGCTATGTAGTTGATGTAGCCGAAGTGCCCGGTGCCCACGCGCGCGGCCAGTTCCTTGTCGCCGGAGACCTTGGCGAGCTCGGCGGGGCCAAGGTTGGTGTCCGTGGTGACGGACGCGGCGTCCGCCCCTTGGGACGCCGACAGCCGCTGGTTGATCACCGACGAGTCGAGCCCGGACCGTACGTCGATCCTGTCCGGGTACGCCTTGCGCTCCTCGTCCGTGGCGGCCGACCAGTAGGTGTTGCGCTCCAGGATCAGCCGCTCACCGTCGCCCTCGTTGCTGACGACCTTGTACGGCCCCGACGAGACCGGGTGCTCCTCGTACTTCGTCCCGGTGTCCTTGGCCTTGGGTACGGGCGTGAACTGGGTCTGCGTGGCCAGGTAGGGGAACTCGCCCTCGGGCTTGTTCAGATGGAAGACGATCGTGCGCGCGTCCGGCGTCCCGATCGCGTCGAGTCCCTTGCCCTTGTCCTTGTAGGGGCCCTGGTAGTCGGCGGCGCCGATCAGCCAGTCCCTCAGATAGGGGGCGCCACCGGAGAGTTCGGGGGCGAAGGAGCGCTCGATGCCGTACTTGATGTCGGCGCTGGTGATCGGCGAGCCGTCCTCGAACTTCAGCCCTTCCTTCAGGGTGTACGTCCACACGGTCGCGTTCTCGCTCGGGCGCCCGGTGTCGGTGGCCAGGTCGGGGACGACCTTCGCGCCCGCCGCCCCGCTCTCGCGGTTGCGCGTGGTGAGCGTACGGAAGACGAGCGAGGGGACGTTGCCGCCGCCGGAGGTGTACAGCCGGGCGGGGTCGAAGTCCTCCTGCGGGTTGGAGTTCAGGACGGTGAGCGTGCCGCCCTTTTGCGGCTTGGAGTCGCCGCCGCCCGCGCCCTTGGCATCGTTGTCCTTCGGGCCGCACGCGGCTGCGCCCGCGGCCAGGAACAGGCTGACGGACACCGCAGCGACGCGGCGCGCTCTGACGGACGGTTGGCGCATCGGAAAACGACCTCTCGAATGATGAGACGGAATGACGAGGAGTGAGACGGGAGTGAACACACGTCTGCCCGGGCGTCAGGTGGGTCGCATCAGGTCGTCGAGAACCGCGGCCGATGACGAATGACGGACATCAAATATCAGATGTCAGACGTCAGTCGGTGACGGCAGAGGAGGACGTCGCGACACACACGCCGGGGGCAGGTGTCAGCGACAGAGAATGTCGGCCACGCAGAGCGGGGTCACGCCGATCAGCGCCAGCTCGATGGCGGCGCGACGGACAGCATGACTAGACCACATGCGCAAAAATATGAACGAACTTTCCACCCATGTCAACGTGGCCCCTGAGCCGCGCGTCAACTCCCGGGATACGGCCAGGGGTTGGCC
The DNA here is from genome assembly GCF_001418565.1 of Streptomyces graminilatus. GTDB lineage: Bacteria > Actinomycetota > Actinomycetes > Streptomycetales > Streptomycetaceae > Streptomyces > Streptomyces graminilatus. The sequence goes on along the minus strand of NZ_LIQQ01000209.1, from coordinate 8,843 downwards.
CGGCAGTGGATCCCGTCGTGGTCGAGGAACTTGGTCTGCTGCTGCATGACCGGGGCGAGGTCCCCGTCCTTGTCGCAGGTCACATGCCCGTAGCCGAGGCGGTGGCCGACCTCGTGGTTGATCAGCATCTGCCGGTACGCGTGGATCTTGTCACCGTAGGTCACGGACCCCTGCGCCCATCGATAGGCGTTGATCATCACGCGGTCGGTGGCGGCGGAGTCGCAGGACACGTTGTCCTCGGTGGTGTCGAGACCGGACTTGGCGCACCAGAAGGCGGTGGTGCCCGGGCTCGCCAGCGTGATCACGAAGTCGGGCGTGCCGGAGGAGATCCGCTCGAACGTACGGCCACCGCCGTGGGCCCAGCTCCGTTCGTCGTTGAGCGTCTTCTGAACGGCCTGCGCGAACAGCTCCCCGTCGAGTCCGAGCCCCTGCTCGACGTCGACCCGGTAGGTGTACTTCCGCCCCGCCCCCGGCGCCTTGGCGAACCCACGGACCGCGTCGAACGTCCCCGAGCCCTTGAGGTCCGCTCGGAGCGTGTACGTCCTGGCCATCTTCTGGTCGTACGTCAGTGTCGCCAGCGTGGCCGGCGCGTCGGGCGCGGCGGGGAGACCATCGGCGCCCACCGCGGAGTCCCCGGAGCCCTGGACGCCGTGGTCCGAGCCGATCGCGGTCTGTGGCCGCACACCGCCGCCGTCGTCCTCGCCGCCGGTGACCTGTCCGGCCACTACGACCGCCAGCACGGTGGTGACGGCGGCAGCCGCGATCCCGGTGACCGCCCGCCCCTTGATGCCGCCCCTGCCCTTGACCGCCACCTCGGCGGGCGGAACGTACAGGCCGGCGGGGTGCGGTGTCCGCGCGCGGGGCGGCGCGAAGCGGTCGACGTCCTCGGCGGCGGGGCCGGGCAGGCCGATTCCGTCGAAGGCGTCGACGTACGCCTGCCGGGGACCGGGAGGCTTCGGGGGCGCGGGACGCTGACGCGGTATGGCGGGCCCCACTCCGGGCCCTGTTCCGAGCCCTGCCCCGGGCCGTCCGCCGAACTCGCCCCAGCCACCGCCGGTTTCCCGCTGCTCGGGGTGCCCGCCTCCCCTGACATGGGGATGGCCGTGGGTGGGTGGGCCCTCCGGAAGACGCGGGAACCCATGGGCGGGCGTTCCGTCAGGAACGGTGAAACGGGGTGCGCCATGCCCCTGTTGAGGCTGCTGTCCCTGTGGGGCCACAGGGATGTTCGGCTTGTCGCCCGTACTGGCGCTGCCACCGGTTCGCCCGCGGCGGCTGTGACGTCCCACCTCGCGTCTCAGCTCCCAGCGTTCGCGGCGTCGGCCCGGCTGCCGACCTTCCTTGCTGCCACACTACCGGCATCCGCTTTCAACTCACTTGTTTCCTCCAGCAGTTCACGGAAGGCCGCGGCGACCGTCTCCGGGTACTCCATCATCGCCACATGCCCGGCGTCGGGCAGCGAGAGCAGCCGTGAGTCACGGAAGGCACGGGCCGCGCGCTGGGCCATACGGTAGGAGACGAGCTGGTCACGGCCGCCGTAGACGAGGAGCGTCGGCGCGAGCACGCGCTCGGCCTGGCGCCACAGCCCGTGCTGCCCGCCGAGCGTGTACGCGTTCACGATCCCGCGCGCGGAACGTGCCATCGCGTCCCAGAAGTAGGGCAGTTGAAGCCGTCTTTCCATCTCCTCGACCGCTTCGCGGAATCCCTCGGGCGTCACCTGCTCAGGATCCCCGTAACAGAGCGCCGTGACGCTGCGGACGCGCTGTTCGGCGGTCCACTCCTCGGTCAACCGGGTGAACAGACGGGCCACCCCGGGCAGGGCGAGCAGCGCGGTCGGCACCGCGTTGCGCTGCACGCGGATCTCCGGCAGCGCGGGCGAGATGAGCGTGACCGTCCTGACGAGGTCGGGCCGGACCGCCGCGACACGGGTCGACACCGCGCCGCCCAGCGAGTTGCCGAGGAGATGCACGGGTCCGCGCGCGGAGGCGTCGAGGTAGCGGATGACGGCACGCGCGTGCCCGGTGACCGAGTAGTCGCCGTCGTCCGGCGGCGGGGAGTCGCCGAAGCCCGGCAGATCGAGGGCCTCGCCGTCGACGAGCTCCTCGTTCAGCGCCATGAGCGCCGACCAGTTCTGCGAGGAACCGCCCAGACCGTGGACGTACAGCGCGGGCGGCAGCCCCTCGCGCGCGGGAGGCCGCGAGCGCACGGTCAGGGTGATCCCCGGCAGCCCGACCGAGCGCAGCCGCTCGCCCTCGGCGACCCTGACGGGCGTCACCTTCGGAAGCACATTGGTGGCCGAAACGTACGGCAGCTCGGACGAAGACATGCGGCAATGTTACGAGACGATCACGCAGTGGCTCGTGTGTTCGGCATCACAGGTCAGACCCGGCGCTCTGATCACCTGGCGTACCCATCCCGTGTCTCCTACGCTCTTAACAGGGCACCCGCACCAAACTCACCCCGGGAAGGGGGCCCAGCATGGCCGCCGACCCCACCGACCCCGACATCTTCGGGGAAATCGGGGAAATCAAGGACCGTGAGGATTACGAGGGCGAGGACAGCGCCGGATCCGACGTCGAAGCCTCCGAGGCCGACGCCGCCGAGCAGCGCACGGACCTCACCCCGGGTCACGACGTCCCACTGACCGGCGAGAACACCGATCGCGCGAACGAGGCCGACCTCGCGGAACAGGCCCGCGCCGTGAAACTGGACGAGGACGACTACCGATAACCGCCACCGCGCACTTCGCGCTCCGCGGCAAGCAAGGGATTTGTCGCCATTCGAGCGGATAGCCCGGAAGACGCAGTCGCTCGGTCGAGGAAATTTCTGGTCTCGCACCGCGCACAGCGGGGTTACCGAAAAGTACGATGGCGGCGCGGCGCACACCGCATGTGGACGAAATTGGGAGGCGCCGTGACAGCCATCGAGCAGACTGAGGCGACACGCCCGCGGGGCACGCGGTTGCCGCGTCGCGCCCGGCGGAACCAGCTACTGGGGGCCGCCCAGGAAGTGTTCGTGGCGCAGGGTTACCACTCCGCCGCGATGGACGACATCGCCGAACGGGCCGGGGTCAGCAAGCCGGTGCTCTACCAGCACTTCCCGGGCAAGCTCGACCTCTACCTCGCCCTGCTGGACCAGCACTGCGAGGCACTGATCGAGTCGGTCCGCGTGGCCCTGGCCTCTACCTCGGACAACAAGCAGCGCGTCCGGGCGACGATGGACGCCTACTTCGCGTACGTGGAGGACGACGGCGGCGCCTTCCGCCTGGTCTTCGAGTCCGACCTGACGAACGAGCCCGCCGTGCGCGCGCGCGTCGACAAGGTGACGAACGAGTGCGCTGAGGCGATCTGCGAGGTCATCGCGGAGGACACCGGCCTCTCCCGCCCGGAGTCGATGCTGCTGGCCTCCGGTCTTGGCGGCCTCTCCCAGGTGGTGGCGCGGTCCTGGCTGCACAGCGACCGCAGTGTCCCGCGCGATCAGGCGGTCCAGTTGCTGGCCTCGCTGGCCTGGCGCGGCATCGCCGGTTTCCCGCTGCACGGCACCGATCAACACTGACCGCCCGTTTGTTCCCGTCGGCTGTTCGCTCCTGGCGTTCCCGGGCGGAACATGTAGATCCCCTCACCGGGCTAATGTGTGCTGGGTACGGCGCGGAAGCCCGCGCACTTCACTGACCGTCGGAGGGACATAGCCGTGGAGGTCAAGATCGGCGTGCAGCACGCGCCCCGCGAGATCGTTCTGGAGAGCGGTCAGAGCGCCGAGGAGGTCGAGCGCGCGGTGTCCGACGCGCTGGCCGGCAAGTCGGCGCTGCTGAGCCTCGTGGACGAACACGGCCGAAAGGTCCTGGTCCCGGCAGACCGACTCGCGTACGTCGAGCTGGGTGAGCCGACGGTCCGCAAGGTGGGCTTCAGCGCGCTGTAGGTCGCGCAGGAGCAGGTATACGGGTGGGGCCCGGCGGTTTCGAACCGCCGGGCCCCACCCGTGTCGCCACCCCCGCCCGCACACATGGCCGTATTCACGGACTGACCACACGTCACCCTTACAAGTGGGTTGCTCTGCCCAGGTCACGGGTATGACGGGCTGAGAACGTCACGCGCGAAGACGCGCAGGCAGGCTGTGGGAGGGACCCCGACATGTTCTTTGAAGCACTCGGCTCCGCGATCCTCGGCCTCGCCCTGGCATGGGCGGCGGCCCACCGGCTGCCGGACCGCCTCCCCGCACGCCCGCTGGTCCTCTCGACGGGCGTGGCCGGAGCAATGTTCGGCGCCTTCCTCACACACAGCGCGCTGAGTTCCGGCCACTTCGTACTGATCCTGCTGGGCGCGGCAGCGGTATCGGCGGCCTCCGTCTCCCTGCTGCTGCGCCCTAAGGCGAGACTCCGCCGATCATCGGCGCCGGCGTAGCCGTAGCGCCCCGAAGGGGCGCGGGGCTCTGACATTTGCGGCTCCGCCGCGTGGGCGCGACCAGCCACAGCGGACCCGCAGCCGACTCCCCGACCCGCGGAGCAAATTAGGCGGCCAGCCCAAGCGCAGCCATCCGCTTGGTGTGCGCCTCGGTGATCCGGGAAAACATCCGCCCGACCTCCGCGAGGTCGAACCCGTCCGCGACACCACCGACAAGCATCGTGGACAGCGCGTCCCGGTCCGCCACAACCCGCTGCGACTGCGACAGCGCCTCCCCCATCAGCCGCCGCGCCCACAGCGCGAGCCGTCCGCCCAACCGAGGATCCGCGTCGATCGCCGCGCGCACCTTCTCCACGGCGAAGCTCGCGTGCCCGGTGTCGTCGAGGACCGCGAGCACCAACTGCCGGGTGTCCGCGTCGAGGCGGGCAGCGACCTCACGGTAGAAGTCGCTGGCGATCGAGTCACCGACGTACGCCTTGACGAGTCCCTCCAGCCAGTCGGAGGGCGCCGTCTGCTTGTGGAAGCCGTCGAGCGCGGCGACGAACGGCTCCATCGCCTGTGTGGCGTCGGCGCCGATCTCCGTGAGGCGGTTCGTGATCCGTTCGAAGTGGTGGAACTCCGCCGACGCCATCTTGGCCAGTTCCGACTTGTCGACGAGGGTCGGCGCCAGCTTGGCGTCGTCGGCGAGCCGCTCGAACGCGGCCAGTTCGCCGTACGCGAGCGCGCCGAGCAAATCCACGACCGCGGCCCGGTACTGCGGGTCGGTGGCCGCCTGATCCCAGTCCTGGGCTGCGACTCCGGTGGGTGCGGGAGCGGCGTCCGCCGCGCTTTCGTCGGGGGTCTCGGGCGTACCGGAAGCGTTGTCAGACGTCGTCATGAAGCGCACAATAGCCCGCCCACCACAAGGCGGAAGTCGCTGTTCAATCACTGTGACGACCATGACGTGACCGAATCGGCCATCGCATGTGCGCGATTCCGGGGTATGGTGGTATTGCGCTCGCTGAGGTGAAAGACGTATCTCGACGGGCCACACGAATGAGGATGCCCGGTCGGTGGCCCGATCGGCTCCGACCCGACAGCTCTCCTCATCCGTACGGCACCATGCGTACGGCATTCGGAGGGACCCTCAGCGGTACGAGCGCTCAGAGCGTCGGCAGTGGTCCCGTGCCACTCGGCCCGCCCATGAGGCGGCCGAAGTTCCCGGCCCGGTCCCGACACGACCCCCGCGCTCGCCTCGCACCGCGCACACAGAAGAGGCACTGCCCTGACCAGGACTTTCCGGGATCTCGGAATTCTTCCCGAGACCGCCGAGGCGCTCGAAGCCGTCGGCATCATCACCCCCTTCCCCATCCAGGAGATGACCCTCCCCGTCGCCCTCACCGGCACGGACGTCATCGGCCAGGCCAAGACCGGCACCGGCAAGACGCTCGGCTTCGGACTCCCGCTCCTGGAGCGCGTGACCGTCCCCGCCGACGTCGAGGCCGGCCGCGCCAAGCCCGAGCAGCTCACCGAGGCGCCGCAGGCGCTCGTCGTCGTCCCGACGCGCGAGCTGTGCCAGCAGGTGACCAACGACCTGCTGACCGCCGGCAAGGTCCGTAACGTGCGCGTTCTCGCCATCTACGGCGGCCGGGCGTACGAGCCGCAGGTCGAGGCCCTCAAGAAGGGCGTCGACGTCGTCGTCGGCACCCCGGGGCGCCTGCTCGACCTCGCGGGCCAGAAGAAGCTGAACCTGAGCCACGTCCGCGCGCTCGTCCTCGACGAGGCCGACGAGATGCTCGACCTGGGCTTCCTGCCCGACGTCGAGAAGATCATGAACATGCTGCCGGCCCGCCGTCAGACGATGCTGTTCTCGGCGACCATGCCGGGCGCGGTCATCGGACTGGCCCGCCGGTACATGTCGCAGCCCACGCACATCCGCGCCGCCGCGCCGGACGACGAGGGCAAGACGGTCGCGAACACCGCGCAGTTCGTCTACCGCGCGCACAACATGGACAAGCCCGAGATGGTCGCGCGCATACTGCAGGCCGACGGCCGGGGACTGGCCATGGTCTTCTGCCGTACGAAGCGCACGGCGGCCGATCTCGCCGACCAGCTCGCGCAGCGCGGCTTCGCCTCCGGCGCCGTCCACGGCGACCTCGGCCAGGGCGCCCGTGAGCAGGCGCTGCGCGCCTTCCGCAACGGCAAGGTCGACGTCCTCGTCTGCACGGACGTGGCCGCGCGCGGTATCGATGTCGAGGGCGTCACGCACGTCATCAACTACCAGTCTCCCGAAGAGGAGAAGACGTACCTGCACCGCATCGGCCGTACGGGCCGCGCGGGCGCCAAGGGCATCGCGATCACGCTGGTCGACTGGGACGACATCCCGCGCTGGCAGTTGATCAACAAGGCGCTGGAGCTGGACTTCAACGACCCGCCGGAGACGTACTCCACGTCCCCGCACCTGTTCGAGGAACTGAACATCCCGGTCGGCACCAAGGGTGTGCTGCCGCGCTCGGCGCGCACGCGTGCCGGCCTGGGCGCCGAGGAGGTCGAAGACCTCGGCGAGACGGGCGGACGCGGTGGTCCGCGCGGTCGCGGTGGCCGCTCCGGTCACTCCTCCGGCCCGGCGGTCGCCTCGGCTCCGCAGGCCGAGCGCGAGCGTCCTGCGCGTACGCCGCGCAGTCGCCGCCGTACCCGTGGCGGTGCCGCCGCGGAAGCGCCGACGACTCCGGTCACGTCGGCCGCGCCGACCACCTCGGCCAACGAGGCGCTCGCCTCGTCCGAGCAGCCGACCGAGCGCCGTACCCCGCGCCGCCGGCGCCGTACGCGCGGTGCCGCCCCGGAGCAAATGGTGGCCCCCGCGACGGCGTTCGTCGAGCCGTCGGCCGAGGCCGCCGTCGTCCCGGCGGAGAGCCCGGCCCCCGAGGCATCGGACAGGCCGCGCCGCCGCCGCACCCGCAGGCCGGCGGAGGCCGCGCCGGTCACCCCGGTCACTCCGGTCACTCCGGTGGAGGTCGTTCCGGTGGAGGCTGTCGCGGTCGGGACGCCGGAGGAGCAGCCGCGTCGTCGCCGTACCCGCAGGGCGGCGGAGCCGGTCGTCGACGTCGTCGAGACGCCGGTCACCCCGGAGCCGGAGGTCGCGGAAACGAAGCCGCGCCGTACGGCCCGCAAGGCGACGGAGACGGCCGCCGAGGCCGCTCTCGACACGGCTGAGGCCAAGCCGACGCGCCGGACGGCCACCCGCAAGGCGACCGCGACCGCACCGGCCGCACCGGCTGCGGAAGCCGCCGTCGACACCGCCGAGGCGACCGAGGCCAAGCCCCGCCGCCGCACGGCACGCAAGACCGCCGAGCCCGCCGTGGCCGTGGTCGAGACGGTCCCGGAGACTCCGGAGGCCGAGGTGACCAAGCCCCGCCGGACCCGCAAGGCCGCCGTGGCCGCCGTGGAGACGGCAGAGGTCACCGAGGTGGCCGAGGCGACCGAGACCAAGCCGCGTCGTGCGCCCCGCAAGGCCACGGCAGCGACCGCGCCGGCCGCCGAGGCAGCCCTCGACACCGCCGAGGCGGTCGAGGCGAAGCCGCGTCGCCGCGCGACCCGCAAGGCCGCCGAACCGGTGGTCGTGGCGGAGACGGCCGACATCCCGGCCCAGCCGACCTCGGCCGAGGCACCTGCGCCGAAGCGCCGTACGACGCGCAAGGCGACGGCTCCGGCCGCGGAGGCCACCGTGGAATCCGCCGAGGCGACCGAGGCCAAGCCGCGCCGCCGCACGACGCGCAAGGCCGCCGAGGCCCCGGTCGTCCCGGAGCCGGAGGCCACGGAGGCGAAGCCGCGCCGTACGGCCCGCAAGGCGACGGAGACGGCCGCCGAGGCCGCTCTCGACACGGCCGAGGCCAAGCCGACGCGCCGGACGGCCACCCGCAAGGCGACCGCGACCGCACCGGCCGCACCGGCTGCGGAAGCCGCCGTCGACACCGCCGAGGCGACCGAGGCCAAGCCCCGCCGCCGCACGGCACGCAAGGCGGTCGAGGTCGTCGCTGACATCCCCGCCCAGGCGGCGGACGAAGCGGAGGTCAAGCCGCGCCGTCGTACGGCACGCAAGACCGCCGAACCGGCGGTCGTCGTGGAGCAGGCACCGGAGGCCACCGAGGCGAAGCCCAGGCGCCGTGCCACCCGCAAGGCCACGGTCACGGACTCCGTGGAGGCCTGACCACCCCCGACGGCCCGGCCCACCCCACCAGGTGGCCGGGCCGTCGGCCATTCCGGCCCGGACGGTGCTTCCCACCCACCCGTCCGTTCGCTGTCTCCTTCCAGCGCACGCCAGTCACACCCAGCCCGCCCGGCATTCGAGGACAAGGCCCGTCCAGCCCAAGCGGTGTTTCCCACCCACCCATCCACCCGTTTGCCGTCCCTTTCCAGCGCGGGCCCAGGCACACTCAGCCTGTTGGGGGTCCCCCCTCTGGGGGAGTT
>NZ_LIQQ01000208.1 GCF_001418565.1 Streptomyces graminilatus | reverse complement strand
AGATCACGGTGGCGGGGGGGGGGGGAGGGTGGGGAGGTACGGGGTCGGACGGCAGTGAGGAGCGGGTGCGGCTGACAGTCGCGGACAATGGGGCGGGCGCTGCGCAGTCCCTGGGGGTGGCACAAGCGGGTGTCGGCGGCACGGGGCTCAAGGGGCTGACTGAACGCCTGGCCGCAGCCGGGGGCTCGCTCTCGGCGGGCCCGAGGCCGGGGGGCGGGTTCCTGGTGACGGCCGAGCTGCCCGACCTGGTGGACGACATGCCTTCCTCCACACCCGCTGCCTCCGCACCCGCTGCCTCCGCGCCGGCTGGCTCCTCGCCCGCTTCTCCGTCCGCTGAGTCCACTTCTCCGCCCTCCGCATCTCAGCCCTCTCCGTCCGCTGCGCCTCCTTCCGCCTCTCCCGTCGCACCTCTTTCCTCCTCTTCTCCTCCTTCCCAGGTCAAACCACGGATTCGCTCTACCCTTGCCCCGTGAACGAGATGCCCCGGGATCACCGTCCCTCGAAGTCCATCAGGGTCCTGCTCGCCGAGGACCAGCAGATGATGCGCGGCGCTCTCGCCCTGCTGCTCGGGATGGAGCCGGACATCGAGGTCGTCGCCCAGGTCGCGACCGGTGACGCCATCGTCGACGCGGCCCTGCTGCGCCGCCCGGACGTGGCGCTCCTCGACATCGAGCTGCCCGGCATGAGCGGACTGGACGCCGCCGCCCAGCTCCGCGACGAGGCCCCGGACTGCCGGGTGCTGATCCTGACCACCTTCGGGCGCCCCGGCTATCTGCGCCGGGCCATGGAGGCGGGGGCCGCCGGGTTCCTCGTCAAGGACGGGCCCGTGGAGGAGCTGGCGGCGGCGATCCGCCGGGTGCTGACCGGGGAGACGGTCATCGACCCCGCCCTTGCCGCCGCCGCGCTCAGCGCCGGGCCCAATCCCCTCACGGCTCGCGAGTGCGAGGTGCTGAATGCCTCGGTGGACGGGGCGACGGTCGCCGATGTCGCCGCCAGGCTTCACCTCTCCGAGTCGACGGTCCGTAACTATCTCTCGGCGGCCATCGGGAAGACCGGGACCCGCAATCGGACCGAGGCGGTGCGGGAGGCGCGCCGGCAGGGATGGCTGTAGGTGTACGGTCCGGGACTTTCGCCCTCGCCGCCCCTACCCGTCCCATCCTCGGGGACTCCGCCCCCGAACACCCCCGTATCGTGCCGGCGCGCCTCCCGCACCGCGAACTCCCCCGGAGAGGGGACCCGCAGCCGGGCGAACCGTCTCACCCGGTGACCTTCACCGACTTGAACCCCTTCCCCTCCCCCGCCAGGCACACGAACCAGGCCGCCTGTGAGCCCTCGACCGGCCTGATCAGCGCTTCCTCGGCGTTCACCGCGTAGTTCGCCGGGACCTTGTGGGCGACCGTCGTCGTGCCGTCGTTCCAGGTGCAGGTGACCGTCCGGGCCGTGGGGGCCACCTGGCCGATGACCAGACGCTTCAGGGCACCGTCGGAGGCGTTCGGCTCCAGGGGGAGCGCGGCCGAGTCGAGGTCCGTACCGGACATGACGTCGGTCTTGTCGATGCCGCCCAGCATCACGGGCGTCGTCTCGGTGTCGCCGTAGCCCCTGTCGACGAAGAACGAGCCCCTGCCCACCAGATCCTTGGGGATCCTCGCGTCCGCCGGGCTCTGTCCGCGCTCGGTCATCGCCTGGAACTGCCTGGCCGCCTCCACCTCGTTCTTCGGTGCTCCCCAGATGTCGACGGTGACCCACCATTCTTTCCCCCGGTCCTCGCCCATCGCGAGCGTGGTCCGCAGAGGGGCATAGACATTCCGCTCCTCCGCGGTCGGCGGCCGAATCGCCGTCTGCGTCGTTCCGCCCGCCTTGCCGTCGCCGATGCCCGCCAGCGCCAGCGTCCCCGTCGACCCGGCGATCACCAGGGCCGCCGCCGACGCCACCGCCCAGCGGCGGGCCCTGCGGCGCCGGCCGCCGCGTACCACCGCCTGGTAGGGGGCTATGCCGATCTCGACCCCGTCCGCCGCGCCGGCCAGCAGGAAGGTGATGTCCGAGTGCGCGCCGTCCCCATGTGCCACCTGTGCCATGTCCTGGTTCTTCTCCCGGTCCGCGCTCATCACTTCCGCCCTCCGTGTGTCACCGTCTCGGCCAGGCCCGGTATGGCGCGGAGTTTCGCGATCCCCTTGGCCGCGTTGCTCTTCACCGCGCCCACCGAGCAGCCCATCGCCTGCGCGGCCTGGGTCTCGGCCAGGTCCTCCCAGTACCGCAGCACCACCGCCTCCCGCTGCCGGGGCGGCAACTGGGCCAGTGCCTTCAGCAGCGCGCCACGGTCGTCGGCCCGGGAGATGTGGTCGCCCGTGTCGGGCAGCTCGTGCCCCAGTCCCTCGTCGTCCTTGGGCGCCAGGAACTCCTTGAGCCGCCTGCGGTGCTTACGTGCGTGTGCGTTGATCATCACGCGCCGTACATACGCCTCCGGGTCGTCGGCCGAACCGACTCTCCGCCAGGCCACATAGACCTGTTCCAGCGTCGACTGGACCAGGTCCTCCGCCGCGTGCTGCTCCCCCGTGAGCAGAAACGCCGTACGCAGCAGCCGTGGCCATCGGCCGATGACGAAGCTCTGGAACTCCTCGTCCCGAGCCGCCTTCCGATCCCGTTCCCCCATGAGCACCTCCTAGATGTTCAAAGGAGTCCATGAGCCGCCCGAACCGTTGCCCCGATCCCAGAACATTTTTCTGTGCCCCACATGCCCCGCATGCCCCACATGCCCCACAGATGACGGCAGACATGACGGAAGATCAGATACCCATGAGCAGGTCAAGGATTAGTTAGTACGCCAAAACATCGGAATAGTTGCCCAGGCACACGGGTTCATGTTCCACGTATCCCCGACCGGACCCGCCTGGAGGCTCCACCCCATGACGCACACGACCACCGACCGGACTGCCGGAGGCACCGGCGAAACCGGCAGAACGGGCGGGGCCATAGTCCCGGTGCTGGCCTTCGCGGGCATCGTTGTCGCGGTCATGCAGACCCTGCTCGTGCCCGTCATCAAGGACCTCCCGCAACTGCTGAGCACCTCGCCCAGCAACGCCACCTGGGTGCTGACCTCGACGCTTCTCTCCGGAGCCGTGGCCACGCCGATCATGGGGCGGCTCGGCGACCTGTACGGCAAGCGGCGCATGCTGATCACCAGCCTCTCGGTGATGGTGGCCGGCGCTCTCGTCAGCGCGCTCACCAGCGACCTGCTGACCATGATCGCCGGACGCGCGCTCCAGGGCTTCGCCATGGGCGCCATCCCGCTGGGCATCGGTCTGATGCGCGACATGCTGCCCCGCGAGAAGCTCCCCTCGGCGATGGCCCTGATGAGCTCCTCCATCGGCGTCGGCGGCGGTCTCGCCCTCCCCCTCGCCGCGCTGATCGCGCAGCACTCCGACTGGCACTCCCTCTTCTACGGCGCCGCCGGCCTCGGCGCCCTCGCCATCGTCCTCACCCTGTTCGTCGTACCCGAGTCCGGCATGCGCGCCGAGGGCACCTTCGACGTGCTCGGCGCCATCGGGCTCTCCGCCGGCCTCGTCCTCTTCCTCCTGCCGATCACCAAGGGCAGCGACTGGGGCTGGACCTCCGGCACCACGCTGGGCCTGTTCGGCGCGTCCGCAGTCGTACTCGTGCTGTGGGGCGTGCTGGAGCTGCGGCTGAAGGCCCCGCTGGTGGACCTGCGGACCACCGCCCGGCCCGCCGTCCTCTTCACCAACCTCGCCTCGATCATGGTCGGCGTCTCCTTCTACGTCGTCTCGCTCGTCCTGCCCCAGCTCCTGGTGCTGCCGACCGCCACCGGCTACGGCCTGGGCCAGTCGATGGTCATGGCGGGCCTGATCGTGGCGCCGCTCGGCCTGACGATGATGTTCACGGCGCCCGTGTACGCCCGTCTGTCCGCCAAGTACGGGCCCAAGGTCACCCTGATCCTCGGCCTGCTGATCATCGGCATCGGCTACGGCGCCGGCCTCGGCCTGATGAGCGCCGCCTGGCAGTCCCTGGTCATCGCGGTGGTCCTGGGCGCCGGTATCGGCCTCGCCTACTCCTCCCTGCCCGCCCTGATCGTCGGCGCGGTCCCGGCCTCCGAGACCGGTGCGGCCAACGGTCTGAACACCCTCATGCGCTCCATCGGTACGTCCGTGTCCAGCGCTGTCATCGGCATGGTGCTCGCCAATACCGCCGACCATGTGGGCGGGGTCGCGATCCCCACGATGCACGGGTTCCGGGTCTCGTTCCTGATCGCCACCGGGGCGGTGACGGTCGGGCTGGTGCTGGCGCTGTTCCTGCCGGGGCGGCGGGCGGCCGAGAAGGTGCGGCTGCGGGCCAGTAGCGATGAGGTGGCCGCGCGGCCTGCGGAGAGCGTCGGCGTGTAGGCGCCGCGCGCCGCGCCGGGGGTGCGGGGGTTGCGTTTCGGCTGCGAGCCGGTGGGGGCTTGTCGCGCAGTTCCCCGCGCCCCTGTCAGGGCACCCCGCATCGTCCTGTCGCCCGAGTTGTACGGCAGCATAAGGGCGCCCGCACGCCCGTACGATCGAGAGGAACCCCATGACTTCGGCAGTACCCAAGGCCGAGATTCTCGCCGCCTTCGAGGGGGCCAAGGGGTTCATGCCCCCCGGGGAGGGGCTCGCGCTCTACGCGGCCGCTGTCGAGGCGGGGGCGCTCGGGCTGCCGTTGCTGGAGGTCGGGACGTACTGCGGGCGGTCCACGATCCTGCTCGCCGATGCCGCCCGCGCCGCCGGGGTCAGCGCCGTCACCGTCGATCATCACCGGGGCAGCGAGGAGCAGCAGCCGGGGTGGGACTATCACGATCCGGAGACCGTCGACCCGGAACTCGGTGTCATGGACACGCTTCCGGCCTTCCGGCGTACCCTCCACACCGCCGGGCTCGAGGATCACGTCGTCGCTGTCGTCGGGCGTTCGCCGCAGGTGGCGCGGATCTGGAACTCGCCGCTCGGACTGGTGTTCATCGACGGGGGCCACACCGACGAGCACGCCACCGCGGACTACGAGGGCTGGGCCCCGCACATCGCCGAGGGCGGTCTCCTTCTCATCCACGACGTCTTTCCCGAGCCCGAGGACGAGTTCACCGGCCAGGCCCCCTACCGCGTCTACCTCCGCGCCCTCTCCTCCGGTGCCTTCACGGAGGTCTCCGCGACCGGCTCGCTGCGCGTCCTGCGGCGAACGGGAGCCGGATTCTGACACCCCGGTTAGAGTCGCTGTCGTGTCCTACGCCGGCCCCGGCTTCGAGCCGTCCCAGCCCTCCCGTTCCGCTCCGCGCCGTTCGCCGGCCGTCGCGCTCGCCGTGATGGTGCTCGCCGGGACCGGGGGATGGCTCGTCTGGGGGGCCGTCGCCGATGACGGCGGGGGTGGCGGAAAGACCCGGGCCGGGGCCGAGGGCGGTGTCGGACGTGCGCCGCTGTCGCCGATCGAGCCGCCCGGCTACACCGACCCGGAAGCCTCGGGGCAGCCCACGGCCGCTCTGGCGGGCAAGGTCGTCGTCATCGACCCGGGACACAACCCCGGCAATTTCCAGCACACCGCCGAGATCGCCCGCAAGGTGGACATCGGTACGAAGTCGAAGGAGTGCGACACCACCGGTACCGCCACCAACAGCGGTTATACGGAGGCCGAGTTCACCCTCGATGTCGCGCGGCGGCTGCGGACGGTCCTCGAACAGCAGGGCGCCACCGTGAAGTTCACCCAGGACGGCGACCGGGCCGACCACGCCTTCGGGCCCTGCGTGGACGAGCGGGCCCGGATCGGGAACGCCGCGCACGCCGACGCCGTCGTCTCCGTCCACGCCGACGGGAGCGCGCAGGGCAACCGCGGATTCCATGTGATCCTGCCGGGGTCGGTGCACGAAGGGGCCGCGGACACCCGGCCGATCCTCGCCTCCTCCCGGCTGCTCGGCGAGCGCGTCAAGGCGGGGTTCGCGGACGCGACCGGATCCGCGCCCTCCAACTACGTCGGTGGCGGCACCGGCCTGGACACCCGCACGGACCTCGGCGGTCTCAATCTGTCAACGGTTCCCAAGGTGTTCATCGAGTGCGGCAACATGCGCGACAGCAAGGACGCGGCCCTGCTGACCAGCGGCGCGTGGCGCCAGAAGGCGGCACTGGGGCTCTCTGAAGGAATCGTGAGTTTCCTGCGCGGGTCGTGATCAACGCGTGCATCCCGGCGGACAGCGCGCGCGGGCGGACGATAATGTCGTGCCCCTACGCATGATGCCGACGAGACGACCTACGAAGGACCTGAGGACCTGAAGTGAATATCCGCTCCCTCACACGAGGCGACGGCGTGGTGATCGGAGCAGCGGTGTTGCTGTTCATCGCGTCGTTCCTCGACATCTACTCCGTCGACGGTGCCCCGGCGAACGTCGACCTGCCGAGCGCCTGGGCCAGTGGACCGGTCCTGCTGGGCGTCGTCTTCGCGGGCCTCATCGGTGCCGCGCTCGTCGTGTTGTCGCACGGTCTGCCGCAGGTGCCGAAGGTCGCGGGCCTCGACCTCGGCCAGTTCGGTGCCGCGTTCACCGTGTTCGCCGCCTTGAGCGCGCTCGGCAACGTCTTCGACCCGTCGGGCGGACTCGACAACGTCCGCGACGGCGTCTCCGGCCCGGACGCGGGCACCGGCCTGATCCTCTCCCTCGTCGCCACAGTGGTCATGGCCGCCGCGGCCATCGCCTCGCCGCTGGTCCCGGCCCTGAAGGGCCCCCTGGTCGGCGCCCCCAAGCCGGCCGCCCCGCAGCCGTACGGCGGCGGTCAGCCCTACCCCGGCGGCCCCGCCCAGGGCAGCTACGGCTACCCGGGCGCCGACGCCCAGCAGCAGCCGTACGGCGGTCAGGCGCAGACCGGTCAGCCCTTCGGCGCCGGCACGGGTGCCGGCCTCGGTGCCGGTCAGCCCCAGGCGCAGCCGTCGGCCCCGGAGTTCTCCCCGTTCTGGTTCGCCGTGCCGGTGCCGCGTCCGCTGTTCGCGGAGGACGGTTCCTCGACTCCGATCGCCGAACTGGCCCCCGGTACCTGGTACTTGGCCGTCGAGCAGCGCGGCCAGGGCTTCATCGCCCAGACCCAGGACGGCCGTCGGGGCGTCCTCCAGGACACCTCCGGCATCCAGCGCGGATAAGCGGACAACACGCCCGCGCGTGTACGCGAGCCGCGGCCCCTTGCCCTTCCGGGCGAGGGGCCGTTGTCGTACAGTCGCCGTCACCCGGATCCGGATCTGACGTACCGTCAGGAGGCACATGTGCGGCTCGGTCTCGCGCTCGGCTACTGGGGTCGCGGCCCCGACCCGCGTCATGTACCGCTCGCCCAGGAGGCCGAGCAGCTCGGCTACGACTCGGTGTGGACCGCCGAGTCCTGGGGCTCGGACGCGTTCACCCCGCTGACCTGGATCGCGGCGCGGACGTCAAGGATCAAGCTGGGTACGGCGGTTGCCCAGATGGCGGCCCGCTCGCCGACGACCACCGCGATGCACGCCCTCACCCTCGACCACCTCTCCGGCGGACGTGTGCTCCTCGGGCTCGGTCTCTCCGGCCCGCAGGTCGTCGAGGGCTGGTACGGCCGCCCGTTCCCGAGGTCGCCGCTCACCGCGACCCGGGAGTACGTGGATGTCGTACGCCAAGTCCTCAGGCGCGAGGCCCCCGTTGAGGTGTCGGGCCGCTTCCACTCCCTGCCGTACAACGGGCCGGACGGGACGGGGTTGGGTAAAGCCCTCAAACCCATCACCCATCCCCTGCGCGCCGAACTCCCCGTGCTGCTCGGCGCGGAGGGGCCGAAGAACATCGCCCAGACGGCCCGTATCGCCGACGGCTGGCTGCCCCTGTACTGGTCGCCGCTGAGGGCCGAGCTGTACGAGGAGCCGCTGAGGGATGCCAGGGAGGGGTTCCTCGTCGCGCCGATGGCGCAGGCCCGGGTCTGTGCCGACGTGTCCGAGGGGCTGCTGCCCGTGAAGACGATGCTCGGGTTCTACATCGGCGGGATGGGGCACGCGGCCCGCAACTTCCACGCCGATCTGATGGCCCGCATGGGGTACGAGGAGGAGGCCCGGCGGATCCAGGAGCTGTTCCTCGCCGGGCGGCGGGAGGAGGCGGTGCTCGCCGTGCCGGACGCCTTCGCCGACGAGATCTCCCTCGTCGGACCGCGTGAACGCATCGCGGAGCGGCTGGAGTTGTGGCGCAAGGGGCCGGTGACCGACCTCCTCGTCCTCTCCCCCGACCCGCATACGCTGCGAGTGCTCGCCGAGCTCAACTCCTGACGGCCGGCCCGGGCTCTCAGGTGCAGCAGTCGGGGTCAAGGCCCGTCGGCAGGAGTTCGCCGCCGAACACCGCGCAGGTCGCCTCGTGGCCGCCGAGTGCGGCGACCGCGAGGAGCAGTGAGCCCGCCGTCCAGGTGGTGAGTTCGCGCGGCCAGATCGTCTCGGCGTCGAACACGTACCCCGTCCAGTAGAGGCCGGTGTCGGTGTCGCGCAGGTGCTGGATGGACTGGAGGATCTCCAGGGCCCGGTCGGACTCGCCAACCGCCCAGAGCGCCAGGGCGAGTTCGGCCGACTCGCCGCCCGTCACCCACGGGTTGGGCACGACACAGCGCACCCCGAGTCCGGGGACGACGAAGCGCTCCCAGCCGTCCTCGATACGGGACTTGGCCTCCACACCCGTCAACGCGCCGCCCAGGACCGGGTAGTACCAGTCCATCGAGTAGCGGTCCTTGTCGAGGAACCGCTCGGGGTGCCGGCGGATCGCGTGGCGCAGCGCACCCACCGCCAACTCCCAGTCCGGCTGCGGCTCTTCACGTTCCTCGGCGATGGCGAGCGCGCAGCGCAGCGCATGGTGGACGGACGAACTCCCGGTCAGCAGGCCGTCCTTGGCCTCCGTGCCGTCGTCCTCGCGCTTCCAGCCGATCTCACCGCCGGGCTGCTGCAACTGGAGGACGAACTCGACGGCCGCGAAGACCACCGGCCACATCCGGTCCAGGAAGGTGTCGTCGCCGGTGGCGAGGTAGTGGTGCCAGACACCGACGGCTATGTAGGCGACGAAGTTGGTCTCCCGGCCCCGGTCGGTGACGTCGGCGGCGTCCCCGTCGGCGTACGCGGCGTACCAGGAGCCGTCCTGGAGCTGGTGGGCGGCCAGCCACAGGTACGCCCGCTCGGCGGCCTCGTGCTCGCCGGCCGCGTCCAGGGCCATCGCGGCCTCGGTGTGGTCCCACGGGTCGAGATGGTGCCCCCTGAACCACGGGATGGCCCCGTCCTCCCGCTGCTCCGCGAGGATCCCGCGGACGGTGAGGGCGGCCTGCTCGGCGGTGAGGACCCCGGGCAGGACGAGGTGTTCTGTCCGGGGGGTGGTCACTTCGCGGCCACCTCGGACTTGGACTTGGTCGCAGAGTCCGACTTGGAGTCGGACTTGGACTTGGAGTCGGACTTGGAGTCGGACTTGGCGAGGCCCGGGAGGTGCGGCTTGGTCGCGTAGGCCACGAAGCTCTTGCCGATCAGTGGGTTCAGCGCCTGCTCGGCGACCCGGGTGACCAGCGGTTTCTTCATGATGTCCCAGACCAGCAGCTTGTGGTAGGCGCGGACCGGCAGCACCTTGTCGTTGTCCACGCCGAACGCGCACTTCAGCCACCAGTACGGGGAGTGCAGGGCGTGGGCGTGGTGGGTGCCGTAGGGCTTCAGTCCCGCTTCGCTGATCTTCGCGAGGAGTTCGTCCGCCTTGTAGATGCGGATGTGGCCGCCCTCGACCTCGTGATAGGCGTCGGAGAGGGACCAGCAGACCTTCTCGGGACCGTAGCGCGGCACGGTGATCGCGATCCGGCCGCCGGGCTTCAACACCCGTACCATCTCGGCGAGTACGCCCTTGTCGTCCGGGATGTGCTCCATGACCTCGGAGATGATCACGACGTCGAAGGACTCGTCGGGGAACGGCAGCGCCAGGGCGTTGCCCTCCATGGCCGTCGCGGTGGCTCCGGCGGGCGCCTCGCCCGCCTCCTTCATCGCGGCGAACCACTTGGCGACCTCGCGGATCTCCTCACCGTTCTGGTCGAGCGCCACGACCTGGGCGCCGCGCCGGTAGCACTCGAACGCGTGCCGGCCGGCTCCGCAGCCGAGGTCCAGTACGCGGTCGCCCGGGGCGAGCGGGAACCGGGTGAAGTCGACGGTCAGCACGGGGTCCTGCTTTCGCGGTCGGGGGTCACGTCGGGGGTGGGTACGAAGCGGCCGGGCGGCCGGGGCGCCGAGCGGGCGATCGCCTCGCGGTAGTGGGCCGCCGTGCCCTCCGCCGCGCGGGCCCAGGTGAAGCGGGCCAGTACGCGCTCGCGGCCGGCCCGGCCCAGGCGGGCCCTCAGTTCCGGGTCGGTGAGGAGGGTGCCCAGGGCGGCGGCCAGGGCTCCCGGGTCGCCCGGCGGGACCGCGAGGCAGGTCTCGCCGTCAGGACCGGCCACCTCCGGGATCGCCCCGCCGGTGGTGGCGACCAGGGGCGTGCCGGTGGCCATCGCCTCGGCCGCCGGGAGGGAGAAGCCCTCGTACAGGGACGGTACGCAGGCGATCTCCGCCGAGCGCACCAGGTCGACGAGTTCCGCGTCGGAGATGCCCTTCACGAAGTCGACGGCGCCTTCGAGGCCGTACCGCTCGATGGCCTGGGCGACGGGTCCGTCCTCGGCGCGCTTGCCGACGACCACGAGGTGGGCGGCGGGATGTTCCGTACGTATCTTCGCCAGCGCCTCGACGAGGAACACCAGGCCCTTGAGGGGAACGTCCGCGCTGGACGTGGTGACGATGCGGCCGGGTATCCGGCGTACCGAAGGGTCGGGCGAGAAGAGGTCGGTGTCCGCGCCGATGTGCACGACGTGGATGCGCTCGTCGTGTACGCCGAGATGGTCGACGATCTCCTGCCGCGACGTACCCGAGACGGTGAGCACCGACGGCAGGCGGCGCGCCACGCGCTTCTGCATGCGGGTGAAGCCGTACCAGCGCCGCACGGACAGCCGGCGGCGTATGCCGTCCGCCGCGTCCAGGTCCAACTGCCGGTCCACGGTGATGGGGTGGTGGATGGTGGTGACGAGCGGGGCGCCGATGTCGCCCAACAGTCCGTATCCGAGCGTCTGGTTGTCGTGCACGACGTCGAACTCGCCGCTACGGGCGCGGAGTTGGCGGCGGGCACGGAAGGAGAAGGTGAGCGGTTCGGGGAAGCCGCCGGTCCACATCGTGGCGACTTCGAGGGCGTCGATCCAGTCGCGGTACTCGTCGCGGCCCGGGGTGCGGAAGGGGTCCGGCTGACGGTAGAGGTCGAGGCTGGGCAGCTCGGTGAGGACGGGGTCGGGACCGG
Source organism: Streptomyces graminilatus (assembly GCF_001418565.1). GTDB lineage: Bacteria > Actinomycetota > Actinomycetes > Streptomycetales > Streptomycetaceae > Streptomyces > Streptomyces graminilatus. Next base: position 17,448 of record NZ_LIQQ01000208.1, on the reverse strand, counting down.
ATCCGTGTCCGTATGGATGCCCATGTCCGTTGTGGCCGGTGCGTCCGTCGAGTACGTCCAGGACGGGGTACGGCTGGGAGCCGATGACCTCGACGCGGTGACCGAGCCGGGCGAGTTCGCGGGACAGGTGGCGCACGTAGACGCCCTGGCCGCCGCAGAACGGGTTCCCCTTATAGGTCAGAAGTGCGATGTTGAGCGGTCGCTCGCCGTCCGCGGCGGGATCCCCCGGAGGGCCTGCCTCGCTGGCCTCGGCCGTCACTTCTGGCCCCCTTCTCCCCACGATTTCCCGCGAGACTACGACGGGACGCTAACCTAGAACAAGTTTCAGAGTTGATCGTTCAGGAGCTCCGAATCTACCGGCAGGTACGTCGACTGTGAGCGGTGGATCAGGTGATTCGCGCCACGGCCGCCACCCGAGGCTGACGTGCCATGCTGGCTGTTTGCTGACATATGACTGCCAGATCGCCGCCTGATCGCCGCACGACGTCACGCGATCACCGACTGTCACGGAACGGGACCCATGCCTGCCGACGCGAAGGTGGAAGCACATACGGCGCGACCGAGTTCGCGGTCCGGTACGACGTCCGGGTCGGGGTCCGGGGCGACGAGCGGGGCGACGAGCGGGGCAGCGGCCGGTTCGACGGCCGGGTCCCGGTCCGGGGCGACGACCGGGTCGCTTCCGGCCGCGTTGCCGCCAGCCGCGCCCCTCACCGAGCGGCAGGAGGCCCGGCGGCGGCGGATCCTGCACGCGAGCGCGCAGTTGGCGAGCCGGGGCGGTTTCGACGCGGTGCAGATGCGGGAGGTCGCGGAGTCCTCGCAGGTCGCGCTCGGCACGCTCTACCGGTACTTCCCGTCCAAGATCCATCTGCTGGTCGCCACCATGCAGGACCAGTTGGAACACATGCACGGCACGCTGCGCAAGAAGCCGCCCACCGGCGAGACGGCGGCCGAGCGGGTGGCGGAGACCCTGATGCGCGCGTTCCGCGCCCTTCAGCGTGAGCCGCATCTGGCGGACGCGATGGTGCGGGCGCTGACGTTCGCGGACCGCAGCGTCTCACCGGAGGTCGACCAGGTGTCCCGTCAGACGACGGCGATCATCCTGGACTCGATGGGGCTGGGCGAGCCGGGGCAGGGTCATCCGACGCCCGAGCAGCTCTCGGCGGTCCGGGTCATCGAGCACACCTGGCACTCGGCGCTGATCACCTGGCTGTCGGGGCGGGCCTCGATCGCCCAGGTGAAGATCGACATCGAGACGGTGTGCAGGCTGATCGACCTGACGGATCCGGATCCGGAGTCCCACGGCTGACCCGGCCTCCGGGACCGCAACCGGAAGCCGTCAGGATCAGTCCTGACAAGGGTGAGCCCTCGTCTGCCCCGGCGCCGGACCGAACGGCGCGGCCTGCGTCTCTGGCCGGTCGGTATCGCCCTCGCCCTTGCCTTCACCGCCGCCGTTCTGGTGGCGGCCGGGGTCTTCTCGGCCGGGTGGGGGCTGCTCGGCGCCCGGGGGCTGAAGCCCGAACACCGTGTCGACTCCAAGACCCTGTTCGACCTCGTCAAGCTGTCCTTCGGTGTCGTCGCCGGTGCGGGTGCCCTGGTCGCTCTGGTCGTCGCCTACCGGCGCCAGCGCGTCGACGAGGACGGCGCCCTGCGGGAGAGCACCCGTCTGCATACGGAACGCTTCACCACCGCCGTCTCCCAGCTCGGCAACGAATCCGCCGCCGTCCGCCTCGGCGGGGTCCACGCGCTGGCGGGGCTGGCCGACGACGCCCCCACCCACGCGCTGCGCCAGACCTGCGTCGATGTCCTGTGCGCCTATCTGCGGCTGCCCTATGTCGCGGAGTCCGATCTCCCTGCGGGGGACGCGGCAGCCCGGCACACCTATCTGGCCCTGAGGGAGGTCCGGCATACCGTCATCAGGCTCGTCCGGGATCATCTGCGGCTGCCCGCCGAGCACGAGCACTCGTGGCAGGGGCAGGATCTTGACTTCACCGGGGTCGTGTTCGACGGTGGGGACTTCTCTGGTGCGGTTTTCTCGGGGGGCAGGGCCAGCTTCGGCGGCGCCACGTTTTCGGGGGGTCGTGTCTCGTTCGGCGGCGCAATGTTCTCCGGCGGGACGGTCGATTTCAGCGGGGCGTCCTTCTCCGGGAGCACGGTCGACTTCTCTGGTTCCGACTTCTCCGGGGGCGCGGTTCTCTTCAGCGGTGCCAAGTTCTCCGGTGGCAGGGTCAGCTTCGGTGCTGCCTTTTTCGCCGGAGGCAGGGTCGACTTCAGGGACGCCAGGTTCTCCGGCGGCACGGTCTCCTTCACTGGCCGGTCCAGCGCTGGTGCCGTCGGCGCCGTGCGGTTCTGCGGTAGTTCGGTCGATTTCGCCGACGCAACATTCTCCGACGGCCGGATCGAATTCAACGGCGCCGCTTTCTCCGGAGGCACTGTCGATTTCGGCTTCTCGGAGTTCTCGGGCAGCGAAGTCGGGTTCGTCGGCGCCAGATTCTCGGGTAGTGGGGTCTGGTTCAACGAAGCCACGTTCTCCGCCGGGAGAGTCAAGTTCGCCCACACGAATTTCCTCGGCGGTGCAGTCCAATTCGACGATGCGGCCTTCGTCGGTGCCACCGTCGATTTCAGCTACAGATGCTTTTCCGGGGGCACGGTCGACTTCACGGATGCCCGCGGTTCGGCCCCGACCGGACTGGTGCGGGTGAGCGACCCGAACGGGCAACTCCCGGAAGGACTCACCGTACCCACGGCCTGGCACCACACGACTCCCTGAGGCCTGTCACTGCCACTGCCACCCGGCGTAGTGAAGGGCGCCGGGCGACAGGCGTTTCGCGCCCGCCGAGCCGACGTATATCTCCTTGGCGGGCAAACCATGTCGCACGGGAACAGCACATGAGGGGAGCTGGCGGTATGGACACGAATGGCTGGGCCGAGGGGCCCACCCCGCACCAACTGCCCCGCGCCGCCACCTGGTTCACCGATCGCACCGTGGAGCTCGGTCGCCTGGACGAGGCGGCCCGCCAGGAGAACGGCCTCGCCGTGGTGTCCGGGCAGGCCGGGGTGGGCAAGAGCGCGCTGGTGGTGTGGTGGGCCCACCGGGCGATGGAGCAGTTCCCGGACGGTCAGCTCTACACGGACCTGCGCGGTTACCACAGCCTGCCACCGCAGCGGCCGGAAGAGGCACTGCATTCCTTCCTGCTCGCCCTGAACGCGCCCATGGACAATCTGATGGGCCATCTCGACGCCATGGCAGCGAAATTCCGTTCCCTGTTGCACGGCCGGCGCATGCTGATCATCGCGGACAACGCACGCAGCACCGACCAGGTACTGCCCCTTCTGTCGAGCGCCCCCGGATGCTGCACCGTCGTCACCAGCCGCAGCAATCTGGAAGCTCTGGAAGTAACCCAGGGAGCCAGTTGTATGACGTTACGTCCGCTGCCTCAGCGCGATGCCGTCACGCTGTTCTCCCGGGTCTCCGGTCAGGCCGAGAGCCGGCAGATCACCGACCTGATCGGTCAGTGCGGCAGTCTGCCCCTCACGGTCCGGATCGCCGCCCAGCAAGCCCGCACACCTGGCGATGTCGCGGCCCTGGTCCAGGATCTCTCCAGCACCAGCAGCCGGCTTTCGGCCCTGTCCAGTCCGGACGAAGAGACGGGAATGCATCTGGTGCTCTCATGGTCGTACAACGGACTCAGCCCGGCCAAGGCTCGCGCCTTCCGGCTGCTCGCCCTGCACGCGGGACCCGACTTCTCCACCGGCTCCGCGGCGGCGCTGATCGACGTACCACCGAGCGCGGCGATTCGTCTGCTGCGTGCCCTGAAGTCGGACAACCTGCTGGAGGAGGTGTCGGACAGACGGTTCCGGTTCCATGATCTGATCCGCGACTACGCGCGGGAACGCGTCCTGGCCGAGGAACCGGAGGCCGAGCGTGACGCGGCGGTGCGGCGCGGGCTCCAGCACTATCTCCGGCACTGCGACAGCGCCGACCGGCTGCTGGCTCCGCAGCGCTCGCACGCGCCGCTGGACGAGGAGGACACGCGGCTTCCCGCGCCCGACTTCACCGACAGCGCCGCGGCCCTCGCCTGGTGCGACGCGGAGATCGTGAACCTGGCGGCCGCCGTCGACCAGGCGATGAGTCACCGCATGCACGACATGGCCTGGAAGGTACCGATAGCTCTCATCTACTACCTCGTGGTCCGCCACCAGCACGCCTACCGCCACGATCTGTCCCTCACCGCTCTCCAGGCCGCCCGCCTGGAGCGGAACGCCTGGGCGGAGACCTGGGCCCTGATCTGTCTGGGCGGAGCGGCGGGCGCGGTCGGACGGCACGCCGAGGCCGGCGAACGGTTCACGGCCGCGCTGGATCTCAGCCGCCGGACGGGCCACCGGCAGTGGGAGAGCATCGCCAACTACAACCTGGCGTGGACACTGCGTGTCGCGGGCCGCTACGAGGAGGCGTACGTCCAGCAGAAGCAGGCCCTCGAACAGCACCGGCACGAGGACGACCAGCGCAGTCAGGCGATCAGCCTGAACGAACTGGGCACGATCAGTCTGGCGCTCGACGAACCGGCGCGGGCCCGCGAGCACTGCCTGGCCGCACTTCACCTGGCACGGGCGGCGAACGACACGCTCACGGAGGGAGCGGCCCTCCACCAACTGGGCGACGCCACCAGGCGATTGGGGGACCTGGAGTCCGCCACCGACTGGTACGGCCAAGCCGTCACGCTCCGGCGCGAGGCCGACGACCGGCCGGGCCTCGCGCACTCACTCGTGGAACTGGGACGCCTGCGCATCGAGTCGCACCGGGCCGAAGCCCGCGCGGCCCTCACCGAGGCACTGCGCCTCCTGGAACTGCTGGAGGACCCCTTGGCGGACGAGGTGCGCGGACTTCTGCACCGCTTCGAGTGACACACGGACGAACAGATGAGATCAAAGGAAACAGGTCGTACTCGCCTACTCCTCCGGCGGAAACACCAGCTCCCCGCCCTCCACCAGCGTGATCATGATCGCCTCCACCGGGCAGTTCTCCGCCGCCGCCAGCACCTTCTCGTTCGCGTCCGCGTCCGGTTCGAGCGGGTGGGACTGCATCGCGGTGTCGAGGCGGAAGCCGTCCGGGGCCCGGTGGACGCACTGGGCCGAGCCGATGCACAGTGAGCGGTCGACCTCGATGTGCCAGCGGTCGCCCATCGTCGTCAGCCCTCCCAGCCGGCCGGGAGGTGGATCATCTTGTGCTCCAGGTACTCGCCGTATCCCTCGGGCCCGAACTCCCGCCCGAGGCCCGAGTTCTTGTAGCCGCCGAACGGGCCGAGCATGTCGAGGCTGAAGGTGTTCACCGAGTAGGTGCCGGTACGGACCTGGCGGGCGATGTCGATGCCGTGGGCGACGTCCGACGTCCATACGCTGCCGGAGAGGCCGTAGTCGGAGTCGTTGGCGATCTTCACCGCCTCGGACTCGTCGCCGTACGGGATGAGGCAGATGACCGGGCCGAAGATCTCCTCGCGGGCGATGCGCATCGAGTTGTCGACGTCGCCGAAGAGGGTCGGTTCGACGTACCAGCCGCGGTCGAGGCCCGCCGGGCGTCCGCCGCCCGTGAGGATCTTCGCGCCCTCCTCCTGGCCGATGCGGATGTAGTCGAGGCTGCGCTGCTGCTGGCGCCGTGCGACCAGGGGGCCCACCTGGGTCGCCGGGTCGAGCGGGTCGCCGACCACCAGCGCGTTCGCGGCCTGGGTGAAGGCGTCCGCGAACTCGTCGTAGCGGGAGCGCGGGAGGAGGATGCGGGTCTGGGCCACGCAGGCCTGGCCGTTGTTCATCCAGGCGGCGGAGGCGATGCCGGGGACGGCGGTGTCGAGGTCGGCGTCCGGGAGGACCACGGCCGCCGACTTGCCGCCCAACTCCAGTGTTACGCGCGTGAGTTGACGGGACGCCACCTCCATCACGCGCTTGCCCGCAGCGACCGAGCCGGTGAAGGAGATCTTGTCGATGCCGGGGTGTCCGACGAGGTACTCGCTGACCTCGCGGTCGGCCGGGAGGATGGAGAGGACGCCGGGCGGCAGTCCGGCCTCCGTCGCTATCTCCCCGAGGATGTACGCGTCGAGGGGCGACTCGGGCGACGGCTTCAGCACCACCGTGCAGCCGGTGAGCAACGCGGGCGCGAGCTTGGCCGCCGCGACGAACTGCGGGACGTTCCAGGGGGCCACGGCGGCGACGACACCCACCGGCTCGCGCCGGACGAGGATGCGGCCGAGGGCTCCGTCGCGTGTCTCCTCGTACGTGTAGTCGCGGGCGACGGTGATCGCCGCGTCCCAGACCATCATCGCGCCGAGAGCCTGGGCGAGGATGCTCCAGGAGTACGGGGAGCCGTTCTCGGCGGAGATGACGCGGCCGATCTCCTCGTACCGCGCGGCGATCCCGTCCTTGATACGGGTGACGACGGCGATCCGCTCGTCGAGGGTCATCCTCGGCCAGGGGCCCTCGTCGAAGGCGGTGCGCGCGGCGGCTACGGCCCGGTCGACGTCGGCCGTGGAGGCGTGCGGCACCCGGCCGATGACCTCTTCGGTGTGCGGGGAGATGACCTCGATGACATCCTTGCCGAGGGGGTCGGTCAACTCCCCGCCGATGAACAGCTGTCCGTGTTCCACGAGCTCGGTCATGGCCGACTGCCTCTCGCCGACTGCCTCTCCGGGTACCGTCTCTGACGGTTCGTCAGATAGATACAGACAGGGAGACAGTTACCAGTTCCCCTCCGAGGAGTCCACAGCTCTCGCACGACTACGAGGTGTACGAGGTGTACGAGGCAGGCGACTTGGGCTCCCGATGGAACCGGTTCTAGTTATAGTGGCTGGCAGCCCAGGCGCAGGGGAGCCCATGACACAGGTGTCCACGCAGGTGACCGATCACGGCGGGGGCGTACGGTCCCTCCGGGTTCCCATTCCGAACAACCCCCTCGGACACACGCTGGTGTACGTCGTCGACACCGACAGCGGGCCGGTGCTCATCGACACGGGCTGGGACGATCCGCTGTCCTGGGACGCCCTCGCCGAGGGCCTGTTGGCGTGCGGCACCTCGGCCGGCGAGATCCACGGCATGGTGATCACCCACCACCACCCGGACCACCACGGCCTGTCCGGCCAGGTCCGTGAGGCGTCGGGGGCCTGGATCGCGATGCACGAGGCGGACATCGCCCTCGTCCGGCGGACCCGCGACAACCGCGTCGACCGCTGGTTCTCGTACATGACCGCCAAGTTGACGGCGGCCGGGGCGCCCGCCGACCATCTGGCGACCCTGACCAGGACCCCCGCCGGTCTCCTGCCCGGCTTCTCGCCGGCACTCCCCGACCGTGAGATCGTCCCCGGCGAACTCCTCGACCTCCCCGGCCGCCGGCTGCGCGCGATCTGGACGCCGGGCCACACCCCGGGCCATGTCTGCCTCCACCTGGAGGAGGCCCACCCGGCCCAACTCCCGGGCAACGGCCGCCTGTTCTCCGGCGACCATCTACTCCCGGGCATCACCCCGCACATCGGCCTGTACGAGGACCCGGACGACGCGACGGTGGCCGACCCCCTCGGCGACTACCTCGACTCCCTGGAGCGCATCGGCCGTCTGGCCCCGGCGGAGGTGCTCCCGGCCCACCGGTACGCCTTCCCCGACGCGGCCCTCCGCGTACGGGAACTCCTCGACCACCACGACGAGCGCCTCGCCGGCCTCCGCACCCTCCTCGCCACTCCGCTCACCCCCTGGCAACTGGCGGAACGCATGGAGTGGAACCGCCCCTGGTCCGAAATCCCCTCGATATCAAGGAACATCGCGGTCTCGGAGGCGGAGGCCCATGTCCGCCGCCTCGTCAAACTGGGCCAGGCGGAGGCCGTCACGGGGAGCGAGCCGGTGACGTACGTGGCGGTGTGAAACCCCGTGCAGCTTGCACCGACCGGTACAGTGAGCGGGTCGTATCACACCCGTACGGGGGGAAGCCGGTGCGATTCCGGCGCTGACCCGCAACCGTGAGCAGCGGCCCGTCCACCGGCCGGGGCTGTGAGCCGGATTGCCCCGCGCGGACCGTGACCGGCTCGTGTCACCGGCGACCCGCCGGTGTACGGCACCGTCGAGGCATACGGAGCCGAGCCGCCCGGGGTGTCCCGTGCTGCCCGTCTCCCCTCAGGGAGAGGCACCCGCCGAGCATGAACGTCCGCCGCAGCGCGACAGCAGCTCCGACCCTCATCGCCGCCGTCGCCATGGCCATGCCCCTCGGGGGCCAGGCGTCCGCCGCCTCGCCGTCGTCCTCGCAGTCCACTTCCTCGGCCGCCCTTCCCGCCGGGTTGTACGGCACCGGTGATCCCACCTACGACGGCGTCTGGCGCCAGTCCCTCGCGCTGCTCGCCCAGGACACCGTGGGCGTGAAGCCCGCCGCCTCGGCCGTCGACTGGCTGGCCCGGCAGCAGTGCGCGAACGGTGCCTTCGCGCCGTTCAGAAGCGATACCGGCTCGCCCTGCACCGCCAAGACCCTCGTCGACACCAACAGCACCGGCGCCGCCGTCCAGGCACTCGCCGCCCTCGGCGGGCGGGACGCGGTGGTCGGCAGGGCCGTCGGCTGGCTGAAGTCCGTACAGAACACGGACGGTGGCTGGGGGTACGCGGCCGGCGGGGCCAGCGACGCGAACTCCACGTCCGTGGTTGTCGGCGCACTGGCCGCCGCCGGGGAGAGTCCCGGCGAGGTCACCAAGGGTGGTGAGGGCGGCAAGGGCGGCAAGTCGCCGTACGACCTGTTGCTGAAGCTGGCACTTCCCTGCGACGCGACCGGCGGGGGTGCCTTCGCCTACCAGCCGGACAAGAAGGGCAGGCTCGTCGCCAACGCCGACGCGACGGCGGCCGCTGTGACCGGCCTGTTGGGGAAGGGGTTCGCCGGAGAGGATGTGAAGCCGACCGACACCCCCTTGACCTGCTCGGACGCCGCCGATCCCGGGCAGGCCGCGCGCAACGGCGCCGCGTATCTCGTACGGGCGCTGGCCAAGGACAAGCACCTGACGTCCGCGCTGGCCGGGGCCAAGGACCAGCCCGACTACGGGAACACGGCGGACGCCGTCCTCGCCCTCGCGACCGCCGGTCAGGGGCAGCGGGCGGCCGACGCGCTGCGCTGGCTGGAGGTCACCTCCGCGCCCTGGGCGAAGCAGGCGGGGCCGGCCGCGTACGCGCCGTTGATCCTCGCGGCGAACGCCGAGGCCGACGATCCGCGCGACTTCGGCGGCCAGGACCTGGTGGCCCTCCTCGACGCGACCGGCCCGGCGCCCGCGTCCGTTCCGGCTTACTCTCCGCCGACCCGCGCCGCCACGGAGATCCAGGACGACCCCACCATCGAGGAGGGCGGCGACGGCTTCCGGAAACTGTGGATCGTCGGTATCTTCCTCGTCGCCGGTATCGGCATCGGTTTCCTGATCAGCGGGCGCAACAAGAGGAAGCGGCAGTCGTGATCCGGCGCCGCGCGCTCCCGGCTCTCCTCGCCGCGCTTCTCCTCTGCCTCTGGGCGGGCGCCGGTCAGGCCCAGGCCGTCGGCTACCGGTACTGGTCCTTCTGGGAGCGCGACGGCGACGCCTGGACGTACGCCACGCAGGGGCCGTCGACCGCCCGACCCTCCGACGGTGACGTCCAGGGGTTCCGGTTCGCCGTGAGCCCGGACTCCAAGAACGCCGCCCGGCCGCGCACCGATGCCGTGTTCGCGGTCGTCTGCGCGAGGACGCGTGCGCTGGCGGGCATGAAACGGGTGGCGCTCGTCGTCGACTTCGGTACGTCCGCCGATGCGCCGGGCGGGGAGCGTCCGCCCGCGATGCGTACGGTGTGCGCCCGCGTTTCCGCCGACGCGAGCACGGCCGATGCGCTCGCCTCGGTCGCCGGGCCGTTGCGATACGACTCCGGCGCGTTGTTGTGTGCCATCGCCGGGTATCCGCGCACGGGGTGCGGTGAGGCAGTTGGGGCGGCGAAGCCCGCCCCCTCAGCGACGGATTCGGGCGGTGGGCCGTCCGTCGGGCTGGTCGCGGGGATTGCCGTCGTGGTGGGGGTTGGGGTGGGGGCTGTCTGGCAGACGTGGCGTCGTCAGCGTGGCTGAGCGGTCTGCTGCACACGCGGTGCGGTCGCTGCGGGGCCGTGGGGGCTGGGCGCGCCCACGCGGCGGAGCCGCAAATGACACAGCCCCGCGCCCCTGTCGGGGGGCTTGCGCCCCCGAATCTCGACAGCCGGCCCGGGAGGCCGTGCATCCCGGCGCCTGGTGGGTCTGGGCGCTTGGGCTCGGTATCGCTGGCAGCCGTACGACCAACCCCCTCCTCCTCGGGCTGCTCATTGTCGTTGCCGGGTATGTCGTCGCCGTGCGGCGTACCGACGCTTCCTGGGCCCGTTCCTACGGTGCCTTCGTCAAGCTCGGGCTGGCCGTTCTTGTCATCCGGCTCGGCTTCGCCGTCGTCCTCGGTTCCCCGGTTCCTGGCTCGCACATCCTCGTCACGCTCCCCGAACTGCCCCTCCCCCACTGGGCGCAGGGGGTACGCGTGGGCGGCAGGGTGACCGGCGAGGGGGTGGTCTTCGCTCTGTACGACGGGCTGCGGCTGGCCGCGCTGCTGATCTGTGTCGGCGCCGCGAACGCCCTCGCGAATCCGTCCCGGCTCCTCAAGTCGCTGCCGGGCGCCCTGTACGAGATCGGGGTCGCGGTCGTCGTGGCCCTCACCTTCGCGCCGAACCTGATCGCGGACATCCAGCGGCTGCGCGCCGCCCGCCGGTTGCGCGGCCGTCCCGACCGGGGCGTGCGGGGGCTCCTCCAGGTCGGACTCCCGGTCCTGGAGGGCGCGTTGGAGCGGTCGGTGGCGCTGGCGGCGGCGATGGAGGCGCGCGGCTACGGCCGTACCGCCGCGGTTCCGGCCGCCGTCCGCCGTACGACCGGCGCGCTCACCCTGGGCGGTCTGCTCGGCGTCTGCGCGGGCACGTACGGGCTGCTGACGGCCGCGGGCGGTACGTACGGGCTGCCGGTGCTGCTGGCCGGGCTGGCGGCGGCGCTGGGCGGGCTGTGGCTCGGTGGCCGGCGTTCCCCGCGTACCCGGTTCCGGCCGGACGTGTGGGGTGTACGGGCCTGGCTGGTCGCGGGGTCCGGGGTGCTGGTGGCGGCGCTGGTGATCCTCGCCTCCGTCCACTCCCCCGGCTCGGCGGCGGCCCTGCACCCCGGTGTCGTCCCGCTGGTGTCACCGGCCCTGCCCCTGTGGCCTGCCGTCGCGGTGCTGGTGGGTCTGGTCCCGGCCTTCGTCGCCCCAAGTCCCGTGCGCGGCAGGACCGGTACGCCCGGTACGCCCACTCTCTCCAGGGAGCCGTCGTGATCCGCTTCGAGGATGTCTCCGTGACCTACGAGGGGGCCCGCGAACCCGCCTGTCTGCATGTGGACTTCGAGGTGGCCGAGGGTGAACTCGTCCTGCTGGTCGGGCCGTCGGGGGTCGGCAAGTCGACGGTTCTGGGTGCCGTGAGCGGTCTCGTCCCGCACTTCACCGGGGGTACCCTGCGCGGCCGGGTGACGGTGGACGGCCGTGACACCCGTACCCACAAGCCGCGCGAACTCGCCGATGTGGTCGGCACAGTGGGCCAGGACCCGTCGGCCCACTTCGTGACGGACACCGTCGAGGATGAACTCGCCTATGGAATGGAGTCGTTGGGTCTCGCCCCCGACGTGATGCGCCGCCGGGTGGAGGAGACGCTCGACCTGCTGGGTCTGGCCGAACTGCGCGACCGGCCGATCGCCACCCTCTCCGGGGGACAGCGCCAGCGGGTCGCGATCGGCTCGGTCCTCACCCCGCATCCGAGGGTCCTGGTCCTCGACGAGCCGACGTCGGCGCTCGACCCGGCGGCGGCCGAGGAGGTCCTCGCCGTCCTGCAACGCCTCGTCCACGACCTCGGCACGACGGTCCTGATGGCCGAGCACCGCCTGGAGCGGGTGGTCCAGTACGCCGACCGTGTCGTCCTTCTCCCCGCCCCCGGTGCCGCCCCGGTCGTCGGCACCCCGGCGGAGGTGATGGCCGTCTCCCCGGTGTACCCGCCCGTGGTCGCCCTGGGCCGCCTGGCGGGCTGGTCCCCGCCGCCCCTGACCGTCCGCGACGCCCGCCGCCGTGCCGGGGACCTGCGGGAGCGGCTGGCGGACCGCCCGTACCCGCAACACACGCCGACTCCCCTGTCCATGCCCGCACTTGAACCGGCCCCCAGTCCGCGTCGGCGCTTCCGCCGGAACCCGCCGCCACCACCGGCGAACCCAACTCCTGTCCACGCGGCGGTAGTCGACGCCCTCACCGTCCGGCATGCCCGTGTCGAGGCGCTCCGGCGGGTCGGTCTCACCGTCTCCCCCGGCGAGACGGTCGCCCTGATGGGCCGTAACGGCGCCGGGAAGTCCACGCTGCTCGGGGCAATGGTCGGGCTCGTCGAACCGGCCGCCGGTTCGGTGCGGGTCGGAGGCGCCGTGCCGCACCGGACGGCGCCCCGGGACCTCGTACGGCGCGTGGGTCTCGTACCGCAGGAGCCGAGGGACCTGCTGTACGCCGACACGGTCGCCGCCGAGTGCGCGGCGGCCGACGCCGACGCGGGCGCCGGGGCGGGGAGCTGCCGGGCGCTGGTGTCCGAGCTGCTGCCCGGTGTGGCGGACGACACACACCCGCGTGATCTGTCCGAGGGGCAGCGGCTGGCGCTCGCGCTGGCTGTCGTACTGACCGCCCGGCCGCCCCTGCTGCTCCTCGACGAGCCGACCCGGGGACTCGACTACGCGGCGAAGGCCCGGCTGGTCGCCGTACTGCGGGCGCTGGCCGCCGAGGGGCACGCGATCGTGCTGGCCACGCACGATGTGGAACTGGCGGCCGAGCTGGCCCACCGGGTCGTGATCCTGGCCGACGGGGAGATGGTGGCCGACGGCCCGACCGCGGAGGTGGTCGTGGCGTCGCCGTCCTTCGCGCCGCAGGTCGCCAAGATCCTGGCCCCGCAGCGGTGGCTCACCGTCGCCCAGGTGCGGGAGGCCCTCCGGTGAGCGGTGCGGGGAAGTCCCGGCCGGTCCGGCTCGGGCCGCGTTCCACCGCCGCCCTCGTGCTGGTCGGTGCCGTGGGGGTGGCGGGGTTCGGGTGGCCGTTCCTCGCGCCGCCCGACTCCGCCGTCGGCGCGCACGCCCAGGACGCGCCCTGGCTGTTCGCGGGGCTGCTCGTGCTGCTCGTCGCGGTCGTGGCGGCGGCGATCTCCGAGTCGGGGCTCGGGCCGAAGGCGGTGGCGATGCTCGGTGTGCTGGCGGCGGCCGGGGCGGCCCTGCGCCCGCTCGGAGCCGGTACGGCCGGTCTGGAGCCGATGTTCTTCCTGATGGTGCTGAGCGGACGGGTGCTGGGACCCGGCTTCGGGTTCGTCCTCGGCTCGGTGACCATGTTCGCGTCCGCGCTGCTCACGGGCGGGGTGGGGCCCTGGATGCCGTTCCAGATGCTCGCGCTGGGCTGGTTCACGACGGGCGCGGGCCTGCTGCCGGGCGCGGAGCGGCTGCGCGGCCGGGCGGAGCTGTTTCTCCTGTCCGGCTACGGCTTCCTGGCCGCGTTCGCCTACGGCACGCTCATGAACCTGGCCGGCTGGCCCTTCATGGGCGCACTGGCCTCGAACATCGCCTTCGCGCCGGACGCGCCGCTCCCCGTGAACCTGGCCCGCTTCGCCACGTACTGCCTGGCCACCTCGCTCGGCTGGGACCTGGGGCGGGCGGTCCTGACCGTCGTCCTCACGATCACCCTCGGCCCGGCCGTTCTCAAGGCGCTGCGCCGGGCCACGCGACAGGCCGCCTTCGAGACCCAGGTCACTTTCGACGCGTCCTGAGCGCGCTCCGGGCGTGAAGCGGCCCATAGGACGCACGTCACTTACGAAGTGAACTAGTAGACCGAAGTGCGTGTCATGTCCACACAGAAACTGCCCCTGACCTGCGGATTGAGAGCCAGATCACAAAGGGGGCGGACAACCCACATACGACCACAACTAGCAAAAGGGGTGATTGCGGACGTCCGTCGGGCCTGCTCTTCTGGAGCAGTCGCAAGGCGCCACGAACCCCCCAAGGGTCGCGGCGCCAACGCATGTCAAAGCCACTCACGCAGTACGCACCACGTGGCACCGGCTTGCCCGCGACGGTCCTGTTCCCGAAGAAAAGGTTCTCCGTGTTCGTCTCCCGTATCGCCAGCGCCATCGCCTCCCCCAAGAAGGTCCTCACCACCGCCGCCGTGGCCGCCGCCACCGCCGGTATGGTGCTGGCCGCGGCTCCCGCCCACGCGGCGACCCCCGCATCCGCGTCCAACGCCAAGGCGATCGCGCACAAGCTGATCCCGAACGACGCGCAGTTCAACGCCTTCAGCCACATCGTCGAGCACGAGAGCGGCTGGAACGTCGCCGCCACCAACGCCTCCTCCGGCGCCTACGGCCTGGTCCAGGCCCTGCCCGGCTCCAAGATGGCCTCGGCCGGCTCCGACTGGCGGACCAGCGCCGCCACCCAGATCGAGTGGGGCCTGAAGTACATGAACCAGCGCTACGGCAGCCCGGTCGGCGCCTGGAACTTCTGGCAGGCCCACCACTGGTACTGAGCCGACCCGGCCAGACACACCAGTACGCCGGTACGCCGGTACGCCGGTACGCCGGTACGCCGGTACGCCGGTACGCCGGTACGCCGGTACGCCGGTACGCCGGTACGAGGGCGCCGTTCCCCGATCCTCGGGGGACGGCGCCCTCGCCGTGTCCGCCCATACCTCGTGGTGGACCGGTCGTGGTGGACTGGCCCGATGAGCGCAGAGGCAACCGAACCGGCCCGGTCCGCACCCGGCGATCCCGAATCGCGCGGGCTGCGACTGGTGGCCGTGCTGCTGGTGCTGACGGTGGTCAGCGGGCTGATCGACGCCGTCAGCTATCTCGGGCTCGGCCATGTCTTCACCGCGAACATGACCGGAAACGTCGTCGTGCTCGGCTTCGCCGCCGCCGGGGCGCCCGGGTTCTCCGTCTCGCACACGCTGACGTCGCTGGTCTCGTTCGTGGCGGGCGCGGTGGCCGGCGGGCGCGTCGCGGGGCGGCTGGGCGGGGGCTCGCGCCGGAGGTGGGCCCGGATCACGCTCGCCGTCGAGGCGGTGCTCCTGGGCGCGTCCTCGGCGGTGGCCTTCGCGGCGCCGGACGCGACGGTCACCGTCTACACGCTGATCGCGGTCACGGCCTTCGCGATGGGGCTGCGCAACGCCACCGTACGCAGACTGGGCGTACCCGACCTGACGACCACCGTCCTGACGATGACCCTCACCGGTCTCGCCGCCGACTCCCGCGCGGCCGGCGGTACGGGCAGGAACTCTCCGCGCCGGTCGGCGGCGGTGGTGGCGATGGCGGTGGGCGCGCTGCTCGGCGCGTGGCTGGTGGTCCATCACGGACTGGCGATTCCGCTCCTCGTGACGGCCGTCACGGTCGCCGCGCTGGCGGTGAGCGCGTCGGGGCGGGAGTGATCCGGGCCACG
Organism: Streptomyces graminilatus; assembly: GCF_001418565.1. Classification (GTDB taxonomy): domain Bacteria; phylum Actinomycetota; class Actinomycetes; order Streptomycetales; family Streptomycetaceae; genus Streptomyces; species Streptomyces graminilatus. The sequence goes on along the minus strand of NZ_LIQQ01000208.1, from coordinate 1,955 downwards.
CCGGGCCGTTCGGGGCGGCGGGAGTGGCTACCGATTCATAACTCTTCGCGATCTCTCCGCGTGCGGCCGGGCCGCCCGCCGGGCCGCGACGGGGGCTCGCACCACCCCTCCGTACCCCGTGTGACCTGCGCTGTCCGTATCCGCGCGGGGGCCTACCGCCGTCTTCGCGCGCCCGTGCGCGGGGCGGGCGCGGGCATGGCCGGCAAGAGTCGGGGGTACTTACCGGGCCCACGACAGGCCCGGGCGGAGCATACTGACGTCAATGACAAAGACAGTGGTAACGCGGGCCCATCTGGCCACCAGCCCCTTCAAAGCCCCTGTGGCACCTCCTACCAAGCTGTTCGCGGTAGGCGACCGAGTCACTCACGACGTCTTCGGCCTCGGCCGGGTGACCACCGTTGAGGACGGCATCGCAGTACTCGTCGACTTCGGCGGGCGTCAGGAACGGATCATCAGTCCCTACCCCAAGCTGACCGTTCTGTGAGTTCGGCCATGCCGTTCCAAGCATCAGGAGACCTTCCATCGAGCTGACTTCTCTGTTCTCCGCACCGGAACCCACCACGTTCCACGCGAGGACCGATTCACCGACCCCGGAGATCGACCCCTTCCAGGCGCCGGCCTTCCGGGAGGGCACTCCCGGCGCCGAGGACACCGGCGACTGGGAGCAGCGCTGAGCCGCTGCGCCCCGTCCCGGTGACCCACGTCCCGGTGACCCACGTCCCAGTGACCCGCATTCGAGTGACCGCCGGCCCGATCGCCGCCCGAATCGCCCAGTGACAGGGCACGGGCTCCCGGGTGCCTTCAGGACCGAGGCACCGGAAGCGCGTACACCCTCTCGAAGTGCTGGGCGATCAGCGGATGTTCGTGGCCGCCTTCGGCGTCGCAGGAGAGCTGCCAGTCGTTGATGCCGGTGTCCCGGCCGTCGGTGAAGTTCCACAGCAGCTCGCCCCGCCGCGCGTCGATCGCGTAGAAGCCGTCCTTGTTGGCCGCGGCCGTGACGAACACCGCGTCGCCGCCCGCGACGAGGGGGTTCTCCAGGTCCAGCGCGGGGGTTTCGCAGAACCAGCGCCGGGAGCCGTCGGCGGCGTCGAACGCCCCGACGCCGTACGGATCGCTCGTCGTGCAGTACACCGTGCCGCCCGCGACCGCGACCGACGCGAAGCCGCCCTTCTCCTGCCCCACGCGCCAGCGCAGCCCGCCGGTCCGCAGGTCCACGGCGACGAGCTGGCCGTCGGCGGCGAAGACCGTCCCGTCCACCACCACCGGGGCCGACCGGGTTTTCGAACGGGACGCCATCGGCTGGCTCCACACGACGCTCCCCCGGCTGTCGCCGCCCCGGGCCAGCAGACGGTGCAGTCCGTCCAGGTAGACGAAGTAACCGGAGTCGATGAACGGTTTCAGTTCGAGGCCGATGTCCTCCGGACTGATCGGGATGACCTGGGCCAGACGCGTCCGCAGATCCGTGTCGAGGACGACGTTCGTCGAGGTGGCCGACCCCCGTGACCCGTCAGGGTTGTCCTCGCGGTCGAACCGCAGTCCGACGATGGTGACCGTGTCTCCGGCCCCGCCGAGCAGCGTGTCGAACCGGAAGTCCTCCCCGAAGTCCAGCGAGTACCGCTCCGCGCCCGTGTCCGGGTCGACACCGAGCACGGTCGCGCCGGTGCCGAGGGCGACGACGGTGTCCGAGACGATCAGCGGCGGGGTGGGCGACTGGCTGATGCCCCGGTGGATCCACCGGGGAGCGGGGCCGTCCGCGAGGCCCAGACAGACCAGGGTGCCGGACTGGGTCTTCAGCAGGGCCGTGCCCTGGTGGAAGACCGCCGGTGCCTGGACGAGCGGCCCGCCACGGTACGTCCACAGGGGTTCCGGCGCCGGACCGGCGGGCGCGGCGGGGCCGCTCGGCCCGTCGTCCCCCGTTCCGTGGAGCAGTACGGCGGCACCGGCGCCCAGGGCGA
>NZ_LIQQ01000207.1 GCF_001418565.1 Streptomyces graminilatus | reverse complement strand
CCCCCCAACCGGCCCCCGCGTCAACCCAGTACCGTCTACCGTCTACCGTCCTGCCGCTCCGTCGCACGCCTGTGCCCGCAGGGCCCGCGCCAGGTCGTCCCGGGCCTCAAGGACCAGGCGGCGCAGGGCCGGTGCCGCGTCGGCGTGGTCCGCCAGCCAGGTGTCCGTCGCCGCCAGGGTCTCCGGGGAGTCCTGGAGGGACGGGAACAGGCCCCGTACGACGTCCATCCCGATCTGGATCGAGCGGTCGGCCCAGGTCCGTTCGATCACCGCGAAGTACTTCTCCGCGTACGGCGCGAGAAGCTCCCGCTGCGAGCCCTGGACGAAGCCCGAGATGGTGGCCTCGACAAGGGCGTTGGACAGCGCGTCCGACTCGACGACCTGGGCCCACGCCTGCGCCTTGACGGCGGCCGAGGGGCGGGCGGCGAGACAGCGGACCTGGTGGCGCTTGCCGGACGCCGTGTCGTCGCGGGCGAGTTCGGCGGCGAGGACCTTCTCGTCGGCGACGCCGTGCGAGGTGAGCGGTTCCAGGAACGCCCACCGCAGCTCCTGGTCGACGTCGAGGCCGTCGATCTTCGCGGTGCCGTCCAGCAGCCCCTGGAGCAGTTGGAAGTCGGCTTCGCCCGATGCCGTGGCGGCCAGGAAGCGGGCCCACGTCAACTGGTGCTGGCTGCCCGGTTCGGCGAGCCGGAGTTCCTTCAACGCGCCCTCGGCGAGCAGGCGTTCACCGGTGGCCCGCCATTCCGGGGCCGCGTAGAGGGTGAGCGCGGAGTCGGTCCAGGCGTGCAGCATCTGGAGCACGCCGATGTCCGACTCGCGCCCCGCGAACCGCAGCACGATGTCGATGAAGTCCCGGGCCGGCATCAGCCCGTCCCGCGTCAGGCTCCACAGCGCGGACCAGCACAGGGCGCGGGCCAGCGGGTCGGTGATGTCACCGAGGTGCGCCCGCAGGGTGGCCAACGAGCCCTCGTCGAACCGGATCTTGCAGTACGTGAGGTCGTCGTCGTTGACGAGGACCAGGTCGGGGGCCTCGCTCCCGGCCAGCTCACCGACGACCGTGCGGGGCCCGGCGACATCGGCCTCGGCACGCGCGTACCGCTCCAACACCCCGTCCGGGGAACGCCGGTAGAGACCGACAGCCACCCGGTGCGGGCGCAGTTCGGGATGGGTCTCGGCGGCCTCCTGGAGCACGGCCAGCTCGGTGATCAGCCCGTCCGCGCTCAACACCACCGCAGGGGTGAGGGAGTTGACCCCGGCGGTCTCCAGCCAGGCTCGCGACCAGGTGACCATGTCCCGCCCGCTGGTCTCCTCCAGCACGGACAGCAGATCGCCGAGGCGTGTGTTGCCGTACGCGTGCCGCTTGAAGTACCGCCGCGCGCCTTCGAGGAACGCGTCCGGCCCGACGTAGGCGACGAGCTGCTTGAGTACGGAGGCGCCCTTGGCGTAGGTGATGCCGTCGAAGTTGAGCTTGGCGTCCTCCAGGTCGCGGATGTCGGCCGTGACGGGGTGCGTGGAGGGAAGCTGGTCGGCGCGGTAGGCCCAGGCCTTGCGGTTGTTGGCGAAGGTGACCCAGCCGTTGGTGAAACGGGTCGCCTCGACGAGGGAGAAGGAGCCCATGAAGTCGGCGAAGGACTCCTTGAGCCACAGGTCGTCCCACCACTCCATGGTGACGAGGTCGCCGAACCACATATGGGCCATCTCGTGCAGGACGACGTTCGCCCGCCGCTCGTATGCCGCCTGCGTCACCTTCCCCCGGAAGATGAACTCCTCGCGGAAGGTGACCAGTCCCGGGTTCTCCATCGCGCCGAGGTTGTACTCGGGCACGAACGCCTGGTCGTACTTCCCGAAGGGGTACGGGTAGTCGAAGTGGTCGTGGAAGAAGTCCAGCCCCTGCTTGGTGACGAGGAAGACGTCGTCCGAGTCGAAGTGCGGGGCGAGACCCTTGCGGCACATCGCGCCGAGCGGGATGTCGAGGGTCGTACCGTCGGCGAACGTGCGGGAGTACGAGTCGGTGACGTAGTGATAGGGCCCGGCGAGGATGGCGGTGATGTAGGTGGAGATGGGCTTGGTCTCGGCGAACCGCCACACCCCGTCGACCAGCTCCCCGACCCCGTTGCTCCACGCGACCCACTCCTCGGGGGCCCGCACCTCGAACCGGAAGGGGGCCTTCAGGTCGGGCTGCTCGAAGTTGGCGAAGACGCGTCGGGAGTCGGCCGGCTCGTACTGCGTGTACAGATACACCTCGCCGTCCTCGGGGTCGACGAAGCGGTGCAGGCCCTCGCCGGTGCGGGAGTAGGCGCACTGGGCGTCGACGACCAGCTCGTTCTCGGTGGCGAGATCCTCCAGCAGGATGCGCGTGCCGTCGAAGACGGCTCCCGGGTCGAGATCACGGCCGTTGAGTGAGACAGCGGTCACACTGGGCGCGATGAGGTCGGCGAAACTGGCGGCACCGGGCTCGGCACACCGGAACCGGATGGTGGTCACGGACCGGAAGGTCCGCCCCCCGCCCGTGTCACCCGTACTGGCTGTGTCACCGACGGCGGACCGCACGTCGAGGAACACCTCGTACCCGTCGACGGACAGCAGGGCGGCCCGCTCCCGGGCCTCGTCGCGGGACAGATTCTCACCGGGCACGGAGCAGCTCCCTCATCGTCATCACTACGGCGGTACGGCCGACCAGCACCGATCCTGCCACGCGGCACTGACACCGGGCACGTGGGAATGCGACGGTGGCGAGGATGCGTTCCCTGGGGAAAGTGATCCGGAAAGCCATTCCTTCTCTAGGAGACCCATGTCCGACGTGAGCCCGGCCAAGACCCCCGTCGATTTCTGGTTCGACCCGCTCTGCCCCTGGGCCTGGATGACCTCCCGCTGGGTCCTGGAGGTCGAGAAGGTCCGTGACATCAAGGTCAACTGGCACATCATGAGCCTGGCGGTGCTCAACGAGGACAAGCTCGACGAGCTGCCCGAGCAGTACCGGGAGATGCTCGCGGTCAAGGCCTGGCAGCCGGTCAAGGTGGTGACGGCGGCCTGGCAGAAGCACGGCGCCGACATACTCGGCCCCCTCTACACGGCCCTGGGCACGCGCATCCACAACAACGGCGAGGGCGCGACCCTTGAGGCGATCGCCGGCGCCCTGGCCGACGTGGGCCTGCCCGCCGACCTGATCGACTACGCCGAGCAGGAGAACTTCGAGTTCGACGCCGAGCTGCGCGCGTCCCACAAGGAGGGCATCACCAAGGTCGGCCAGGACGTCGGCACCCCGGTGATCGCGGTCCCCGGCGCCGACGGCGAGCAGATCGCCTTCTTCGGCCCGGTCGTCACCCCGGCCCCGAAGGGCGAGGAGGCCGCCAAGCTGTGGGACGGCACCCTCCTGGTCGCCTCGGTCCCCGGCTTCTACGAGATCAAGCGCACCCGGACGGCGGGCCCCGACTTCAGCAACCTGTAAGGAGTCGGGCCGTTCGGAACACGGGGAGGCCCCCGCGAGTCATGTCCTCGCGGGGGCCTCCCGTCATTCCGCCTGCCGTCGCGTTCGGGTGAGAAGACGATCACGAGGCAGGACGTCCAGGGGGTGTTACGCGGTCACGATCACGGCGCGAGCAGCAGGCTGTCGCCGCGCTCCTTGGCGGCGGCGTAACGCTTCGCCACGTCCTGCCAGTTGACGACGGCCCACATGGCGTCGATGAAGTCGACCTTCTGGTTCCTGTACTGGAGGTAGAAGGCGTGCTCCCAGGCGTCGAAGACCAGGATCGGGGTCGAGCCCTGGCCGACGTTGCCCTGGTGGTCGTAGACCTGCTCGACGATCAGCCGCCCGCTGAGCGGCTCGTAGGCGAGCACACCCCAGCCCGAACCCTGGGTGGTCGCGGCGGCCTTGGTGAGCTGGGCCTTGAACCCGGCGTACGAGCCGAACGACTCGGTGATCGCGTCCGCGAGCTCACCGACACCGTCCTTCTCCAGCGGCTCGCCGCCGCCGTCGCCGGTCATGTTGTGCCAGTAGATGGAGTGCAGGATGTGTCCGGAGAGATGAAAGGCGAGGCTCTTCTCCAGGCCGTTGACCGAGCCCCAGGACTCCTTGTCCCGCGCCTCCGCGAGCTGCTCCAACGTGTCGTTGGCGCCCTTCACATACGCCGCGTGGTGCTTGTCGTGATGCAGCTCGATGATCTCGGGGCTGATCACGGGCGCGAGCGCGGAGTAGTCGTACGGCAGCTCAGGAAGCGTGTAGACGGGCATGCGGGGGTCCCCTCGACGTCTTATTGCGCATTGCTTGCAACTGCACGCTAGCAACAAAAGACCCTCGTGTGTATCGCACGAGGGTCTTTCGGGGGAGACACCGGAGATGACGTGGCCGAGCGTTCGGCTAGGCGGCGGCGACGGCCGTGTAGTGCGAGGCGTCCCCCGTGATCGAGTAGCTCTCCTTGCCCTCGACGCCGACCGGGATGTCGCCGGCGATGGTCACCCGGTGCAGACGGCGGGGGAGGCCGTTGTAGTTGTCGATGGCGTAGTGCTGGGTGATGCGGTTGTCGAAGAGGACGAGCTGGTTCGGGGACCAGCGGTGGCGCAGGACGTTCTCCGGACGGGTGACGTACGCCTGGAGCAGGTCCAGGATCTTGCGGGACTCGGTGACCGACAGGCCGACGATCCGCTGCGCGAACCCGCCGATGAACAGCCCGCGTTCGCCGGTCAGGGGATGGACGCGGACGACCGGGTGGGCGGTGCGGAACGCGATGGACGTGAACTGGGCGCGCTGGGCGGCCAGTTCCTCGTCGAGCGCCTCGTCCGCCACGGCGTAGTCGTAGTCGTTGGTGTGCTCGGCCCACAGGTTGTCGGCCAACTGCCGCAGGGGTTCCGGCAGATCACGGTAGGCGGCGGCCGAGCTGGCGATCAGCGTCTCGCCGCCGTACGGCGGGACCGTGATGCTGCGCAGGGTGCTGGCCTGCGGCGGGTTGAGGACGAAGGTGACGTCCGTGTGCCAGTGGTTGGCGGCGCGGCCCCGCTCGCTGTCGACGGGCAGGATATTGGGCGAGCCGTCGACGGAGGGTACGGTCGGGTGGGCGGTGGTCAGCTCACCGAAGTGGCGTACGAAGGCCTGCTGGCCCTCGTCGTCGAGGTTCACGTCGTCGAAAACGAGAGCCTTGTGGATGTTCAGGGCCTCGCGGAGGGCGGCGACCCGCTCCTCGTCGAGCGGCTTGGAGATGTCCACGCCGGACACTCGGGCGCCGATGTTCGCGGTGATCTTCTGGATTTCGATGCCGGACACGCGGGTTCCTTTCGGGGAAGAGGAGGTTCAGTCAGACGAGGGCGGGCGCGGAAGCGGGTGCGGATACGGGGCTGACGTGCTGGTTGGCGGGGCGCGGGAGGCCGTACCGCTCGCGCAGGGTCCGGCGAGGCCCGTACTCCTCGCGGAGCAGACCGCGGGCGCGCAGGATCGGGACGACATGCTCGACGAAGGCGTCGAGCCCGGAGGGCAGGACCGCGGGCATGATGTTGAAGCCGTCGGCCGCGCCCCGCGTGAACCAGGTCTCGATCTCGTCGGCGACCTGCTCGGGCGTACCGGCGAAGGTGAGGTGCCCGCGCCCGCCGCCGAGCCGTCCGATGAGCTGCCGTACGGTGAGACGCTCGCGCCGGGCCAGCTCGACGACGAGCGTGTAGCGGCTCTTGGCGCCCTCGATCGCGCTCTCGGGCGGCAGATCGGTGGGGAGCTGGGCATCCAACTCCAGTGCGCCGGTGGGAAGTTGAAGCAGCCGCTCCAGGCCTTCCACACCGTGCGTGTACACGATGTGGTCCTCCAGGACCTGCTCGGCGGCCAGCGCCTCGGCCTCCGTCGACCCCAGTACGGGGACGATGCCGGGCAGCACCTTGATGTGCTCGGGGTTCCGACCGCCCGCCGCCGTACGGGACTTGAGGTCGGCGTAGAAGGCCTGCGCGTCCTCGATGGTCTGCTGTGCGGTGAACACGGCCTCCGCGTACCGGGCCGCGAACGTCTTGCCGTCCTCGCTCGACCCCGCCTGCACCAGAACCGGGTAACCCTGGGGCGTACGCGGCACGTTGAGGGCGCCCTCGACGCTGAAGTACGTCCCCCGGTGCCGGGGCGGATGGACCTTCGTGTCGTCGCCCCAGACGCCGGCCGCCTTGTCGCCGACGATCGCGTCGTCCTCCCAGCTGTCCCAGAGCTTGAGAGCCACATCGAGGAACTCGGCGGCCCGGGCGTACCGCTGGGCGTGGGCGGGCTCCGCGTCGAGACCGAAGTTGCGGGCGGCCTCGGCACCGGCCGTGGTGACGATGTTCCAGCCCACCCGGCCCCCACTGACGATGTCGAGCGAGGCGAATCTGCGGGCCAGGTTGTAGGGGGAGTTGTAGGACGTGGAGGCGGTCGCGATCAGCCCGATGTGCGTGGTCGCCGTCGCCAGGGCGGTCAGCAGGGTGAGCGGTTCCAGGGCCCCGGCGGGCCGTTGGGCCAGGCTGCCCCACAACTGGGGACTGTCGGCGAGAAAGAGGGAGTCGAAGGTCCCGCGTTCAGCGATCCGGGCGAGCCGTACATAGTGGTCCAGCTCGACATGCGCGTACGGATCACTCTCGGGCAGCCGCCATGAGGCCTCGTGATGGCCGGTGGTCATGAGGAAGGCGTTGAGGTGGAGTTGACGGGTCATACGAGTTCCTTTGCAACGAGCGCCGACTTCTCAGCCCGTCCGGCGTTTGAGGACGAGGCCGTTCAGGCCGAAAGGGGGGTCTGGGGGCGCAGCCCCCAGGAGCGGGATGGGAACGGGTAAGGGCGGCGGGGGCGAAAAAAGGCAACCCCCTCACCGGACGTCCGACGTCACCCCCAACGCCCCCAGCAACACCTCCCGGTACTCCTCCCGAGGCCGCTCACGATCGATGACCACATCGACCCCGATCCGCCCCTCCTCCAGCACCAGCACCCGCTCAGCGAGAGCAACCGCCTCATCCACGTCATGCGTGACGAGCAGAACGGACGGCCGATGCCGCTCCCACAGCTCCCGCAGCAGCCCGTGCATCCGGATCCGCGTCAGCGCGTCCAACGCCCCGAACGGCTCATCGGCAAGCAGCAGTTCGGGCTCCCGTACCAGCGACCGGGCCAGCGCGGCCCGCTGCGCCTCCCCACCGGACAACTCGCTGGGCCAGGCCCGTTCGCGCCCCTTGAGCCCCACCTCCGCGAGCGCCTCCCGCCCCTTCGCGGCAGCCTCCTTCCCTTCGGTCCCCAGCAGTACGTTGTCCAGCACCCGCCGCCACGGCAGCAGCCGCGAGTCCTGGAAGACCACCGACACCCGCTCGGGGGCGGTGAGTTGACCGCTGCCCTCGACCTCGTGATCGAGGCCCGCGACCGCCCGCAGCAAGGTGCTCTTGCCGGAGCCGCTGTGCCCGAGCAGGGCGGTGAACTGCCCGGCCGGAATGTCGAGGTCGATACCGTCGAGGACCGTGCGCCCGCCGAACGACCGTGTCAGGCCCCGGAGCCGGACGGCGGACCGGGTCAGTTGCTCAGTGTGCGGCGCCATGACAGCACCCTCCGTTCGATGAGACGGACCGCGCTGTCGGACACCAGACCGAAGATTCCGTAGACGACCAGACCGACCAGGATGACGTCGCTCTGGCCGTAGTTCTGGGCCTGGAACATCAGATAGCCGAGTCCGCTGGTGGCGTTGATCTGCTCCAGGACGACCAGCCCCAGCCAGGAGCCGGTCACACCGAGCCGGAGCCCCACGAAGAATCCGGGCAGCGCCCCGGGGATGACGATCTGCCGGACGAACTGGAACCGGGACAGCCCCTGCACCTCGGCGAGTTCGACGAACCGGCTGTCGATGCCGGACAGCGCGGCATGCGTGTTGAGGTAGATCGGGATGTAGACGACGATGGCGATGATCGCGACCTTGAAGGTCTCGCCGATGCCCAGCCACAGGATGAACAGCGGGATCAGCCCCAGCGCCGGGATGGCCCGGTTGAGCTGGACCGTCCCGTCGATCAGCGCCTCGCCGACCCGGCTCAGCCCGGCGGCCAGAGCGAGGAGGACACCGCCGGCCAGCCCGATCGCGAAGCCGGAGGCGGCCCGCCGTACCGAGGTCAGGATGTCGTTCGGCAGGGTGCCGTCGGTCCACAGATGGACGCCGGTCCGCAGTACGGTCCAGGGCGCCGGGACCGCGGCCGGGTCGAGCCGGCCGGCGGCGGAGGCGGCGGCCCACAGGACGAGGACGAGGGCGGGCCCGACGAGCGGCGCGGCCGGCAGCCGCCTCCCGGGAGAGAGCCGACGCCGCCTGCGGACCTGGGAGCCGGCCTCGCCGGTACCGGCGACCACCGCGGTGCCGGCGCCGGAGCCGCTCGTGGTGACGGCGGCCACTGCGCTGCTCACGGCGCTCACCGCCGGTACTCCGCCGCCACGGACTTCGCGGCGATGCCCTCGAAGCGGTGGTCGAAGAGCGAGCCGACATCGAACTTCTTCACGAAGCCGCCCTCCGCGAGCAGATCGGCGGTCTCCTGCTCCCACTTGATCGCCTCCGCCCAACTCGGCGGGAACAACGGCTTGTTGGCGAGCTTGGTGATCGCCTGCGCCTGGGGGAGGGTCAGGTTCTGCGTCTTGACATAGAACTCCTCGTTCCAGATGTCGGGGTTCTCGTACGTCCACACCAGGCCCTTGGCCCAGTACGGGATGTACGCGGCGATCGCGGCGGCCTTCGCGGGGTCGTTCAGCACGGAGACCGGCGCCCACAGCAGGTTGAGCAGATCGACGACGTCCGTCTCGATACTGCGGGCACCCTTGGCCCCGTACTGCTGGAGATACGCGGGCGCCTGGCTGATGGCCAGCGGCGCGACGTCCACCTGGCCCGACTGGAGGGCGGTGAAGAACTGGTTGCTGGTCAGCGGGACGAGCTTGACCTCGTCGTACGCGAGCCCGGCCTTCTGCAGCGCCCGCAACAGGACGACACCCTGGGCCTGCCCCTGCGAGAAGGCGAGTTTCCTGCCCTTGAAGTCCGCGACCGACCGTATGTCGCTGCCGGGTCTGGTGGCGAAGAGATAGTTCGGCTTACGGGTGACGTTGATCGCGACGATCTTCGCGTCGAAGCCCTGGAAGTGCGCCTGGATCGGCGGAATGCCCGCGTTGTTGGCGAGATCGAGGGAACCCGCGCGAAAGGCGTTGATGACATCGGGTCCGGCGGCGATGTTCTCCCAGCTCGACACCTTGAACGGCAGCTCGCCCAACTTGCCCAACTTGAACTGGAGTTGTTGGGTCCCCGAATACGAGGAGATCTTCAGGCCCGTACCGGACGGGACCTTCGCGGCGAGCGGAGCGGTGGAGGCACCCTTGGTACTGGCGGCGGCGCTGCTGTCGGCGCAACCGCTCAGCCCGGCGATGCCGGCGGTGGCGCCGAGCAGGGAGGCGAGGAAGAGCCGTCGGTCAACTGACATGGGAGTACTCCGTGAGTTCGAAAGGCGCGAATGCCTGCGGAATTCTGGACGCGGGCATGACGAGGCCCGGGAGCGGAATTCACACAGAAGCAATGGAAGACAACAGAGACGACAGAGACAACAGAGAGAGCGGAGAGAGCGGAGAGCGCAGAAACGACAGAAGCTCAGGACGAGCAGAAAGCTCAGGAAGAGCGGAAGCTCAAGGAGAGCGGAAGCTCAAGGAGAGCGAAAAGCTCGGGAAGAAATGAGCGCTTCACACGTGGCAACGTGTCAGCAACAGTGGCGATGTGTCAGCAACAGAGGGTGCGACAGCTCACGAAAGGGCTCATGGGAATGATGTTCCAGGTCATGCGTGGTCCCTGTCAACATTCGGAGTTTCTGAATTAAATAGCCTCAGGTGAGGCGGGCCAGCGGATCCCGGTACAGCACATCGAGTGCCACCGAACCGCCCGCCACCGCGAGCACCGAATCCGGGAAGCTCGTCGGCACGACGGAGGCCGCGCGTTCGGCGCCGACCCCTTCGCGCAGCGCGGCGAGGCAGTCCTCGCGGTGGACGACCCCGACCTCGGTCACGACCACGGTCTCCGGGTTCAGCACATCGAGCAGCAGCCGCGCCGCCCGCCCCACGGCACCTGCCCGCCGTACCAGCAGGTCCACGGCCGCCTGGTCGCCGCCGGCCGCCGACGCGACCACCCGGAGGGGATCCGTGGTGTCGACGACACCCGCCTCCCGCGCCCGCCGGCACAGCGTCCGCTCGCTCAACTCGGCCTGTAGGCAGCCCGTACGACCGCAGTCGCAGGCCTCCGTGCCGCCCGGCACCGGCAGATGGGCGATGGCGCCGGCCTGTGAGCGGGGCCCGTGGTGCACCTCGTCGTTGGTCGCGAACGCCGCGTCGACCACGTTGCCGACGAACAGGTGCAGCACGCTCCCGCTGCCCCGCGCCCGCCCGAACAGCCGTTCAGCGTTGACCAACGCCCGGGCGTGCCCGTCCACATGGACCGGCAGCCCGGTGCGGACGCGGAGCGACTCCCGTACCGGCACCTCCCGCCAGCCCAGCATCGGATGCTCGACCACGGTCCCGGACTCCCGGTCCACCCAACCGCCCACGGCCACGCCGACACCGAGCGCCCGGCGGCCGGGGGCACCGTCGAGCAGCGCCCGCAGCCCCTCGGCGGCCCGCGCCAGCACCCACCCCGGATCGGTGTGCTCGTGCGCCAGTTCACGCCGGGCCACCACCCGGCCGCGCAGATCCAGCAGCGCGACCGTCGTGTACGGGACGGCCACATGCACGCCGGCGACCACGAACCCCGAGGAGTCCACGTCGACGGGGACGTGCGGACGCCCCACGCCGTTCGACCGCCGGGGCGCGGACTCCTCGCGGAGCAGGCCGAGTTCGGCGAACCGCGCGCAGTAGTCCGTCACCGACGCCGGTGACAGTCCGGTCAGCCGGGCGATGGTGCTGCGCGCCACCGGCCCGTGCTCCAGCACGGACCGCAGCACGACACTCGCACTCGTCCGGCGCCGGTCGGAATCGGCGGCGCGGGGCACACGGGAGGAGG
>NZ_LIQQ01000206.1 GCF_001418565.1 Streptomyces graminilatus | reverse complement strand
GGCGGCCTGGTTGGCCGAGGACGCCAGGGACGGGGCCGTCGACGCCCGTTCCATCACCATCAGGTTGAGCGGTGAGCCCGCGACGAACGACGACACGCCGAGCAGTACGACCGCCAGGGCCGCGCTCCACTCCGTGCTCATCAGGAGCGGAAACAGGGCCAGGACCACGATCATCGACACCAGGCCGCCGAACAGCGTGCCCCGCATGCTGTGGTCCGCGAGGCGTCCGCCCAGCAGGTTGCCGATCGTCGCGCCGACGCCGAACAGGGCCAGCAGCAGGGTCACGCTGGAGTCCGCGTACCCGGCGGAGTCGGTGAGCATCGGGGCGATGTAGCTGTACGCCGAGAACAGGGCGCCGAAGCCCGTGACCGTCGTGCCGAGGGCCAGCCAGACCGGCAGCGACTTCAGCGCGGCCAGCTCGCCGCGCAGGCCCGCCACCGGCGCGCCCGCCCGGTCGTGCGGTATCAGCAGCGCCAGCGCCGCTATCGCCGCCACGCCGATCACGCTCACGCCGAGGAAGGTCACCCGCCAGCCGAGCTGCTGGCCCATGGCCGTCGCCACCGGGACGCCGACCACGTTCGCGACCGTCAGACCCAGGAACATCAGGGAGACGGAGCGGGCCTTGCGCTCCGGGGCCACCATGGACGTGGCGACCACCGCGCCCACACCGAAGAAGGCGCCGTGCGGCAGCCCGCTGAGGAAGCGGGCGGCCAGCAGGTAGTCGTACGTCGGGGCGAAGGCGGAGAGCGCGTTGCCCGCCACGAACAGGACCATCAGGCCGATCAGGACCTTCCGGCGCGGGATACGGGCCGTGGCCGCCACGAGCAGCGGGGCGCCGATGACGACGCCCAGGGCGTACGCCGAGACCAGATGTCCGGCGGACGGGATGGAGACTCCCAGGTCGGCGGCGACGTCGGGCAGCAGGCCCATCATCACGAACTCGGTGGTGCCGATGCCGAAGGCACCGACGGCGAGGGCCAGCAGGGCCAGGGGCGAGGTCGTGGTCGAGGTCGTGGTCGGCGTGCGCCGGGACATGGGAAGGGAGGGCCTTTCGGGAGGTGCGGGGAGCCATACGTTCGCGCGCACGTTCGGGCATGCAGTCGTGCGTACGTCCGTACAGTTTATGTTCAGGAGCGGAACAAATATTCCCACGCCCAGTATTCCCGCAGCCTTCCGGCGGGTTACGAGCCTGTTGCCGCTTCCGGAATCTTCACCCGTGCCGCGATCGGCAAGTGGTCGCTCGCGGTGCGCGGCAGCGACCACGAGCTGACCGGCTCCACGCCCTGGACCATGATCTGGTCGATCCTGGCCATCGGGAACGACGACGGCCAGCTGAACCCGAAGCCGCTGCCCGACGCGCCCTGGGTGGAGCGCATCTGGGCGGTGACGGCGTTGAGCGCGCGGTCGTTCATCGTGCCGTTGAGGTCGCCGAGGAGGATCTTGCGGGGCAGCTTCTCGTCGGCGAGCGCCTCCCCGAGCGCGTTGGCGCTCTTGTCGCGCTGGCGGGCCGTGAACCCGGCCTCCAGCTTCACGCGCACCGACGGGAGGTGGGCGACGTACACCGCGACCGGTCCCTCCGGGGTCGCCACGGTGGCGCGCATCGCGCGGGTCCAGCCCAGCTTGATGTCCACCGGGCGGGCGGCACTGAGCGGGTACTTGCTCCACAGGCCGACGGTGCCCTGCACCGAGTGGTACTTGTAGGTCGGCGCGAGTGCCGTCTCGTACGTCGGTACCGCCGTCGCCGTCAGTTCCTCCAGCGCGAGGACGTCGGCGCCGGAGCCGGCCACCTCGCGGGCGGTGCCGGCCGGGTCCGGGTTCTCCGCGTTGACGTTGTGGGTGGCCACCATCAGGTCGCCGCCGGCGCCGGAGTTGCTGCCGAGCAGCCCGCCGAAGAGGTTGAACCAGACCGCCGCGGGCAGCAGTACGGCGATCAGCGCGGTCGCGGAGCGCCGGATCAGCGCGATGATCAGCAGCAGCGGTACGGAGACGATGCCGAACCAGGGCAGGAACGTCTCGCTGAGACTGCCGAGGTTGCCGATCCGGTTGGGGATCTGCGCGTGCAGCAGCATCACCAGGGCGAGCAGGACGGCCAGTACCGCCGTGATCAGGCCCCGGCGCCAGATTCTCGGATCGTCCCGCCAGCCGGCCGTCAGACGGCTCATCAGGCGCCGAAGCCGGGGTCCCCGGCGCTCGGGTCCCGAGCCTCCGTTGTCCGTCTCCGTCATGTACGCCTGCTGGGCCATACCGTCGCCTCACAACCTGCCGTGCATACCGTCCTGTCCCCCGCGCCTAAGACCCTAGGGGATGATCGGGTCCGGTCTCGCCGTCGCATGACGGCCGTACGGGGACGATGACGAACAAGTCGGCACGACCAGTTCCGGTTCCCGGCCCCGGACGGTCCTCTGTGACGAAACACGCACAGTCGAGCGCCGGCCGGCCCAACAGGCGTACGAATTACCGGTTACGGGGCGACAGGCCGCAGACCTTCCAGCAGCGTGTCGACGATCCGCTCGGCGAGGCCCTCCTCCAGGTCCCCCTCGGGACGCAGTACGGCGCGCAGGAGCATCGGCCCGAGGAAGAGGTCGTACATCATCATGGGGTCGATGTCCGGGCGCACTTCGCCGTTCCGCTGGCCCCGGCGCAGCACCTCGACGCCGAGCCGGCGGCGCGGTTCGACGACGGTGGCGTGGTAGGCGGCCCAGAGTTTGGGGCTGCTCTTCATCTGGGCCTGGACGTTGTGCAGGAACGCCGAGGACCGGTTGGCCAGTCCGCGCCGGCGCAGCACCTCAAGCAGCAGGACCAGGTCGTCGCGCGTCGAGGTGCCGGGCAGCTCGGGGTCGGCGGGCTCCATGACCCGCATGACCTCGACGAAGAGCTCCTCCTTGCCCGGCCAGCGGCGGTAGATGGTGGCCTTGCCGACTCCGGCGGTACGGGCCACCCGCTCGATGGAGATGTCCGCGAGCGGCACGCCCTCCTCCAGGAGCCGCATGACGCCCTCGATGATGGAGCGTTCCACGGCTTCGCTCCGGGGACGGCCACGCGCGCCGCTCCGGCCGGCCATGCCGCCCAGGCCCTCCACGAGCTTCACGTGACCCGCTCCATTCCTCGCCCGCCCGCCCTTCGGACCGACTGTCCGCTTTTCGGGCTGTCTACTCTTCCGACTGTCCGTTCTTCCGTTCCTTGGTCATTCTCCCCGATTGTCAGTGGTCCGCCGACGCCAACTGCGGTTTCTCCTCGTCCTCCTGAGCGGCGGGCGAGCGGCCCGGCAGACACAGGACGACGACCAGGGCGCCCAGCAGGGCCACGCCCGCGCCGCACAGCGCGGTGAGGTGCATCGCGTGCAGGAACGCGTCGTGGGCGGGGGCGATCAGGGCGTCGCCCTTCGGGCCGAGCTTCGCGGCGACGCCGAGGGTCGCCTCGATGGACTCGCCCGCCGTGTGCCGTACGCCCGGGGGCAGCATGCCGAGCTTGTCCTCGATGCCGCCGCGATAGGCGGCGGACAGGACGGAGCCGAGTACGGCGATGCCCAGCGCGCCGCCGACCTGGCGGAAGGTGTTGCTGAGCGCGGAGGCCGAGCCGGCCTTCTCGCGGGGCAGGGCCTGCATGATGACGACGCTGGTCGGCGTCATGATGTGCGCCATACCGGCACCCATCAGGAAGAAGACGACCTCCAGCACCCAGATCGGGGTGTCGGCCTCGAAGCCCGCGAACCCGGCCAGGGTCGCGGCGATCAGGAGCATGGCGCCGGTGGTCGTGGCCCGGTTGCCGAAGCGGTCGACGGCCAGCCGGGCGCGCGGCGCGAAGATCAGTTGTGCGGCGGCCAGCGGCAGCATCAGCAGACCGGTCTGGAGGGGCGAGTAGCCGCGCACGCTCTGGGTGTAGAAGACCGAGAAGAAGGTCACACCCATCAGTGCGAAGAAGACGAGCGCGATGACGGACATCGCCGCCGAGAAGCTCTTGTTCCGGAAGTACGTCACGTCGATGGACGGATGGTCGCTGCGCTTCTCGAACAGCACGAAGCCGACGAGTACGGCGAGACCGGCGCCGATGGTCGCCAGCACCTGCGGGTCGGTGAAGTCGGCGAGCTGGCCGCCCTTGATGATGCCGTAGACGAGCAGGACGAGCCCGACGACGGAGAGCAGGACGCCGACGGGGTCGATTCGGCCGGGCTTCGGGTCGCGCGAGTCCGGCACCAGGATCGTCATCAGCACCAGGGCGAGGATCACGATCGGCACGTTGATGAGGAAGACGGAACCCCACCAGAAGTGGGCGAGGAGTACGCCTCCGGTGATCGGCCCTATGGCGATGGCGAGCCCGACACCGCCGGCCCAGATGCCGATGGCCTTGGGCTGCTCCTCGCGCTCGAACACGTTCATCAGGACGGCGAGGGTGGCGGGCATCACGAAGGCGGCGCCGAGGCCCATCAGAGCCCGGAAGAGGATGAGCTGGGTGGGCGAGCCGGCCATGGCGGCGAGGGCGGAGCCGAGGCCGAACACGGTGAGACCGCCGAGGAGCACCTTCTTGCGGCCGAGCCGGTCGCCGAGGATCCCGGCGGTGAACAGCAGTCCGGCGAAGACCAGGGTGTAGGCGTTGATCGCCCACTCCAGCTCGCTCTGGGTGGCGCCCAGGCCGGTGGGCGCGGGGGTGGAGATGGTCTTGATGGCGACGTTGAGGATGGAGTTGTCGAGCACCACGATCAGCAGGCTGAGCATGAGCACGCCGAGGATCATCCAGCGTCGCCGGTGCACGGCCTCGGGGATCCTTGGACCGAGGATGGGTGGGCCGGCGGGAGTAGTCATGACGGCAAGCCTAGATCTATTCCGATACGAGACCGTCTCGTATCGGAATACTTTACCGAGACCTTACCGACGCGCGAGACGTTCGGCACACAGCCCCCACCGCACGGCCGGCCACTAGCCGACCGTGGACATGAGGTGCCACCATGGTGGTGATCCAGGGACGCCGTCAGGGTGCCTTGAGATGATTGAAGGAGCCGTTGCGATGACGCAGCTTCAGCCTGCCCCCCACCAGGCCTCCGCCGGCAGCACCGACGCGAAGAGCACGACAAACGCGTCGAACGCGCTGTACGGAGGCAAGGGCACACGCCGCATCACGGTCCGGGACATCACCGCCGCCAAGGAGCGCGGCGAGAAGTGGCCCATGCTCACCGCGTACGACGCGATGACCGCGTCCGTCTTCGACGAGGCCGGGATCCCGGTCATGCTGGTCGGCGACTCGGCGGGCAACTGTCACCTGGGGTACGAGACGACCGTACCCGTCACCCTCGACGAGATGACCATGCTGTCGGCGGCGGTCGTCCGGGGCACGAGCCGGGCGCTGATCGTCGGCGACCTGCCCTTCGGTTCCTACCAGGAGGGCCCGGTGCAGGCGCTGCGCTCGGCGACCCTCCTGGTGAAGGAGGCGGGGGTCGGTGCCGTCAAGCTGGAGGGCGGCGAGCGCTCGCACCGCCAGATCGAGCTGCTGGTCGAGTCCGGCATCCCGGTGATGGCCCACATCGGCCTCACCCCGCAGTCCGTGAACTCGATGGGCTACCGCGTCCAGGGGCGCGGCGAGGAGGCCGCCCAGCAGTTGCTGCGGGACGCGAAGTCCGTGCAGGACGCGGGGGCGTTCGCGGTGGTACTGGAGCTGGTGCCGGCGGAGCTGGCCGCCGAGGTCACGCGTGTGCTGCACATCCCCACGGTCGGGATCGGGGCGGGCGCGGAGACGGACGCACAGGTGCTGGTGTGGACGGACATGCTCGGGCTGACCGGCGGGCGGATGCCGAAGTTCGTCAAGCAGTACGCGAACCTGCGTGAGGTCATGGGCAACGCGGCGAAGGCCTTCGCGGAGGACGTGACCGGCGGGACGTTCCCGGCGGAGGAGCACTCCGTGCACTGAGCGGTGCACTGAGCGGTGCACTGACCACGCACTGACCGTGCGCTGACCGTTCGCCGGGCGTCTACCCGGGTACACGGATCCCACAGAGCCACTGCGGCACGAAAGCAGCCCGCCGACATCCCCCATCGGCGGGCTGCGGGGTTTGTTCTCTCGCCCCCGCCGCCCCTACCCGTCCCGTCCTGTTCCT
>NZ_LIQQ01000205.1 GCF_001418565.1 Streptomyces graminilatus | reverse complement strand
TCCCGCTCGGACGCCGAGCGGTACGACGATGCCGACACCGCCGCTCCCTACCCGGGCCTCGTCAGCCTCGGGACCATGGACGACTCACGCCTGCTGCTCAACCTGGAGTCGGTGCCCGGCATCGTCTCCCTGAGCGGGACCGAGTCCGACCGGGCCGCCGTATTCGCCTCCGTCGCCGCCGAGTTGGCCACCAACGGGTGGTCGGACCGCATGACCATCACCCTCGTCGGATTCGGCGAGGACCTCACCTCCCTCGCCCCCAACCGGTTGCGCCACCTCGACGGCATCGAGGCCCTCGTCGAGACGATGGAGGCCGAGACCAGGCAGCGGCGCGGTGCGCTGGGCGCCGCTGGTCACGACTCGGTCCTCACCGGCCGCACCGGGCCCGCCCAGCACACCCGTTGGGCCCCGCACCTCGTACTCCTCGCCGCCGAACTCTCCACCGACGACGCCGTGAAGCTGGCCGAACTCGCCTCCGACGCAGGCCGGTTGGGCATCGGATACCTCGTCGGCACCGACAGTGGTGATCTGCCCGGCGCCGCCTGGGAGTTGGAGATCACCGGCGACGGCAAGCTCCTCGCGCCCCTTCTCGGCCTCGAACTCGACGCCCAGGTACTGCCCGTCGCCCAACAGCGCGCGATCGTCGAGCTGTTCATCGAGGCGGCCTCCGACCCCGACCGCACTCCGGACGGACCCGCGACCGCACCCCCCTTCCTCGTCGACATCAGCGAGCAGGGACGGCCGGCGGTGTACGCCCGACTCGTCGGCCCGTACGAGATCATCGGCCTCGACACCCCGGACGGGGAGCGCAGCGCGCTCCAACACGAAGCGCTCGCCCTGCTGTTGCTGCACCGCGAGGGTGTGCACCCGCGTGTACTGGCCTCCGCGCTCTGGCCGCGCGGTGTCACCGACGACGTACGCGAGGCGCTCCTCGAAAGGCTGCGCGTCTGGCTCGGCACCGACCCCGACGGCACCCCGCGTCTGACCACCGACACCAACGGGCGGCTCACGCTCGCCGAGTCGGTCGTGTCCGACCTCGACGTACTGCGCTCCCTCTACCACGAGGCCACGCAGGGCAAAGGCGTAGACAGCCGGGTCGTACGTGGACGCCTCCTCACCGACGCGCTCGTCCTGGTACGCGGGCCGCTGCTCGCCGACCGTCCCGAGGGCCGCTACGGCTGGCTCACGCACGAGATCATCGACGCCCAACTCCCGCTGCTGGTCGCCGACATCGGGCTCGCCCTCGCAGAGTTCCACCTGGTGAAGGACCGCGCCGAGCGAGCCATCGAGGCGCTCACCGCCGCCCTGAACTCCGCCCCCGGCGACGAGCGGCTGTGGCACGAACTCCTGCGCGCCACGCACTCCACCGGCGACGTGGACAAGCTCCGGCAGGTCGCCGCCGACCTGATCGGCCGCAGCGGCGCGCGTGGCCTTCCGCCGCGCACCGAGGCGCTCCTCGACGAACTGCTGCCGACGTGGCGCGACGGCGCGGCGGCCGTGGGATGAGCGCCGAGGGAGCCGTGGAATGAGCATCGACCAGTTGATCGTCATGGCCGCCGCGCTGTGGGGCGCGGCGGCCGGGACGCTCGTACCCCGGGCCGCCTACCGGTTCTCGGTCCCGCCGGAGGAAACCTGGCGGGACCACTGCCCAGCGGGCCACCCCCTGGGCGGCTGGCTGGGCTGGGCACGGTGCGCGATCTGCGCCGCCGGTACGACGGACGAGCCCGCCCGGCCCAGGGACGCGGGGCACCTCACGACGGGCCCGACCGCCCCCTCGTACGAGGGAGACGAGGGAGAAGGGGGAGACGAGGGAGAAGGGAGACGCGCGACCGCGTCCTACGGTCCCAGCACCCCCCTCCTCGCCCTCGTCACCGCGCTCGTCTGCGCCGCCCTCGCCGCCGCGACCGGTACCCGGCCCGAGCTGGGGGCCTGGCTGCTGCTCGCGCCCGTCGGGGTGCTGCTCGCCGTCGTGGACTTCCGGGTGCAGCGGCTGCCCGACCCGCTGACCCTCCCGCTGGCCCCCGCCGCCCTCGTCCTCCTGGGCGGGGCCGCCCTGCTGCCCGAACACGCGGGCGACTGGCTCACCTCCCTCCTCGGCACCCTGGTGCTCGGAGGCGCGTACTTCGTGCTCTTCCTCATCAGCCCCAACGGCATGGGCTTCGGCGACGTGAAACTCGCCCTCGGGCTCGGGGCAGTCCTGGGCTGGTACGGCTGGGGGGCCGTCGTCCTCGGCACCTTCGCCGGATTCCTCTTCGGCGGGCTGTACGGGCTCGCGCTCGTCATCGCGCGCCGGGCCGGTCGCCGTACGTCCATCCCGTTCGGGCCGTTCCTGCTCGCGGGCGCGTTCGTCGGGCTGCTGATCGGGGCGTACGCGGCCTGACGTGAGCCCTGGCAGGCCGCTGACGTAGGCTGGAACGGTCCGCCCCACGCCTTCGAAGGGACGCCCGGTGACCGAGAACGCCGACCTCATGTCGTTTGATGTCACAGCCGTCCTGGAACGTGCCGCGGCGGGCGGGCGGCTCACCCCCGAAGAGGCGCTCCACCTCTACCGCGACGCCCCGCTGCACGCCCTCGGCTCGGCCGCCGACGCCGTACGCCGCCGCCGTTACGCGGGTACGGAGCACATCGCGACGTACATCATCGAGCGCAACATCAACTACACGAACGTGTGTGTGACGGCGTGCAAGTTCTGCGCCTTCTACGCCGCCCCCAAGGACACCGCCAAGGGCTGGACCCGCGACCTCGACGACATCCTGCGCCGCTGCGCGGAGACCGTCGAACTCGGCGGTACGCAGATCATGTTCCAGGGCGGCCACCACCCTGACTACGGCGTCGAGTACTACGAGAAGCACTTCGCCGCGATCAAGGCCGAGTTCCCGCAGCTCGTCATCCACAGCCTGGGGGCGAGCGAGGTCGAGCACATGGCCCGGATCTCGAAGGTGTCGGTCGAGGAGGCGATCACCCGTATCCACGCGGCCGGCCTCGACTCCTTCGCCGGTGCCGGCGCTGAACTCCTTCCCGAGCGCCCCCGCAAGGCCATCGCGCCCCTCAAGGAGTCCGGCGAACGCTGGCTGGAGATCATGGAGACCGCGCACGGGCTGGGCGTCGAATCGACGTCCACCATGCTCATGGGCACTGGCGAGACCAACGCCGAGCGCATCGAGCACCTGCGGATGATCCGTGACGTACAGGACCGGACGGGCGGCTTCCGCGCCTTCATCCCGTACACCTACCAGCCCGAGAACAACCACCTCAAGGGCCGTACGCAGGCCACGATCTTCGAGTACCTGCGCATGATCGCCATCGCCCGTCTCTTCATGGACAACATCGCCCACATCCAGGGCTCGTGGCTCACCACGGGCAAGGAGGCCGGCCAACTCTCCCTGCACTACGGCGCGGACGACCTCGGCTCGATCATGCTGGAGGAGAACGTCGTCTCCGCCGCCGGCGCCAAGCACCGCTCCAACCGCCTGGAGATCATCGACCTGATCCGCAGGGCCGGCCGCGTCCCCGCCCAGCGGACCACGACCTACGAGCACATCGTCGTCCACGACGACCCGGCGAACGACCCGGTCGACGAGCGCGTCATGTCCCACATCTCGTCCACCGCGATCGAGGGCGGCACGGCCCACCCCGAGCTCAAGCTCCTCGCCTCCAACTAGCGGACACGGACTGCGCTGACGCCGTGCTGACGATTCACACCGCCGACGAGGTCCGGGTCGACTGGGACACGGACGCGGAACCCCTGAAGGACGGCGCCGTCGCGGTCGACGGCGACCGGATCGCGGCCGTGGGCCCACTCACCGAGGTGGCGGAACGGTTCCCGGGGGCGCGGGTGCGCCGCTGGCCGGGCGTGCTGGGACCTGGCCTGGTCCACGAGGGTCCCCTCCCGGACGCCCCGAGTCCACGCGAACGCGTGCACGCCGTGCTGAAGGGGGGCGCGGTGGCGGTGCTGGAGGAGTACGTCACCTCCCCCGACCTCCGCTCCGCGGCTGCCCGTAACGACGTCGCCGTACTGACGCGGACACAGGCACAGGCACAGGCACAGGCACAGACACGGACACGGGTTCCGGCGATCGTCGAGGGCGAGCGGGCCGACCTGGCGGTGTTCGACGAGGGCGGGGCGTGCCTCGCGACGGTGTGCGCGGGGCGGCTGATCCACAGACGCCGGTGAGCGGCGGGCGGATGTCTCCCGGCGCGCGGGGAGGGGCTCGGTACGGTTCAGTACGTCGGGCCCGTGCCGGTGCCGCTGGGAGCCCGTGAGGCGCGTACTGCCACAATGGGCACGTGACCCGCGCATCCCTGAACAAGCAGCCGCACGAAGTCGCCTCGATGTTCGACGACGTGGCGGAACGGTACGACCTCACGAACGACGTGCTGTCGCTCGGCCAGGACCGCGTGTGGCGCAAGGAGGTCGCGAAGGCGGTCGACGCCCGCCCGGCGCAGAAGATCCTCGACCTGGCCGCCGGTACGGCCACGTCCTCCCTGCCCTTCGCCCGCACGGGCGCGTACGTCGTCCCCTGCGACTTCTCCCTCGGGATGCTCGGGGTCGGCAAGCGGAACCACCCCTGGCTGCCCTTCACGGCGGGCGACGCCACCAGGCTGCCGTTCAAGGACGACACCTTCGACGCGGTGACGATCTCCTTCGGGCTGCGCAACGTCCAGGACACGGGCGCCGCGCTGCGCGAGCTGTACCGGGTCACGCGCCCCGGCGGACGGGTCGTGATCTGCGAGTTCTCGCACCCGACCTGGGCGCCCTTCCGCACGGTGTACACGGAGTACCTGATGCGCGCCCTGCCCCCGGTCGCCCGCGCGGTCTCCTCGAACCCCGACGCGTACGTCTACCTCGCCGAGTCCATCCGCGCCTGGCCCGACCAGCCGGCGCTGGCCGAGCTGCTGCGCGAGGCGGGCTGGTCGAAGACGGCCTGGCGCAATCTGACGGGCGGCGTGGTGGCCCTGCACCGAGGCTTCAAGCAGCCCTCTTCGTAGCCGGCGCAGTCGGCCAACCGACCTGTCGGTCACCTGATCGGCTGATCCACCTGATCCACCTGATCATCCGATCACCTCGAACGCGTCCCCGGGCCGGTCGAGTTCGCGTTCCAGCCCGCCCCGGGGCGGCCTCGGCAGGCGCGGCTCACGCACCCCCGCGCCTCCGCCGCCTTCCCCCTCCCCGAAGTCGAACCACACGGTGACGACGGCTCCGCGCGGTATCGCGACTCCGGGTGGCGGATACTGCCGTACGACGTGGTCGACGACGGTGAGCTGGAACTCGGGCCGGTCGGGCGCGGCGAGGAGCACCCCGTGCGCCCTGGCCCTCTCACGCGCGTCCACGGCCATCAGGCCGACGAGTTTCGGTACGCGCGCCTCGGGCGTATTGGGTGTTCTGTGCACAGACGTCACCCCCAGCGGTACGGGCAGGGTAACCCCGGCCACGTACCGCCCGGAAGCGCTAAGTGGTTTTCCGTGTCAAATGGTCACCGTCCGTAACGGATTGGGTCCCGGTCCTGGTCTCTCCGTCCCGGCCCCTCCGTTCCCCGTTCACAGATCAAGCCGATAGCAGTGCCCCTCCTGCTTCAGCGTCGGCGTCGTGAAGACGTCGGCGAGCCGCATGCCCAGACGCCGGGTGACCGCGATGGACCGCTCGTTGCGGGAGGCGACCATGGCGACCACGCTGGACACGCCCGCGGCGCGCACTCTGTCCAGCGTCAACTCGGCCGCCGCGGTGGCGTACCCCTGCCCCCAGTGGGCGCGTCCGAGCCGCCAGCCGATCTCGATCTCCCCCTTGGGCCCCCAGTCCTGCGGCCACGGCTGGGCGCCCGTGAAGCCGATGACCTGGTCCGACTCGTCGAGCATGGTCCACAGGCAGAACCCGTACTCGGCGTCGTGCCGGCGCTGGCGGGCGGTCAGTTCCTCGTAGACGGACAGTTCCGCGGACCTGCCCCCGTGGAACTCCATGACATCGGGGTCGTCGAAGACCCGGTGCCAGGCGAAGGCATCCTCGTCGGTGGGAACTCGGAGGCGTACTACGGGGAGCGCTCGGTTCACGGGGCAGCCCTTCAGCCGGGTGATCAGTACTGCTGAATAGACTGCCCATGTCCAGTGCCGGTCGGCACGCAGATTTGAGAGTCTTGGGGAGAACCCGTCGTGACCGAGCCCCTCTCCGAAAACACCGCCGATGTGATCGTCGTCGGGGCCGGGCCAGCCGGTTCCACCACCGCCTACTACCTGGCGAAGGCCGGACTCGACGTGCTGCTGCTGGAGAAGACCAGCTTCCCGCGCGAAAAGGTCTGCGGCGACGGCCTCACACCGCGGGCGACCAAGCAGCTCGTGTCGATGGGCATCGACATCTCCGAGGAGGCCGGCTGGCTGCGGAACAAGGGCCTCCGCATCATCGGTGGCGGTGTCCGCCTCCAGCTCGACTGGCCGGAACTCGCCTCCTTCCCCGACTACGGTCTCGTACGCAAGCGGGACGACTTCGACGAACAGCTCGCCCGCCAGGCCCAGAAGGCGGGCGCGCGCCTGTACGAGCGCTGCAACGTCGGCGCCCCGATCACCGACGACCGCACCGGCCGCATCACCGGAGTGCACGCGAAACTCGGTGAGGACAAGCGCGAAGTCACCTTCCATGCGCCGCTGGTGGTCGCCGCCGACGGCAACTCCACCCGGCTGTCCCTGGCGATGGGCCTGCACCGCCGCGAGGACCGCCCGATGGGCGTCGCGGTCCGCACCTACTTCACCTCGCCGCGCCATGACGACGACTACCTGGAGTCCTGGCTGGAACTCTGGGACCGGCGAGGCGCCGAGGACCGTCTGCTCCCCGGCTACGGCTGGATCTTCGGCATGGGCGACGGCACGTCCAACGTCGGTCTCGGCGTGCTCAACACCTCGGACTCCTTCAAGGAGCTGGACTGGCGCGAGGTCCTGAAGGCCTGGTGCGCGTCAATGCCGGAGGACTGGGGTTACACCCCCGACAACATGACCGGCCCGATCCGCGGCGCCGCCCTCCCCATGGCGTTCAACCGGCAGCCCCACTACACGAAGGGCCTGCTGCTCGTCGGTGACGCCGGAGGCATGGTGAACCCCTTCAACGGGGAGGGCATCGCCTACGCCATGGAGTCCGGCCAGATCGCCGCGGACGTCATCGTCCAGGCCCACGCGCGGGCCACCCCGGCCCAGCGGGAGATCGCCCTCCAGCGCTACCCGCGCGTGCTCAAGGACACCTACGGCGGCTACTACACGCTGGGCCGCGCCTTCGTGAAGCTCATCGGCAACCCGAAGGTCATGAAGATCGCGGCCGAACGTGGCCTGACCCACCCCTTGTTGATGAAGTTCACCCTCAAGATGCTGGCCAACCTGACCGACCCCACGGGCGGCGACGCGATGGACCGCATCATCAACGGCCTGAGCAAGGTGGCCCCGAAGGCGTGACCGGCGAAGCCCCTCCCAGGACCGGGAGCTGAGGCCTCCTGCCCGGTGGCCCGCCGCGCGAACCCCTCCTCGCGGCGGGCCGACACCCGCCACGGGCCGCTCTCCGCCGCGGCGGAGAAAGGCCGAGGGTCGTTGCCCACCAGCGGCAACGACCCTCACCCATGCGTTCTCGCGGCCCGCTCAGAGCACGCGCACCGCGCCCGTCGCCGGGTACCCGGACAGGTCCTGGACGACAACGCCCTTGGACGGGTTGGCCGCGTCCAGGTACTGGCCGTTGCCCACGTACACCGCCACGTGGTACGCCGAACCCTTCGGACCCCAGTACAGGATGTCGCCGACCTGGATGTTCGACAGGGAGACCTCGGTGCCCTGCATCGACTGGTCCTGCGAGACCCGGGGGAGATCCACGCCGACCTGCCTGAACGCGGCCTGGACCAGAGCAGAGCAGTCCCACGCGTTGGGGCCCGTGGCGCCCAGGACGTAGGCGTCGCCGAGCTGCGCCTTGAGGAAGCTGATGACGGTCGCGACACTGCCGCTCGCGGGGGTCGCCACCTGTGACGACGAGCTGGAGGCGGAGGCGGAGGCGGACGCCGAGTCGGTGGCGGCCAGCGTCGCGCGCTCGGCGGAGCGGGACACAGCGGCCTCAGCGGCGGCCCTGCGGGCGTCCTCGGCCTTCTTCTTGGCCTCCGCCTTCTGCTTGGCCTCCGCGAGGTCCTTCCGGGCCTCCTGGGCCGCCTGGGCGGCTGCGGCGTCACGCACGGCCTGGAGCTCGTAGTTCGCGGCGGCCTGCTGTGTGGCGTCCGCGGACTCGGCGATCTGAGCGGCCAGGTCGGCCGTGAGGGTGGGCAGCTCGAAGGTCTGCGTCACAGGCTCGGCGGCGTTCGCCGCGGTGGACGCTCCAGCCGCTGCCAGGGTGCTGAGAACGCCACCGGCGACTCCGGCACGCATCGCCAGAGACGAGTTGCCGGCACGCCGGGGCTTCCGGTGGCTGCGTATGTGAGCGGTAGCGGTGTGGGACATGGGTACTAGCGGTACCAGGGGCTCCTCCATACCTACAAGGAACGTGTGGTGCGCCACAGTTGTTCAACCGAGCCCCCAAATTTCCTGCCGGTCACTCTTTATTGACGCCGTAACGGGCATTGCGGACACGTGTGATCATGCCTGTGATCATGCGCTTTCATCGATACGCCCTAATTGCCCGCTGCTTACCATCGGTTGCGGTCCGTGGCCAAGCCCCGATCTTCACGGGCCTTCACGGATGTGGCACAGGTCACGGAATGGTCACCGGCCGGGGTGCGTCCCGCCCGGGAGCCGTCGGCCGCCGTCGCTCGTGAACGCGTGCACGTGCGTCCGTCGTCCACATTCGCCGCGCGGGTCCACCTGATGTGTGAACGCGCCCCAATATCAAGCCACCCCGTCCATCTCCAATTTGCATGCACGGGAAGTCTCTTGATATTGAGGCGATGCTTGTGACCAGCGGTAACCTAGGAAGATGTCACCTCTGGTGATCGCGTGGACGCTTCGCGTGTGAAGATCACCGCTCATCCGACTTGATGATCCTTCGTCGGGTGGTGGAGATCACAAAGGTTCGGCAATACCCCGTGTCGCAGATCACAGACCGCCGGGCATAGGATGCGGGGCAGTTGGGCTTGTGACCTGCTTCACATGTCCGCGATCTTCGCCGGGACGGGCGAGGTTCGCGGACGGACGGGGCGGCGCCGGCTCCATGCAATCGCCAGCAGTCAGTGCCGACTGAGAGGAGCGAGGAGCGGTGAACGCGTATGCGCCCATCCTCGTACTGGGAGCCCTCGGGGCAGGCTTTGCGATCTTCTCCGTGATCATGGCTTCGCTGATCGGCCCGAAGCGGTACAACCGGGCCAAACTCGAAGCGTATGAATGCGGGATCGAGCCGACACCCACGCCGGCCGGCGGTGGGCGATTCCCCATCAAGTACTACCTGACGGCGATGCTCTTCATCGTCTTCGACATCGAGATCGTCTTCCTCTACCCCTGGGCCGTCACCTTCGACGCCCTGGGTGTTTTCGGGCTCGTGGAGATGCTGCTCTTCGTGCTCACCGTCTTCGTGGCGTACGCGTACGTATGGCGGCGCGGCGGCCTGGAATGGGACTGAGAGGCCTCTGAGACATGGGACTCGAAGAAAAACTGCCGAGCGGATTCCTGCTGACCACCGTCGAGCAGGCCGCGGGCTGGGTACGCAAGGCGTCCGTCTTCCCGGCCACGTTCGGACTCGCCTGCTGCGCCATCGAGATGATGACCACCGGCGCCGGCCGCTACGACCTCGCGCGCTTCGGCATGGAGGTCTTCCGCGGTTCGCCCCGCCAGGCGGACCTGATGATCGTGGCCGGCCGGGTCAGCCAGAAGATGGCGCCGGTGCTGCGCCAGGTCTACGACCAGATGCCCAATCCCAAGTGGGTGATCTCCATGGGGGTCTGCGCGTCCTCGGGCGGCATGTTCAACAACTACGCCATCGTGCAGGGCGTCGACCACATCGTGCCGGTCGACATCTATCTGCCCGGCTGCCCGCCCCGGCCCGAGATGCTGATCGACGCGATTCTCAAGCTCCACCAGAAGATCCAGACCTCCAAGCTCGGCGTGAACGCCGAGGAAGCAGCCCGCGAGGCGGAGGAGGCCGCGCTCAAGGCACTCCCCACGATCGAGATGAAGGGGCTGCTGCGATGAGCGACGCGAACGGCACCGGAGCAGGCGGTGCGAGCAACGGGGTCAACCCCGAGAAGGACCTCGCCGCCTCCAACCTCCCCGGCCAGCGCGGCGACGGCGGTGAGGAGATCCGCGTCCAGCGCGGCATGTTCGGCGCCGCCAACGGCGGCGACACCTCCGGCTACGGCGGCCTGGTCCGCTCCGTCCGGCTCCCGGGAGCCTCGGCGCGGCCCTACGGCGGCTGGTTCGACGAGGTCGCCGACGAACTCGAGGGCGCCCTGGAGGAACAGGGCCTGGTCCCCGAGAACGTGATCGAGAAGACGGTCGTCGACCGCGCGGAGCTGACGTTCCACGTCGAACGCGCGTACCTGCTGAGCGTCGCCCAGACCCTGCGCGACGACCCCGCCCTGCGCTTCGAACTCTGCACGGGCGTCAGCGGAGTCCACTACCCGCAGGACAAGGGCCGCGAGCTGCACGCCGTCTACCACCTGCGCTCGATCACCCACAACAGGCTGATCCGCCTCGAAGTCAGCGCCCCCGACAGCGATCGGCACATCCCGTCCCTGGTCTCCGTCTATCCGACGAACGACTGGCACGAACGCGAGACGTACGACTTCTTCGGGATCGTCTTCGACGGTCACCCGGCCCTCACGCGGATCATGATGCCGGACGACTGGCCGGGCCACCCGCAGCGCAAGGACTACCCCCTCGGCGGCATCCCCGTCGAGTACAAGGGCGCCCAGATCCCGGCTCCGGACCAGCGGAGGTCGTACTCATGAGCACACAGCACGCAACTCCGCGCGAGACCACCGAAGGCACCGTCTACACGGTCACCGGCGGCGACTGGGACGAGGTCGTCCAGTCCGCGGCCCGTGCCGACGACGAGCGGATCGTCGTCAACATGGGCCCGCAGCACCCGTCCACCCACGGTGTGCTCCGCCTCATCCTGGAGATCGACGGCGAGACGGTCACCGAGGCCCGCTGCGGCATCGGCTATCTGCACACCGGCATCGAGAAGAACCTCGAATTCCGCACGTGGACGCAGGGCACCACCTTCGTCACGCGCATGGATTACCTGACGTCCTTCTTCAACGAGACCGCCTACTGTCTCGCCGTCGAGAAGCTCCTCGGCATCGAGGACCAGATTCCCGACCGGGCCACCCTCATCCGCGTGCTCCTCATGGAGCTCAACCGGCTGTCCTCGCACCTCGTGTGCATCGCCACCGGCGGTATGGAACTCGGCGCCACCACGATCATGATCTACGGATTCCGTGATCGTGAAATGATTCTCGACATCTACGAGCTCATCACGGGCCTGCGGATGAACCACGCGTACATCCGCCCCGGCGGACTCGCCCAGGACCTGCCGCCGGGCGCGGTGGACCACATCCGCGAGTTCGTGAAGAAGATGCGGAAGAACCTTCCCGAGTACGACAAGCTCGCCACCGGGAACCCCATCTTCAAGGCCCGTATGCAGGACGTCGGATACCTCGACCTGGCCGGCTGCATGGCCCTCGGCGCCACCGGCCCGATCCTGCGCTCCACCGGCCTCCCGCACGACCTGCGCAAGTCCCAGCCTTACTGCGGCTACGAGACGTTCGACTTCGACGTCCCCACCGCGGACTCCTGCGACTCCTACGGCCGCTTCCTGATCCGCCTGGAGGAGATGCGCCAGTCGCTCAGGATCGTCGAGCAGTGCCTGGACCGGCTCCAGCCCGGCCCGGTCATGGTCACCGACAAGAAGATCGCCTGGCCCGCCCAGCTCGCCCTGGGCCCGGACGGCCTGGGCAACTCCCTGGACCACATCAAGAAGATCATGGGCACCTCCATGGAGGCCCTGATCCACCACTTCAAGCTGGTGACCGAGGGTTTCCGCGTCCCGCCGGGACAGGCGTACGCGGCCGTCGAGTCACCCAAGGGCGAACTCGGGGTGCACGCCGTTTCCGACGGAGGCACCCGCCCCTTCCGGGTCCATTTCCGGGACCCGTCCTTCACCAACCTGCAGGCCATGGCGGCGATGTGCGAGGGCGGCCAGGTCGCCGACGTCATCGTCGCCGTCGCGTCCATCGACCCCGTGATGGGAGGCGTCGACCGGTGACCACCACTCCCGAGGGCGTCAGCCTGGGCATGCCCCAACTGCCCGCGCCCGCATACCCGGACGACGTTCGAGCCCGGCTCGAAGCGGACGCCCGCGAGGTCGTCGCCCGCTACCCGGACTCCCGGTCCGCCCTGCTGCCGTTGCTGCATCTCGTGCAGTCGGAGGAGGGCCATGTCACGCGCACCGGGATGCGGTTCTGCGCGGACGTACTGGGCCTGACCACGGCCGAGGTCACCGCGGTCGCCACCTTCTACTCCATGTACCGCCGGGGCCCCTCCGGCGACTACCAGGTGGGCGTCTGCACCAACACCCTGTGCGCGGTGCTGGGCGGCGACGCCATCTTCGAGACCCTCCAGGAGCACCTCGGTGTCGCCAACGGCGGGACCACCGAGGACGGCAAGGTCACCCTGGAGCACATCGAGTGCAACGCGGCCTGCGACTTCGCACCCGTGGTGATGGTCAACTGGGAGTTCTTCGACAACCAGACCCCGGCCAGCGCCAAGCGCCTCGTCGACGACCTGCGCGCGGGTGTGCAGGTGGAGCCCACGAGGGGTGCTCCCCTGTGCACGTTCAAGGACACCGCCCGCATCCTGGCGGGCTTCCCCGACACCCGGGACGGGGCCGTCGAGGCTAGCGGCAGCTCCGGCCCCGCCTCACTGACCGGGCTCCGGCTGGCCAAGGGCGAGAACCCCGCGCGCGTGGTGCACCCCAGGGGCGGCTCCGCCATGAACGCACCGCCGCAGGACACGGCGGCTTCCGACCCCTCCCACCCGGCGGGGCCCGTCACCGAGGAGGGGGAGTGATGACATTGGCACCCGAGAGTGGGGGCGCCGCCCGCGCGAGCGAATTCGAGCGGGGGGTAGGGACCAGCCCCGAGAAGCTGCTCGTACCCGTGCTGTCGGCCTTCTGGGACGAGGACAGGTCCTGGAGCCTCGACGTCTACCGGAGGCACGAAGGGTACGAGGGACTCCGCAAGGCCCTCGCGATGACCCCCGACGACCTCATCGCGTACGTCAAGGACTCGGGTCTGCGCGGCCGTGGCGGTGCGGGATTCCCTACCGGAATGAAATGGCAGTTCATTCCTCAGGGTGATGGAAAACCACACTATCTAGTTGTCAACGCCGACGAATCGGAGCCGGGAACCTGCAAGGACATCCCGCTCCTCTTCGCGAACCCGCATAGCCTCATCGAGGGCATTGTGATCGCGTGTTATGCCATCAGGTCTTCGCATGCCTTCATCTATCTGCGCGGTGAAGTCGTACCAGTGCTGCGGCGGTTGCACGAGGCCGTACGTGAGGCCTATGCGGCGGGCTACCTCGGCGAGAACGTGCTGGGCAGCGGACTCGACCTCGAACTCACCGTGCACGCGGGCGCGGGCGCGTACATCTGTGGTGAAGAGACCGCACTGCTCGACTCGCTCGAAGGCCGCCGTGGTCAACCGCGGCTCCGTCCCCCCTTTCCTGCCGTCGCAGGGCTCTATGCCTGCCCAACTGTTGTGAACAACGTCGAGTCGATCGCGTCGGTTCCCGCGATTCTGCAAAAGGGCAAAGAATGGTTCCGGTCGATGGGAACCGAGAAGTCCCCGGGCTTCACGCTCTACTCGCTCAGTGGCCATGTCACCAGTCCGGGCCAGTACGAGGCCCCGCTCGGCATCACGCTCCGCCAACTCCTCGACATGAGCGGCGGGATGCGCGCCGGCCACCGGCTGAAGTTCTGGACACCGGGCGGCTCCTCGACCCCGATGTTCACCGACGAGCATCTCGACGTCCCTCTTGACTACGAAGGAGTGGGCGCCGCGGGTTCCATGCTCGGCACAAAAGCACTCCAGTGCTTCGACGAGACCACCTGTGTCGTCCGGGCCGTCACCCGCTGGACCGAGTTCTACGCCCACGAGTCCTGCGGCAAGTGCACACCCTGCCGTGAAGGGACTTACTGGCTCGTGCAGTTGCTGCGCGACATCGAGGCCGGCAAGGGCGCCATGTCCGACCTCGACAAGCTGAACGACATCGCCGACAACATCAACGGCAAGTCCTTCTGCGCCCTCGGCGACGGCGCCGCCTCGCCGATCTTCTCCTCCCTCAAGTACTTCCGCGAGGAGTACGAGGACCACATCACGGGCCGGGGCTGCCCCTTCGACCCGGCCAAGTCCACGGCCTGGGCCGACCGCACGGAGGTGAACGCATGACGGTGACCACGAGCGCTCCCTCCGGAGGGGGCGACGCGGCGGTCCCGCCGGAAGATCTCGTCTCGCTGAAGATCGACGGCGTCGACATCAGCGTGCCCAAGGGCACCCTGGTGATCCGCGCCGCCGAACAGCTCGGCATCGAGATCCCGCGCTTCTGCGACCATCCCCTCCTCGACCCGGCCGGCGCCTGCCGCCAGTGCATCGTCGAGGTCGAGGGCCAGCGCAAGCCCATGGCATCCTGCACGATCACCTGTACGGACGGGATGGTCGTCAAGACTCATCTCACCTCGCCCGTGGCCGAAAAAGCCCAGCACGGTGTGATGGAGCTGCTGCTCATCAACCACCCGCTCGACTGTCCGGTCTGCGACAAGGGCGGCGAGTGCCCCCTGCAGAACCAGGCCATGTCGCACGGCCAGTCGGAGTCCCGCTTCGAGGGAAAGAAGCGGACCTACGAGAAGCCGGTCCCGATCTCCACGCAGGTGCTGCTCGACCGTGAACGGTGCGTGCTGTGCGCCCGCTGCACCCGCTTCTCCAACCAGATCGCGGGCGACCCGATGATCGAGCTGATCGAGCGCGGCGCGCTCCAGCAGGTCGGCACCGGCGAGGGCGACCCCTTCGAGTCGTACTTCTCCGGGAACACGATCCAGATCTGCCCGGTCGGCGCGCTGACCTCGGCGGCGTATCGCTTCCGCTCCCGCCCCTTCGACCTCGTCTCCTCGCCCTCGGTGTGCGAGCACTGCTCCGGCGGCTGCGCCACCCGCACCGACCACCGGCGCGGCAAGGTCATGCGGCGCCTCGCGGCCGACGACCCCGAGGTCAACGAGGAGTGGATCTGCGACAAGGGACGCTTCGGCTTCCGGTACGCGCAGAAGCCCGACCGGCTCCAGACGCCCCTGGTGCGCAACGCCGACGGTGCCCTGGAGCCCGCCTCCTGGCCCGAGGCGCTGGAGGCGGCGGCACAGGGACTCCTCGCGGCCCGCGGTCGTACGGGAGTTCTCACCGGCGGCCGGCTCACCGTCGAGGACGCCTACGCGTACAGCAAGTTCGCGCGCGTGGCCCTCGACACCAACGACATCGACTTCCGCGCGCGCGTGCACAGCGCCGAGGAAGCAGACTTCCTGGCCGCCCGGGTCGCCGGACGGGGCCGCGACCTCGACGGTACGGGTGTCACGTACACCTCCCTGGAGAAGGCGCCCGCGGTCCTGCTGGTCGGGTTCGAGTCCGAGGAGGAGGCGCCCGGCGTCTTCCTGAGGCTGCGCAAGGCCTGGCGGGGACACGGACAGCGGGTCTTCTCGCTCGCCACGCACGCGACGCGCGGTCTGGAGAAGGCCGGCGGCACGCTGCTGCCCGCCGCCCCCGGTACCGAGACCGAGTGGCTGGACGCGCTCGGCAGCGGGTTCGGGCTGGAGGAGAGCGGCGCCAGGGCCGCCGAGGCGCTGCGCACCGAGGGTGCGGTGATCGTCGTGGGAGAGCGGCTGGCCGCCGTGCCGGGCGGGCTCACCGCCGCCGTACGGGCCGCGTCCACGACCGGCGCCCAACTGGTGTGGATCCCGCGCCGGGCGGGGGAGCGCGGTGCCGTCGAGGCCGGCGCGCTGCCGTCGCTGCTGCCGGGCGGACGTCCGGCGACCGACCCGCGCGCGCGGGACGAGGTCGCCGTCGCCTGGGGCGTGGCCGAGCTGCCGCACCGCTTCGGCCGGGACACCGGCCAGATCGTCGAGGCCGCCGCCGCGGGCGAGCTCAGGGCACTGGTCGTCGCCGGTGTGGAGGTCGCCGACCTGCCCGACCCGGCACGCGCGCGTGCGGCCCTCCGAGAAGTGGGCTTCCTGGTGTCGCTCGAACTGCGGCCCAGCGAGGTCACCGAGCACGCAGACGTCGTCCTCCCGGTCGCCGCGGTCGCCGAGAAGGCGGGCACCTTCCTCAACTGGGAGGGCCGGGCCCGTCTCTTCGAGGCCGCGCTCAAGCCCGAGCAGATGACCCGGCGCCTGGCCCCGCCGGACACGCGCGTGCTCCAGATGCTGGCCGACGCCATGGACGTACATCTGGGCCTGCCGGATCTGCGGACCGCGCGGGCCGAACTGGACCGGCTCGGGTCCTGGGACGGGGCCCGAGCCACCAACCCCCTGGAGATCGGAGCCCAGTTGCCGCGTCCGGCCGCCGGAGAGGCGGTCCTCGCCGGGCACCGGCTGCTGCTCGACCAGGGGCGTCTGCAGGAGGGCGACGACGCGCTCGCCGGGACGAGGCACGCCGCACACGCGCGCGTGTCGGCCGCCACGGCCGCCGAGGCCGGTGTCAAGGACGGTGACCTGCTCGCCGTCACCGGCAGCACCGGGACGGTCGAACTGCCCCTCAAGGTCACCGAGATGCCCGACCGCGTGGTCTGGCTGCCGCTGAACTCCACCGGAGGCGGTATCGCCTCCGACACCGGGGCGCTGCCCGGCGCACTCGTCCGCATCGGCCCGGCGACCCTCGCCTCCGACGCACCCAAGGAGGTGGAGGCATGAGCCCGTACCTCGCCGCTGAAGACCTTTCCATGTTCGGCACCGACCCCTGGTGGCTGGTCGTCGTCAAGGCGGTCTTCTGCTTCGCCTTCCTGATGATCACCGTGCTGTTCTCCATCGTGTGGGAACGCAAGGTCGTCGCCTGGATGCAGTTGCGCATCGGCCCCAACCGGCACGGCCCCTGGGGCATGCTCCAGTCGCTCGCCGACGGCATCAAGCTGATGCTCAAGGAAGACCTGATCGTCAAGCGCGCGGACAAGGTCGTCTACATCCTCGCGCCGATCGTCGCGGCCATCCCGGCCTTCATGGCGATCGCGGTCATCCCCTTCGGACCGGCCGGCAACGAGGTCTCGATCTTCGGCCAACGTACGACGATGCAGCTCACCGACCTGCCGATCGCGATGCTCTACGTCCTCGCGGTCGCCTCGGTCGGCATCTACGGCATCGTGCTGGCGGGCTGGAGCTCCGGATCCACCTACCCGCTGCTCGGCGGTCTGCGGTCCTGCGCGCAGATGATCTCGTACGAGATCGCCATGGGCGCAGCCTTCGCCTCGGTGTTCCTCTACTCCGGGTCGATGTCGACCTCGACCATCGTCGAACAGCAGCACGACCGCTGGTACATCGTCCTGCTGCCGGTCTCCTTCCTGATCTACGTCGTGACGATGGTCGGCGAGACCAACCGCGCCCCCTTCGACATGCCCGAGTCCGAGGGCGACCTGGTCGGCGGCTTCAACACCGAGTACTCGTCGATCAAGTTCGCGATGTTCATGCTCGCCGAGTACGTCAACATGGTGACCGTCTCGGCCGTGTCGGTGACGCTCTTCCTGGGCGGCTGGCGGGCTCCCTGGCCCATCAGCACCTTCTGGGAGGGCGCCAACCACGGCTGGTGGCCGATGCTCTGGTTCGTGGTGAAGGTGCAGCTTCTGCTGTTCTTCTTCATCTGGCTGCGCGGAACCCTCCCACGCGTCCGCTACGACCAGCTCATGAAGCTCGGCTGGAAGGTCCTCATCCCGATCTCGCTGGCCTGGCTGATGCTGGTGGCGACCGTACGGACCCTGCGCAACGAGAACTACGACTTCGCCGACATCGCCCTCTACGTCGCCGGCGGCGTCCTCACCCTGCTTCTGCTCTCCTTCGTGGCCGACACGTTCCGCGACCGGGCCAGGGCCACGGAGACGGCAGCCGCCGAGCCCGTCGCCTTCGACCCGATGGCGGGCGGATTCCCCGTACCGCCACTGCCGGGACAGGAGGCCCCGCCGGTGCCGCGCAGGGGCCCGCGCCGGGAGCGCGAGTTGATTGTCAGTGGTGGGCCGGATACTGGCAGTGACGGATCTCTGGATGGAAAGGAGGCGTCCGATGGCTGAGGAGCCGAAGGAGACCGGGCAGTCGAAGCCCGGCTTCCAGAACCCCGTGGCCGGCTTCGGCGTGACCTTCAAGGCCATGTTCAAGAAGCGGCTGACCGAGCAGTACCCCGAGCAGCAGAAGACCACCGCTCCCCGCTTCCACGGACGGCACCAGCTCAACCGCCATCCGGACGGCCTGGAGAAGTGCGTCGGCTGCGAACTGTGCGCGTGGGCCTGCCCAGCGGACGCCATCTATGTGGAGGGCGCCGACAACACCGACGAGGAACGCTACTCGCCGGGCGAGCGGTACGGCGCGGTCTACCAGATCAACTACGCCCGCTGCATCCTGTGCGGCCTGTGCATCGAGGCGTGCCCCACGCGCGCGTTGACGATGACGAACGAGTTCGAACTGGCCGACAGCAGCCGCGCCAACCTGATCTACACCAAGGAACAACTGCTCGCCGGACTCGAGGAGGGCATGGTCGACTCGCCCCACTCGATCTTCCCCGGCACCGACGAACAGGACTACTACCGGGGGCTGGTCACCGAGGCCGCGCCCGGCACGGTGCGCCAAGTGGCCGTCTCCAAGGGCGAGAAGCCCGAAGAAGAGGGGGTGGGAGCATGAGCGCGCAGCTCGCCGCCGCAGCCACTCTTTCTGCCGGCACCTCCACGGGTGAGGCGTTCCAGTTCTGGGTGCTCGGGACCGTCGCCGTGGCCGGAGCCCTGTGCACCGTCTTCATGCGGAGGGCCGTGCACAGCGCGCTCTGCCTCGCCGGAACCATGATCGTCCTGGCGGTGTTCTACCTGGCCAACGGCGCCTACTTCCTGGGCGTCGTCCAGATCATCGTCTACACCGGCGCGATCATGATGCTGTTCCTCTTCGTGGTCATGCTCGTCGGTGTCACCGCCGCGGACTCCCTCAAGGAGACCATCAAGGGCCAGCGCTGGCTGGCCCTGGTGTGCGGGCTCGGCTTCGGCGTCCTCCTGGTCGCCGGCATCGGCAACGCCTCCCTGAAGGAGTTCACCGGCCTCGGCCAGGCCAACGCGAACGGCAACGTGCAGGGCCTGGCCGCCCTCATCTTCACGAAGTACGTGTTCGCCTTCGAGATCACCGGCGCCCTGCTGATCACGGCCGCCGTCGGCGCCATGGTGCTCACGCACCGCGAGCGCACCGAGCGCGCCAAGACCCAGCGCGAGCTGTCCGAGGAGCGCGTACGCGACGGCAGGCAACTGCCGCCGCTGCCCGCCCCGGGTGTGTACGCCCGGCACAACGCGGTCGACGTCGCGGGCCTGCTGCCCGACGGCACCCCGGCCGAGCTGTCGGTCATGCAGACACTGCGGCAGCGCGGCCAGATCCGTGACGTGTCCGCCGAGTCCATCAACGACCTCAAGGCCCTGGAACAGCGCTCCGAGGACCGCCTGGAGCGCTCCAACAGCGGCTCGGGCAAGGGCTCGAACAGTGGGGAGGCGTCGAAGTGAACCCGGTCAACTATCTCTATCTCGCCGCCTTGTTGTTCACGATCGGCGCCACCGGCGTCCTGATCAGGCGCAACGCGATCGTCGTCTTCATGTGCGTAGAGCTGATGCTCAACGCCTGCAACCTCGCGTTCGTCACCTTCTCCCGGATGCACGGCAATCTCGACGGCCAGGTCATCGCCTTCTTCACGATGGTCGTCGCCGCCGCGGAAGTCGTCGTCGGGCTCGCGATCATCGTGTCGCTGTTCCGTTCCCGCCACTCGGCCTCGGTCGACGACGCCAGCCTGATGAAGCTGTAAGGGGTCGCTGAATCGTGGACAACCTGATTGCGCTGCTCGTGGCGGCGCCTCTGCTCGGAGCGGCCGTACTGCTGTGCGGCGGCAGGCGGCTGGACGCCGTCGGCCACTGGATCGGCACGGCTCTCGCGGCCTCCTCCTTCGTGATCGGCGTGGTCCTCTTCGCCGACATGCTGGGCAAGAACGCCGAACACCGCACCCTGACGCAGTTCCTGTACAGCTGGATCCCCGTCGGGGGCTTCCAGGCCGACGTCGCCTTCCAGCTCGACCAGTTGTCGATGACGTTCGTCCTGCTGATCACCGGCGTCGGCTCACTGATCCACGTGTACTCGATCGGGTACATGGAGCACGACGAGCGGCGCCGCCGCTTCTTCGGCTATCTGAACCTGTTCCTCGCGGCGATGCTGCTGCTCGTTCTCGCCGACAACTACCTCCTGCTGTACGTCGGCTGGGAGGGCGTCGGCCTCGCCTCGTACCTCCTGATCGGTTTCTGGCAGCACAAGCCCAGTGCCGCGACCGCCGCGAAGAAGGCCTTCCTGGTCAACCGCGTCGGCGACATGGGCCTGTCGATCGCCATCATGCTGATGTTCACCACCTTCGGGACCTTCACCTTCGGGCCGGTCTTCGAAGCCGCCGGTGGGGCGAGCGAGGGCAAACTCACCGCCATCGCCCTGATGCTGCTGCTCGCGGCCTGCGGCAAGTCCGCCCAGGTGCCGCTGCAGTCCTGGCTCGGCGACGCGATGGAGGGCCCGACCCCGGTCTCGGCCCTCATCCACGCGGCGACGATGGTGACCGCGGGCGTGTACCTGATCGTCCGCTCCGCTGACATCTTCAACGCCGCGCCCGACGCCCAGCTGGTCGTCACCGTGGTCGGCGCCGTCACGCTCCTCTTCGGTGCGATCGTCGGTTGCGCGAAGGACGACATCAAGAAGGCCCTGGCCGGCTCGACCATGTCGCAGATCGGCTACATGATCCTCGCGGCCGGCCTCGGCCCCATCGGCTACGTCTTCGCGATCATGCACCTGGTGACCCACGGCTTCTTCAAGGCCGGACTGTTCCTCGGTGCCGGCTCGGTCATGCACGGCATGAACGACGAGGTCGACATGCGCAAGTACGGCGGCCTGCGCACGTACATGCCCATCACCTTCGTGACCTTCGGCCTCGGCTACCTCGCCATCATCGGCTTCCCCGGTCTGTCCGGCTTCTTCTCCAAGGACAAGATCATCGAGGCGGCGTTCGCCAAGGGCGGCACCGAGGGCTGGATTCTCGGCGGCGTGGCCCTGCTCGGCGCGGCCATCACCGCGTTCTACATGACGCGCGTGATGCTGATGACGTTCTTCGGCGAGAAGCGCTGGCAGCCCGACGAGAACGGCCACGAGCCGCACCCGCACGAGTCGCCCAAGGTGATGACGATCCCCATGATCGTGCTCGCCTTCGGGTCGGTCTTCGCGGGCGGGTTCTTCAGCATCGGCGACCGCTTCCTGAACTGGCTGGAGCCCGTCACCGGGCACTCGCACGGAAACCCGCCGGTCAGCGCCCTCACGGTCACGCTGTCCACCATGGTCGTGCTCGTCATCGGCGTCGCCGCCGCATACGCCCAGTACGGACGCCGTCCGGTCCCGGTCGTCGCCCCGCGCGGGTCGCTGCTCACCCGGGCCGCCCGGCGCGACCTCCTCCAGGACGACTTCAACCACGTCGTCCTCGTACGCGGCGGAGAGCACCTCACGCGCTCCCTGGTGTACGTCGACCACACCCTGGTCGACGGGGTCGTCAACGGTACGGCGGCCTCCATGGGCGGCCTCTCCGGACGGCTCCGCAAGCTGCAGAACGGCTACGCGCGCTCGTACGCGGTCTCGATGTTCGGCGGTGCGGCGATCCTCATCGCCGCGACCCTGCTGATGAGGGCGGTCTGATACCGATGTCCTTTCCCCTCCTGACAGCGACGGCGGCGCTCCCGGCCCTCGGGGCGATCGCCACGGCGGCCGTACCGGCCGCCCGGCGCACCGCCGCCAAGTGGCTGGCGCTGGTCGTCTCGCTCGCCACACTGGCGCTCGCGGCGATCGTCCTGGTGCGCTTCGACCCGGGCGGCGACCGCTACCAGCTCACCGAATCCCACGCCTGGATCAAGGCCTTCGGGGTGCGGTACGAGCTGGGCGTGGACGGCATCGCCGTGGCGCTCATCGCGCTGACCGCAGTGCTGATCCCGTTCGTGATCCTGGCCGGCTGGCACGACGCCGACCCCCTGGAGACCGGCAACACACGCTGGCGGCCCACCCAGGGCTTCTTCGCGCTGATCCTGGCCGTCGAGGCGATGGTGATCATCTCCTTCGAGGCCACCGACGTCTTCCTCTTCTACATCTTCTTCGAAGCCATGCTCATCCCGATGTACTTCCTCATCGGCGGCTTCGGGGACCGTGCCCACGAGCACGGCGAGGAGACGGCGTCCACGCAGCGCTCGTACGCGGCGGTGAAGTTCCTCCTCTACAACCTCGTCGGCGGCCTGATCATGCTGGCGGCCGTGATCGGCCTCTATGTGGTGGCCGGGAACTTCTCGCTCACGGAGATCGCCGCCGCGCGGGCCAACGGCTCGCTGCACATGGCGACGAACACCGAACGCTGGCTGTTCCTGGGCTTCTTCTTCGCCTTCGCGGTGAAGGCGCCCCTGTGGCCGCTGCACACCTGGCTGCCCAACGCGATGGGGGAGGCCACCACGCCGGTCGCCGTGCTGATCACGGCGGTCGTCGACAAGGTCGGTACCTTCGCGATGCTCCGCTTCTGCCTCCAGCTCTTCCCGGAGGCGTCGAAGTGGGCGACGCCCGTCATCCTCGTACTGGCGCTGATCAGCATCATCTACGGGGCGCTGCTCGCGGTCGGGCAGCGGGACATCAAGCGGCTGGTCGCGTACGCGTCGATCTCGCACTTCGGGTTCATCATCCTGGGCATCTTCGCGATGACCAGCCAGGGCCAGTCGGGCGCGACGCTGTACATGGTCAACCACGGGATCTCGACGGCCGCGCTGATGCTGGTGGCCGGCTTCCTGATCTCGCGGCGCGGCTCGCGGCTCATCGCCGACTACGGAGGCGTGCAGAAGGTCGCCCCGGTGCTCGCGGGCACGTTCCTGATCGGCGGGCTCGCGACCTTGTCGCTCCCGGGCCTCGCGCCCTTCGTGAGCGAGTTCCTGGTGCTGGTGGGCACGT
The DNA here is from genome assembly GCF_001418565.1 of Streptomyces graminilatus. Lineage (GTDB taxonomy): Bacteria > Actinomycetota > Actinomycetes > Streptomycetales > Streptomycetaceae > Streptomyces > Streptomyces graminilatus. The sequence goes on along the minus strand of NZ_LIQQ01000205.1, from coordinate 5,219 downwards.
TCGCGCGCTATCCGGTGGTCGGCATCATCGCCACCTTCGGCATCGTCCTCGCCGCGCTCTACACCCTCGTCCTGTACCAGCGGACGATGACGGGCCCGGTGAAGACGGAGGTCGCCAGGATGCCGGACCTCAGGGTGCGCGAGCTCGTGGTCGTGACGCCGCTGATCGTGCTGCTGATCTTCCTGGGCGTCTACCCGAAGCCCCTGACGGACATCGTCAACCCGGCCGTCAAGCAGACCATGTCCGACGTCCATGAGAAGGACCCCAAGCCTGCGGTGGAGGCGGCCAAGTGAGCGCATCAGCCGTCCACAGCCTGTGGACAACGGCGGCCGATCCGATCTCCAAGATCGAGGCGCCGAAGATCGAATACGCGCAATTGTCGCCCACTCTCATCGTCATCGGCGCGGCGATCGTCGGGATCCTGGTCGAGGCCTTCGTGCCCCGCAAGTCCCGCTACTACGTACAGATGTTCGTGTCCGTCGTCGCCCTCGCCGCCGCGTTCGCCGCGGTCGTGGGGCTCGCGACCAGGGGCTACGGCACCACCAAGGCCGGCATCGCCGCCATGGGCGCGATCGCCGTCGACGGCCCCGCGCTGTTCCTGCAGGGCACGATCCTGCTCGCGGGACTCGTCGGACTGTTCACCTTCGCCGAACGGCGCCTCGACCCCGAGGCCCACGGCAACCGCGTGGACTCGTTCGCCGCGCAGGCCGCGTCCGTACCGGGCAGCGACAGCGAGAAGGCAGCCGTCAGGGCCGGGTTCACCACCACCGAGGTGTTCCCGCTACTGCTGTTCGCGATCAGCGGCATGCTGGTCTTCCCCTCGGCCAACGACCTGCTGACCCTGTTCGTGGCCCTGGAGGTCTTCTCCCTCCCGCTGTACCTGCTGTGCGCCCTGGCCCGCCGCAAGCGGCTCCTGTCGCAGGAGGCCGCGGTCAAGTACTTCCTGCTCGGCGCCTTCGCCTCCGCGTTCACCCTGTTCGGCATCGCACTGCTGTACGGCTACGCGGGCTCGGTGTCGTACGGCACGATCGCCCAGGTCGTCGACGGCACCGTCAAGAACGTCGACCCGGCGCTCGCCGACACCATGGGCAACGACGTGCTGCTGCTCATCGGCGCCGCGATGATCGTCATGGGCCTGCTCTTCAAGGTGGGCGCCGTGCCGTTCCACATGTGGACGCCGGACGTGTACCAGGGCGCGCCCACCCCGGTGACGGGCTTCATGGCGGCGGCGACGAAGGTGGCGGCGTTCGGCGCGCTGCTGCGGCTGCTGTACGTCGTGCTGCCGGGCCTGCGCTGGGACTGGCGGCCGGTCATGATGGGCGTCGCGGTCGTCACCATGCTGGGCGGCGCGGTCGTCGCGATCACCCAGACCGACATCAAGCGGCTGCTGGCGTACTCGTCCATCGCGCACGCCGGATTCATCCTCGCCGGTGTCATCGCGATGACACCGGACGGGGTCTCGTCCGTCCTGTTCTATCTGGGCGCGTACTCGTTCGTGACGATCGGGGCGTTCGCCGTGGTCACCCTGGTGCGGGACGCCGGGGGCGAGGCGACCCACCTGTCCAAGTGGGCGGGGCTGGGACGCCGCTCGCCGCTGGTGGCCGCCGTGTTCGCGGTGTTCCTGCTGGCCTTCGCCGGCATTCCGCTGACCTCCGGGTTCGCCGGGAAGTTCGCCGTGTTCAAGGCGGCGGCGGAAGGCGGTGCCGGGGCGTTGGTCGTGGTCGGTGTGATCTCGTCGGCGATCGCCGCGTTCTTCTACATCCGGGTGATCGTGCTGATGTTCTTCAGCGAGCCCAGGCCCGACGGGCCCACCGTCGCCGTCCCGTCGCCGCTGACCATGACCGCGATCGGGGTGGGGGTGGCGGTCACCCTCGTGCTGGGTGTGGCGCCGCAGTACTTCCTCGACCTGGCGAACCAGGCGGGCGTCTTCGTGCGCTGAGCGGCCGTTCGGCGAATCGCGCTGGGCCCCGGTTCCCTCCTGGGAACCGGGGCCCGGTGTGTGTTCACGGCTTCGGGCAGGTCACCGTGGGGTTCCAGCGGGCGAACATGCCTTTGGGGTTCGTCTTCCAGAGCCAGACGTGCAGGTCGTAGTGGACGGGCATGCCGGCCACATGGCCGGGCATCGGGCCGTCGAAGGGCATGCCGAACAGGCTGGGACGGTCGTCGTCGGTCTTCACGTCCTGGTCCTTGTCGACCACGATCCACTCCGCGGCGACGAGCCTGCGCGACTCGGCGGTGCCGCTCGGGGCGGTGACGGCGGGGGCGTCCCCGTCCGGCGCGTGGAGGTCGTCGAGGCTGTCGACCCAGCTCGCGTCGGACGCCTCGTCCATCCGGTCCTCGTTGGTCCGGTCCTCGTTGGTCCGGTCCTCGTTGGTCCGGTCCTCGTAAAGGAGAGCGGCCGGCTTCGCTGGATCGAGTGAACCGTAGAGGTCCTTGTTGATGTAGTGGAAGCCCATTCCGCCCTCCGTGGGGTGGACTCCGCAGAAGGAGGGCTGGTAGCCGGCGGTGACGGCGAACGGGGCGTACTGGTACTTCGCGGTCGCTTCGAGCGTCTTGGCCAGCTCGGGCCAGACCGTCGTGGGGTCGACGGGATCGCTCGACGCGGAGTGCGCGGGGGTGATGGCCAGGGAGAGGGACGCGACGGCGGCCGTCGCGAGGGCGGCGGTGACCTTGAGCTGGCGGCGGGGCATGTGGGTACTCCTTGGGCGGGAGAGGCGCGTGCGAGGGCGCCGGTACTGGAGGCGCACGCGGGGCGCCGGTCCGTTGGGCGGGCCTCCCCCGGCGCCTGTCGGCCCTGATCCCGCCCGAGCAGCATGTCCCGGGGCCCTCGGGGGGCGCCACGCGAACGGGCCCATTGGGCTGAACACCCCGGTCGGGCTCAGGGGACCGGTGCCACAGGGCGCAGGAGTGGCGGGGCTGCCTGTGGATAACTCCGGGGCTGTCGGTGCGGGCCCCTATGGTGGACGCAGTGGTCGAGGCGCGACGTACGGGGGACACGACGATGAGCGCGATGAGCGTGATGGGCGGGTCGGGAGTGATGACGGCAGCGGGTGAGGGGCCGGGCGCGAGCGCGGTGGCCGGATCGGCCGGAGCGGCGGACAGTGAGGCGCTGGCCACGCTGCGCCGGGTCTTCGGATACGACTCCTTCCGCGGCGAGCAGGCGGCAGTCATCGATCATGTGATGGCTGGCGGCGACGCCGTCGTCCTCATGCCGACCGGCGGCGGCAAGTCGCTGTGCTACCAGATTCCGTCCCTGGTCAGACCGGGTACGGGGATCGTCGTCTCGCCGCTCATCGCGCTGATGCAGGACCAGGTGGACGCACTGCGGGCGCTCGGTGTGCGGGCCGGGTTCATGAACTCCACGCAGGATTTCGACGAGCGGCGGACGGTGGAGGCCGAGTTCCTCGCCGGTGAGCTGGACCTGCTGTACCTGGCTCCGGAGCGGCTGCGTCTGGAGTCGACCCTGGACCTGCTCTCGCGCGGGAAGATCGCCGTGTTCGCCATCGACGAGGCGCACTGTGTCTCGCAGTGGGGGCACGACTTCCGGCCCGACTACCTGGCGCTGTCGCTGCTGGGCGAGCGCTGGCCGGACGTCCCGCGGATCGCGCTCACGGCGACGGCCACGCACGCGACGCACAAGGAGATCACCCAGCGGCTGGGCATGCCGGACGCCCGCCATTTCGTGGCGAGCTTCGACCGGCCCAACATCCAGTACCGGATCGTGCCCAAGGCCGATCCCAAGAAGCAGTTGCTGTCCTTCCTGAAGGAGGAGCACGCGGGCGACGCGGGCATCGTCTACTGCCTGTCGCGCAACTCCGTGGAACGGACAGCGGAGTTCCTGTCCGCCAACGGCGTGGAGGCGGTCCCCTACCACGCGGGTCTCGACGCGGGCACGCGCGCGGCGCACCAGTCGCGCTTCCTGCGGGAGGACGGTCTCGTCGTCGTGGCGACCATCGCCTTCGGGATGGGCATCGACAAGCCCGACGTCCGCTTCGTCGCCCACTTCGACCTGCCCAAGTCCGTCGAGGGCTACTACCAGGAGACGGGCCGCGCGGGACGCGACGGACTGCCGTCCACGGCCTGGATGGCGTACGGCCTGAACGACGTCATACAGCAACGGAAAATGATCCAGGGCAGTGAGGGCGACGAGGCGCACCGGAGACGGTCCGCCGCGCACCTGGACGCGATGCTGGCACTGTGCGAGACGGTGCAGTGCCGGCGGAGCCAACTGCTCGCCTACTTCGGGCAGGACCCGGAGCCGGGTGGCTGCGGCAACTGCGACACCTGCCTGGTGCCCCCGGAGACATGGGACGGCACGGTCGCCGCGCAGAAGGTGCTGTCGACGGTGTGGCGGCTGGAGCGGGAACGGCGGCAGAAGTTCGGCGCGGTGCAGATCGTGGACATTCTGCTGGGCCGGCGGACCGCGAAGGTGATCCAGTTCGACCACGACCAGCTCTCCGTCTTCGGCATCGGCGAGGAACTGGCCGAGGGCGAATGGCGCGGTGTCGTACGGCAGATGCTGGCGCAGGGGCTCCTCGCGGTCGAGGGGGACTACGGGACGCTGGTGCTGACCGAGGAGAGCGGGTCGGTGCTGCGGCGCGAACGTGAAGTGCCGATGCGGAAGGAACCGAAGAAGGCCGCCACCGCGAAGTCGGCCGGTGCCGGCGGCCGGGGCGAGCGGAAGGCGAAGGCGGCGGCAGCGCTGGCCGAGTTGCCCACGGAGCTGCAGCCGGCCTTCGAGGCACTGCGGACCTGGCGCGGTGAACAGGCCCGTGAGCAGGGAGTTCCGGCGTACGTCATCTTCCATGACGCCACACTCAGGGAGATCGTCAGCGTCTGGCCCGAGTCCGTCGCCGAGCTGGGCGGAATCAGCGGGGTGGGCGAGAAGAAGCTCGCCACCTACGGGGAGGGCGTGCTGAAGGCACTCGCGGCGCTGGGCGGGGCGCCGGAGTCAGGGGCCGGGACAGCGCCTGTCTCCGGGGGCAGTGACGGCGCGGGCTCGAATACCGGGCCGACGCCGGACCTGCCTGGGCAGAAGCGGGCGGGGCAGGTCAGGACTGGGCGCGACCGGCCGGGACCGGATCGGGCGGCGTCGGACCGGGCGGCGTCGGATGGGCTGGGACCGGACGACTGGCCCGAGATGGAGATGGAGCCCGAGCCGGAGGACTGGATGTAGAGGGCGAGGGCGGAGGGTCGGGGGCTGTGTCGTATACACATAT
>NZ_LIQQ01000204.1 GCF_001418565.1 Streptomyces graminilatus | reverse complement strand
CTCCCGCCCCGCCCCTGCCTCCGCGCCGCCCGCTCCCGCCCGTACACTTCACCTGCGACTGTGACTGTGACAGCAACTACGACGGTGAGGCGTACCGGTGCGATCCTGGCAACGTTGTCTGGACGCGGCGGGAGTGCCCGGCGGCAGCGACCGCGCCGCCTATCTGAAGGCCAAGCAGTTCATGCTGAGCCGGGAACCCGCCGGCCATGCCGCGGTGCGGCTGCTGACGCCCGCCCCGCTCCAGCCCCACATCCTGGCCGGATACGCGTTCGCGTCGTTCACGGACGACCTGTGCGACCGGGGCACCGTCGCGGAGCGGACGCGCCGGTACGCGGGCTGGGCCGAGCAGGTGCGCACGGCGCTGGACACGGGAACCGCCCGGCACCCCCTGCTGCGGGCCTTCCTGCGCACCGCCGAGACACGTGAACTCCCCCGCTCCTGGGTCGACTCGTACCTCACCGGGGCCGAGATCGACCTGGACTTCGACGGGTTCACGACCGAGGACGACTACCAGACGTACATCGACCGGCTCACCTGGCCGTTCCTCATGATCACCTCGGGGCTGTCGATGACCGGCGGCGGCAGCCGGGCCTACGCGGACAGTTGCCGCCTGCTCGCCGACGCCTGCCAGCGCACCGACTTCCTCACCGACCTGGCCGAGGACCTGCGCGACGGGCGCCTCTACCTCCCCACCGACGACCTGGAGAGACACGGTGTCGTACGGTCCGACCTGGAGCGCGGCCGGGACCTCCCCGGTGTCCGCTCCCTGCTCGCCGAAACGGCGGTGACGGCCCACGCGACACTCCGCGAGTCCACCCGGATCGTCGCCGAACTCCCGCCGGAACAGCGCATGCTGACCCGCTTCGTCATCCTCCTGCACGACCAGCGTCTGCGCCGGGCCGTCGCCATGGGCGCCGCGCTCACCCGCCGCCCGGTCCGCGACAACCCGGCCGTCTGTGTGGGCCTGCTGGCCCGCGCGAACCGCCCGGACCTGCACCTGCCCGCCCTGCCCGCCCCGCGCACCGGAGCACGGCCCCCTGCCGTGGCACGGCCACGAGCCGGAGCCTGAGCACAGGCCAAGTCCTGGGCACAGGCCAAGTCCTGGGCACGATCCGGGCACAGCCCGTCACCCGGTCCCAACTACCCTCCCGACTACGCTTCCGGGCAAGCACGCCGGAGTGGGCCGGGGCTCTGCCGGGGTGGTCCGTGACGGGGACGGGCGAGGTGGACGAGGACAGGGGTGCGGGCACGATGATCGGGACGGTGTTCCGGAGTGAGGACGTGGCGCCGGAGGACCGGTTCGACCACTGGCGGGAGTTGATCAGCCGGACGCACGCGCCCAGCGACATGAGCAGCGACTACGCCGCCGACTTCCGGGCGGAGCAGCGGCTGTTGCAGCTCGGGCCGGTGACGGTGTGGCCGGGTGCGTTCCAGCCGATGCGGTTCCGGCGGACGGCGCGGATGGTGCGCCAGTCCGACCCGGAGCTGTACCACGTGTCCCTGGTGCTCGGCGGCGGTCTTGGCGTCGACCATGCCGGGCGGGCCGACACCCATGGCCCGCAGAGTCTGTACGTGGTCGACACCTCGCAGCCGTACGAGGTGGGCCCCCCGGAGGACGACTGCGGGGTCAACGGGGTGGGCGTGGAACTCCCCAAGGCCCTGGTGCCCGTATCGCCGGACCGGGTCGGAGACCTGCTGGCCAGACGGCTGTCGGCACAGGAGGGAGTGGGCGCCCTGCTGTCGGGCTTCCTCACCGGCGTCGCCGAGCAGGCCGACACCCTCCAGCCGTCCGACGTGCCGCGCCTCGGCGCGGTGGTGCTCGACCTGCTGCTGGCCTGGTTCGCGCAGGAACTCGACACCGAGTCGGCGCTGCCCCCGGAGACCCGCCACCGCACCCTCACCGCGCACATACGGGCCTTCATGCGGCGCAACCTCCACGACCCCGACCTCGCCCCGCCCGTGATCGCCGCCGCGCACCACATCTCCGTCAGCCATCTGCACCGCCTCTTCCAGCAGCAGAACGACGGTGTGACGGTCGCGGCCTGGATCCGCGCCCAGCGACTCGAAGGCGCCCGCCGCGACCTGGCGGACCCGGCCCTGCGCGCGACGCCCGTCCACGCCGTCGGCGCCCGCTGGGGCCTGAACCGCCCCGCCGAGTTCAGCCGCGCCTTCCGCACCGCGTACGGCATACCGCCCACCGAATACCGCCTACGGGCATCGGCGCCGACCGCGCAGAACACACAGAACGCACGGAACGCGCAGAGCACGCAGAGCACGCAGACCGCTCAGCGGGACACGTTCACCCGTTCGGCCGCCCGGAGAGGGGTCGTCAAGTGGGAGTCGCCGCAGCCGTGACCGCCGTACGGCTCCCGGCCACCGCCATGACCGTACGGGCGCGCGGCCCCATGAACACGTACGACAGTCCGAATCCGGCGAGGACCACCGCCGCCCCGCCCACCGCGTCCAGCACCCAGTGGTTGCCGGTTCCGACGATCGCGGAGACGGTGAGGAACGGGTGCAGCAGCCCCAGCGCCTTCATCCACCACCTCGGGGCGACGATCGCGATGACGAGCCCGCACCACAGCGACCACCCGAAGTGCAGCGAGGGCATCGCCGCGTACTGGTTGGTCAGCGCGGTGAGCGTGCCGTAGTTCGGCTTGGAGAAGTCCTGGACGCCGTGCACGGTGTCGATGACGCCGAGGCCCGGCATCAGACGCGGCGGGGCCAGCGGGTAGAGCCAGAAACCGACGAGGGCGAGCAGGGTGGTGAAGCCGAGGGAGGCGCGGGCCCAGCGGTAGTCGACCGGGCGGCGCCAGTAGAGGACGCCGAGGACGGTCAGGGGCACGACGAAGTGGAACGACGTGTAGTAGAAGTCGAAGAAGTCCCGCAGCCAGCCGATCTTCACGACGGTGTGGTTGGCCCAGTGCTCGATGTCGAGGTGCAGGAACCTCTCGGCGCTCTGGATCTGGCGGCCGTGCGCCTCGGCGGTGGGCCGGCCGCCGGAGATCGTCCCGCCGGTCGCGGCCAGCCTGACCTGCTGGTACGCGGCGTACGTGACGCGGATCAGCAGGAGTTCGAGGAGCAGGTTGGGGCGGGTGAGCGCCCGGCGGAGGAAGGGCAGGAGCGGCACGCGGGCGAAGCGGGCGGGGACCGGCGGCGCGTGGTCCGTGGGGACCGGTGAGTGGTAGTACTCGGAGGTCCGGGACAGGAACGGTACGACGGTGGCGGCGGCGATCGTGGTCAGCAGCACGAGGTTGTCGCGGACCGGGTAGACGGTGTCGATGTTCGGGATGACCATGTCGGCGGGAAGCGTCATCACGATGACGACGGCCACCGGCCACATACAGCGGTCCGAGGCCCGCTTGCCGACCCGGCCGACGACCGCGAGCAGCACCCACAGCAGTTGGTGCTGCCAGGTCGTGGGAGACACGGCGACGGCCGCGCAGCCGGTGATCGCGACGGCCAGCAGCAGTTGGCCGTCCCGGGCGTACCGCACCGCCCGGCGCAGACCGAGGGCGGCGACACCCGTGCCGAGCACCAGGAACAGGGCGATCTCCAGGGGGCCCTCGACGCCCAGCCGCAGCAGGGCGCCGTGCGGGGACTGGTTGGCGAGGTCGTCGGCGGCGCCGCCGAGTCCGGTCCCGCCCAGGTGGTGGACCCAGTAGGTGTACGAGTCGTCCGCCATCGCGACCCACGCGAGCGCGGTGCAGGCGGCGAAGGTGATCCCGGCCGACACGGCCGCCCGGCGCCGGCCGGTGAACCACAGCAGCGGCGCGAACAGCAGCACGGTGGGCTGGAGGGCCGCCGCGAGGCCGATCAGGGCGCCGGCGGCCCGTTCCTCGCGTGCGGCGAAGCAGCCGAGGAGGACCAGCAGGACGGGGATGACGCTGGTCTGGCCGAGGTGGAGGGTGTTGCGCACCGGCAGCGACAGCATCAGCAGGCTGACCGCGACCGGCGTGGCGAGCAGCGTGGTACGGCGGCTCACCGGCGCGGGCAGGGCGCGGGCGGCGACCACGCCGATCGCGGCGACCAGCAGCAGCGTGCCGAAGGTCCAGCCCCAGCCGAGGGCCTGCTCGGCGGCCCGGGTGAGCGGTTTGAGGACGAGGCCGCCGAAGGGTGTGCCGGTGAACCGCGTCGAGGCGTAGAGCGACCCGTTGACATGCAGGACGCCGTGGGGCCCGACCCAGGTCTCCAGGTCGGTCAGCCGGTGCGCCTTCGGGGTGCCGAGGACGGCGGCCACCTGTCTGACGGCGAGGACGGCGGCGATGAGCCAGAGCGCCGCACGGGCCGTTTCCAGCCGTGCCCGCGCCGTCCCGGCGGCGCCCGCTCCGAAGGCACCTCGCACTCCACCACCGTGCTCCGCGTTCGCCACGCCTGGTGACCCTCCTGCCTTATTTGCCCTGTACACACCATGGGCACCCATTTACCCCTTGCGTATCATGCTGTACGAATCACGGCGGACCACACCACCTCTGCCGCAAGACACGAGCAACCCCAGATACGCCCAAGGGGCCCTGATCATTCACCCGGCCTGGACGGCACCAGGGGGCACGGGGGCAGGAAACCCGGTGCGGGCACTCACTGGCCGGATCGGATCAGGCCCGCCCGAAAGAGACCGCGAAGGGGACCGCGAAGGGGACTGCGAAGATGACCGCGAAGGGGACTGCGTCCCGCCGGCGCCCGCAGTAGCGTCACCGGGATGCGGATCCTCCATCTCTCCGACACCCACATCGATCACGCCGGCGCCCCCAACCGCAACGGCCTCGACCCGACGGCGTCACTGCGCGGGCTGCTCGCCGACGTCCGCCATCTCGCGAACCTGGGGGCCGTCGTCGTCAGCGGGGACCTCGCGGACAGCGGGGCGCCCGAGGAGTACGCGGTGGTACGGGACCTCGTGGGCGGGTTCGCCCGGAAGCGGGGCATCCCGGTGTTCCTCACCACCGGCAACCACGACGAGCGCGGCGCCTTCGCGAAGGTGCTGGGCAGCGGGCACCTGGACCCGTCGGGCCGGGACCGGGCCGAGGCTCGGCTCGACTCCCCCGACGGCGAGCTGGCGGCGTCGAGCCTGGTCGACGGCCATCGGATCGTCACCCTGGACACGCTCGTGCCGGGCAAGGTGTACGGACATCTCGGCGCCGCCCAACTCGACTGGCTGCGCGGGCTGTTGCGCACCCGGGCCGCGCACGGCACGACGCTCGTCCTGCACCATCCGCCGGTCACCCTCGGCACCGCGCTCCAGCGGGCGCTGGGGCTGGCCAACCCGGCGGATCTCGCCGACGCGGTCCGTGGCGGCGACGTACGGCTGATCCTGTGCGGCCACTTCCATCTCCAGCTCATGGGGCATCTGGAGTCGGTGCCGGTGTGGGTGACGCCGGGCGTGGTCACCCGGATCGATCTGACCGGCCCGGCGGACACGGAACGGGCGGTGCGCGGGGCCTCGGCCACGCTCGTCGACCTGGGCCCGCCGCACGGACCGCTGTTCCACACGCTGCACGCCCGTGATCCCCGGGCCGGTGAAACGGTCTACCGACTCGACGAGGCGCGGATCACCGATCTCGTGGCCCGCGAGGGCTACAAATAACGCGACGAACAAACAGGGGGCACAACTCGCAGGGCTACGAAAGACTCAGGAAGACCCGGCACACACCGCGCACCCGGCCACGCACACGACCCCGGTCCCGAACCCGAACCCGGTCACGATTGGAAGGCACGACTCCCATGAGCGAGTCCCAGCACTGGGCAGACGTCGACGACTACCTCAACGAACTCCTGGCCCCGGCCGACGAGGCCCTGGAGGCGGCGCTGCGCGACAGCGACGCGGAGGGGCTGCCGCACATCGCCGTCGCCCCCAACCAGGGCAAGCTGCTCCAGCTCCTCGCCCAGATCCAGGGCGCCCGCAACATCCTGGAGATCGGCACGCTCGGCGGCTACAGCACGATCTGGCTGGGCCGCGCGCTCCCGGCCGACGGCCGGCTGATCACCCTGGAGTACGACGCGAAGCACGCCGACGTCGCCCGCCGCAACCTCGCCCGGGCCGGCCTCGACGGCATCACCGAGGTGCGGACCGGACCGGCCCTGGAGACGCTGCCCAAGCTGGCCGACGAGAACCCGGCACCCTTCGACCTGGTCTTCATCGACGCCGACAAGGCCAACAACCCGCACTACGTGGAGTGGGCCCTGCGGCTGACCACCACGGGCAGCCTGATCATCGTCGACAACGTGGTGCGCGGCGGCGCGGTGATCGACGCGGACTCCACCGACCCGAGCATCCGGGGCACCCGCGCCGCCCTCCAACTCATCGCCGAGCACCCGAGGTTGAGCGGCACGGCGGTACAGACGGTGGGCGGCAAGGGGTACGACGGTTTCGCGCTGGCGCGGGTCGTGGCGTAGGACGTGGCGTAGAACGGATTCCGGGGAAGCTCTCCCCCTCCGGGCTCAACCCTCGTGATAGAAGCCCACGTTGACGCTGCGCGGCCCGGTGCGGTCCTGGACGATGATCTCGCCGGCGCCGCCCCGGGGCAGCGCCACGCTCCCTCCGTACGGCACGGTCTGGGCGTACTCGCCGACCACCAGCCGGACTTCGGAGGACGGGTCGGGCTGGGAGCCCCGCAGCCAGGAGAGCTGCCAGGTGTTGTCAGGGCCGCACAGGAACTCCAGGTGGACCCGGGAGACGAACAGCCAGTCGTCAGGGGTCACGAGACGGCACACCGCCTTGTCCCGGCCCACCCGCAGGATGGTCCCCGGTTCGCTGGGCGCCTCGGCCATGAGCATGCCGGCCGTGGCGCCGGCTTCCGTCGCGGAGACGGTGGCCATGGTGAGTTCGAGCACGTGCGCTCCTTCTGAACGGTCACTGAACGTGACTCGACGGGTCCTCGCGGAACTGTCGACGCTGAACAGTCCCTGTACGGCAGCCATGTTGCCGTACGACGCCGCATGATAAATCGCCCCGTCGTCGGGCAGGGCGAGGTCGGGCACAATGGACACATGACCGATCGCAAGCCGCCCGGTGTGAGCTTCGAGACCTGGGTCGACAAGCAGATCCGTGAGGCGAAGGCGCGCGGGGAGTTCGCGGACCTTCCCGGCGCCGGCAAACCGCTGCCCGACGGCGGCGACACGCCGTACGACGAACTGTGGTGGGTAAAACAGAAGATGGCCCGCGAGGGACTGTCCGTCCTGCCGCCGACCTAGGGCCTGTCGTTTGGATCACGCCTGGGCCGCGGGGTGTGGCACGCACATCTGCCGCGTTGTCGTCGGTTGCCGACGCTCCGCGTCGACGCCCTCCTCCGCCTTGCAGCTGCACGCACCACACCCCGCTCACCGGCAGACAAAGGCACCGCAGCCCGAAGCCGGCGTGATCCAAACGACAGGCCCTGGCCCTGCGCAAGGAGGCGGAGGACGCCCGGCGGCGGCGCACAGGGCGCCCTCCGAGGGCGCGGTCCGCCGGATCGTGACGGAGATCAACGTCAAGATCCGCGACATGATGTTCAAGCCGCCCCCCGGCCCCCCGCTCGGCCTCAAGCCGTACGACGCCGACGAGGTCGTACGGGAGTGGCGGGAGGCACGGGAGGGGTAACCGGAGTGGCCGACGGGCAGCGGGCAGCGTGAGCGCAAATCCGGTTGCGCACACGCCGGGGCAGCTCAGGAGAATGCCGGCCATGACGTGGACCATCGCCCCCGAGCCCTTCGACTCCCCTGCCGCCGCCGCGCTCTGGCGGGCGTACTACACGGAGGTCAGCGACCGCTGGTATCTCCTGCACGAGGGGCGGCGCACGGATCCTGCCGAGCTGGAGCGCGAGGTCGCGGCCAACACGGGTGCCGAACTCGCCCCGCCCGGAGGGCAGTTGCTCGTCGCCCGGTACGACGGTGAGCCGGCCGGGTGCGCGGGCGTACGACTCCTCGACGCCGCGACCGGCGAGCTGAAGCGAGTCTTCGTGTACGAGGGGATGCGGGGCAAGGGCGGCGCCGCGCTCCTCGTGGCCGCGGCGGAGGACGCGGCACGGGCCCTCGGCGCCCGGCAGCTGATCCTCGACACCCGGTCCGACCTGGTCGAGGCCCGCGCCCTGTACGCACGCCTGGGTTACACGGAGACCGAGCGCCACAACGACCAGCCGTACGCGGAGCACTGGTTCCGCAAGAACCTGGACGACAACGGCCACGAGAGGCTGGAGTACCTCAACTGAACCTGTCCGCCGACCCGTTGTGCGGCTGTTCCGCGTCCGAGCCGCACAGCTCCTCGTTCAGGAGTTTCACCAACTGGACCAGGTCGGTGGGCCGGTCCGGGCCCCACCAGTCGCCCAGCAGCTCGGCCAGGGACTCCTCGCGGGCCCGCGCCAGCCGTTCGGCGACCTCGCGGCCCTCGGCGGTGAGGGTCATGTCGAGGCCCGCGCGTACGGCGAGCCCGCGTTCCTCGACCTGCCGGGAGGCCTTGATGATCACGGCCAGTGGTACGAGGCTGCGCTCGGCCAGGATCGCGGGCTCCGCCCACCCGTACCGCCGGATGCGCAGCAGCAGCCAGCTCGCCGCCGGATACAGGTCGAGGCCGGCCCGTTCGGTGATCGTCCGGTAGATCTCGCGGCGCCCCTCCCGGGTGCCGAGCAGGGACAGCGCGCGGCACACCTCGTCGTACGACGACCGCTGGACGGGGTTGCTGGCGAGGGTCTCCGTGACGTCGGGCGCGGTCACCGAGCCGCGCAGCCGGTCCTCGCGCAGGAACCAGGCGAGCACGAAGCCGAGAACGGCGACGGGAGCGGCGTACAGGAAGACGTCTGTGATCGCGGACGCGTAGGCGTGCAGCGCGGGCGAGCGCAGCGCGGCGGGGAGGGCGGCGATGCCGCGCGGGTCGGACTCCAGCGCGTTCGGCGAGATCCCGGCGGGCAGCCGTACGCCCCGGAAGGCGTCCGTGAGCTTGTCGCCGAGGCCCGCGGCGAAGACCGAACCGAAGACGGCCACACCGAAGGACGCGCCGATGGAGCGGAAGAAGGTGGCACCCGAGGTGGCGACGCCCAGGTCCTCGTACGAGACGGCGTTCTGCACGATCAGCACCAGGACCTGCATGACCAGGCCGAGCCCCAGGCCGAAGACCAGGAAGTACGCGCTCATCTCGGCCGTGGAGCTGTGCTCGTCGAGCCGGTGGAGGAGGAGAAGGCCGAGGGCGGTGACGCCGGTGCCGAGGATGGGGAACACCTTCCAGCGGCCCGTGCGGCTGACGATCTGGCCGGAGGTGGTGGAGGCGATGAGCAGTCCGAGCACCATCGGCAGCATGTGCACGCCCGACATGGTCGGCGAGACGCCGTGGACGACCTGGAGGAAGGTCGGCAGGTAGGTCATCGCGCCGAACATGGCGAAGCCGACGATGAAGCTGATGACGGCCGCGAGGGTGAAGGTGCGCAGCCGGAACAGCTTGAGCGGGAGCACGGGTTCGGCCGCCCGCTGCTCGACGAGGACGAAGGCGACGCCCAGGGCCACACCCAGCAGCGCCAGACCGACGATCCGCTCCGAGCCCCAGCCCCAGCTGTCGCCGAGGGAGGTGACGAGGATCAGACAGGTGGCGACGGAGGCGATGAGCAGCGTGCCCAGATAGTCGATGACGTGCCGGGCGGACCGGCGCGGGATGCGCAGGACGGTCGCGATCACGGCGAGGGCGACGGCGCCGACGGGGAGGTTGACGTAGAACACCCAGCGCCAGCTGAGGTGTTCGGTGAAGAGCCCGCCGAGCAGCGGCCCGAGCACACTGGTCGCGCCGAAGACCGCGCCGAACAGCCCCTGGTAGCGGCCTCGTTCACGCGGCGGGACCAGGTCCCCGACGATCGCCATCGACAGCACCATCAGCCCGCCGCCACCGAGCCCCTGAAGGGCCCGGAAACCGATCAGTTGGGGCATGTTCTGCGCCATTCCGCACAGCGCCGAGCCGATCAGGAAGATCACGATCGCGGCCTGGAACAGGCGTTTGCGGCCGTACTGGTCACCGAGTTTGCCCCAGAGGGGGGTCGCGGCGGTCGACGCGAGCAGATAGGCGGTGACCACCCACGACAGGTGGTCCAGGCCGCCGAGGTCGCTGACGATGGTCGGCAGCGCGGTGGACACGATGGTCTGGTCGAGGGCTGCGAGCAGCATCCCGAGCAGCAGCGCGCCGATGGAGACGAGGACGTTTCCGGGCACGTGTTCGGGACCGGGAATCGCCGGTCGCTCCTCCGCGACATCCCCCGCCCTGCCGTGCGCTTCCCCGGCCATGAAGTCCTCCCGTAAGTCCTCCTGTGACTCTTGCGACACCCCCATCGTGGTCGGTGTGACCGGTTATGGCCTGTCGAACCCCCACGAGATTCGCTGGAACGCCGGATTCCGGTGGCCGCCGGGAGAAGGTGTGAAGACGCTTTGGATAATCTCTGACATTCGTACGGGGGTTCGCACGAGGGTTGTGCGGGGGTCGTGCGGGGTCACACGGGGAAGGAATCGACGCGCAGTGAACGATCCGAACGGGCATGTGTGTCCGGAGTGCGGCGCGCCCCGGGGAGCCGACAACACCCCTTCCTGTGCCTGCGCCGTACGCGCCGCCGACGCCCACCTCGAAGCCCGCACGGCGGAGGCCGCGGCAGCGGAGGACTTCGATCCCCTGCGCATACGCCCGTACGTGGAACTGGGACCGGAAACGCCCGCGCCGCACGCCCCGTCCGGGCCGCCCCGGCACCGGCCCCCCGCCCCTGGCACCGAGGCCACGATGCCGATACCGGCGGTCCATGACCATGGGACCGACCGGGGGACGGACGAGGCCGCGACCACGGTGATTCCGACCGTGGGACATCTTTCGGAGCCGGAGCCGGGCGGGCCGAGCCCCGCGCGCCGCCGCCCCCGGGCCCTTCTGCTCGGCGCCGCCGGCGCGGTCGTCACCGTACTGGCGGCGGGCGGACTCGTGGGCGGCATGTTCACGTACGACAAGCCGGACCGGGACAGCACGGCCGCCCAGGACGTACGGGAGAGGGTGCCGGTGCCGACGACCGGCACGGAGTCCCCGGCATCGTCCGACAGCCCCGCTCAGTCACCGTCACTGTCGGCGCCGCCCTCGTCCGCCCCCACCCGCACCGCCGCCGCGCCCGGCAGCGCGACCCCGAC
>NZ_LIQQ01000203.1 GCF_001418565.1 Streptomyces graminilatus | reverse complement strand
CCTCCCCTGGCCCTCCCCCGAGGGCAACCCCTGCTTTCTCGTGCACGGCAGCGAAGGCGGCTACGTCACCCGCCTGGCCGACGAGATGGAGGCGATGCAGTTGACCACGGGCACGGATGTGCTCGGCCTCGCCCGCAAAGTGCTGGACGACCCGCTGTCCCCGGCCACCGAGGTGCGGTACGCCGGTGTCCGGCTCGCCGAGTGCCTGGGGGACGTGCTGCGGGTCGCCGAGTCGCGGGGGATGCGTCTGCCCGTACCGGACGTCGATGATGCTGACGACGCCGATGACTTCGAGGACGCCGGGACCGAAACCGTCGGGCCGGGAGTCTGTCGATGAGCCCCGGAACCGCACACCGTGTACCGCTACGTCCCTCACACCATCCGGCAGATCCCGGAAGCAGGCGTGAACTACGAGGCGCACTGCTCCGCGCCTGGCTGTACGGCGGGTTCCGGGCCTCAGGCCGCCCAGGAGAGTGCCAGGACTGGGCACACCGGGATCGGAGTCTGCCGTCCGTCGCCGCCCGCAGCCGCTCGTCCCGCTCCCCTGCTAGGTGCCGTTCCGGGACAGGTACTCCGTCACCCGCCCCACCCCCCAAACCTCGCCGATCTTGTGCCTGATGTCGAACAGATTCGCCGCGTGGACCGCCGCGTCCCGGTCGGCCACCGCCTCCTCGGCCAGGAGTGGGACGAAGCCGTGCTGCATCGCGTCCAGGGCTGTCGCGCGTACGCAGCCGCTGGTTGTCAGGCCTGCGATGACGACCGTGTCGATGTTGTGGGAGGTGAGGTAGGAGGACAGGGTCGTGCCGAAGAAGGCGCTCGGGTACTGCTTCGTCAGCGTCAACTCGCCTTCTCTCGGGGTCAGTCCGTCGATGAAGTCCGCGTACGGGCTGCCCGCCGCGAATGCCCGCAGGCTCGGCACCTTGCGGTAGAAGACGCCCGCGTCGGAGCCGTCCGGGCGCAGTATCAGTACGCGTGTCACGATCACCGGAATACCGGCGTGGCGGGCGACGGACAGCAGCCCCCGCATCGCCTCCGCCGCCTCCTCCGCGCCCGCCCCCGCGTACAGGGGGCAGGCCGGATCCACGTACGCCCGGGCCGGGTCCACGAGGAGGAGGGCGGGGGTCGTGCCGGGGGTCAGGTGTCCGGACAGGCCCGCGCGTTCGTAGTCCTCCTCCGGAGACTGGCGGGCGGGCGGGGTCACTTCGAACTGCCCCTACCCGCCCGGGACTTCATCAGCGGCTGGATACGGGTGCCGAAGTTCTCCAAGCCCTCCAGGAAGTCGTCGAAGACCAGCATGATGCCCTTGGTGCCCGGTACGGCGGCGACCTCGTCGAGGAGCCCTGCCACGGTCTCGTACGAGCCGACCAGCGTGCCCATGTTGAAGTTGACCGCGCCCTCGGGCAACGCGATCGTCCGGGCTGTGGAGGTTCCTGTGGACGTCGTGTCCGTGGCCGTTTCGCCTGCCATGTACGCCAGTGCCGCGTGGTCCGCGTTGTCGTGGTAGTCCTGCCACTTGGCCTGGGCTTCGTCGTCTGTTTCCGCTGTGATGATCATGAAGAGGGAGAGGGCTCCTACGTCCCGGCCCGTTCGGGCCGCCTCCTGCGTCAGCGTTGCCGTGCTGCCCGTCAGCGCTGTCGGGGTGTTCACGCCGCTGCCCAGGATGAAGTTGTACTCCGCGTGCTCGGCGGCGAACTTCATGCCCGTGCCGCTCTGGCCCGCCGCGACGATGTCGATGTGCCCGTTCGCGGGGCGTGGGGAGAGGACGCAGTCCTCCATCTCGTAGAAATCGCCCTTGAAGTTGCTTACGCCGTCCCGCCACAGGTCCTTCATCACCGTGACGTACTCGACTGCTCGCGCGTAGCGGTTGCCGAAGTGGTCGTCGCCGGGCCACAGGCCCATCTGGGAGTACTCGCCGGGCGCCCAGCCCGTCACGATGTTGATGCCGAAGCGGCCGGGGGCGATCGAGTCGATCGTGACCGCCATGCGCGCGACGATCGCGGGCGGCAGCGCCAGGATGGGGGTGGAGGCGTAGAGCTTGATGCGGTTCGTCACCGCCGCCAGGCCCGCCATCAGCGTGAACGACTCCAGGTTGTGGTCCCAGAATTCCGTCTCGCCGCCGAAGCCCTTCAACTTGATCATCGAGAGGGCGAAGTCCAGGTCGTGTGCCTCCGCCTTCTGCACGATCGCCTTGTTGAGGTCGAAGCTCGGCAGGTACTGAGGCGAACTCTTCGAGATCAGCCAGCCGTTGTTGCCTATGGGGATGAAAACACCGATGTCCATGCCACCACTCCTTGGCGAGATCCCGGGATCCTCTGGACGGATCCTCAGGCGTGAAGCTCTCGACAGTCACTTACGTTCGAATCTCAACTGTCCTTCAATTGCTGGCTACTTGGACCCGCGATGCGGTGAAATGTCACGCAACCTGCCCTGGGGGACCAGATGTTGATGTTCGTGCAGGGCAGTGGAAGTGATCAAAGGTGAACGTCAGATTCCTGCAAAGCCTCGCTTACGGCGCCATCTGGACGGTAAAACTTCAAATATGAACGCACGGCTGGCACTGCTCGGCTCGGTGGATCCCGGTGTGGCCGAGAGCGAGGTCTTCCGGCTGGCCCTCCAGCACGCGGTGGCGGAGCTGGGGGCGCTCGGGGGGACGATTCACCTTCGGGGCCCCATGTCCGCCCTGCGGCTGGTGTCGGCCACCGGGCTACCCACGGCCCTCACCGGCCCCTGGGAGATCATCGACCAGGAGGGCCCGCTCGCCCCCGCCCGCGCCCTGTACGAGGAGCGCCACGAGGGGCGTGGGGTGTGGATACCCTGGTCCGGCCCCACTGTCCCCGCCGTCCCGATCCGTCCGTCCGGTGCGCCCACTCCCGGCACCGGGCTCGCCTCCGTGCCGGTCGTCCGCGGTGACCGCAGCATCGGCGCGCTCACCGTCATCACCGGTGAGAGCCGTGAACCGACCGCCGCCCACTGGTGGTTCCTGCGGGCCGTCGTCGCCTGGGCGGAGGAACGCATGGTCCAGGCGCCGCTGCCGGCCGGTCCCGTGCACTCCGAGATGAGCGGCGACCGGCTCCGCCAGGCGCTGAAGGAGGTCCGCGTCGGGTCGTGGGACTGGCACATCAAGAACGGTGAACTCATCTGGGACGAAGCCGCGATGGAGCTGTACGGCACCCGCCCCGAGGACTACACCGCCCGCGTCGAGGACTGGATGCGCTGCGTCCACCCCGACGACCTGGGGCCCACCCTCGCCCTCGTCGACCAGGCTATCCGCGGCCACACGGTGTTCGAGGCCGAGTACCGCGTACGCGGCCTGGACGGCACGTACGGCTGGCACCAGGCGCGCGCCCGGGCGACGTACGACAAGGACGGCGAGCCCCTGCGGATGATCGGCATGGGCTGGGACAGCAACGAGTCGCGGACCGCCCGGGACGCGCTCAGCCGTGCCCTGCGGCACATGAGCGACGGGTTCCTCGCGGTCGACGACGCCTGGCGGATCACCTTCGCCAACCTGGAGGCCGAACGCACCCTCGGCCTTTCCGAGGACGAGCTGTTCGGGCGGGTCCTGTGGGACGTGCCGACCGTGCGGGAGCTGCCCGAGCTGGAGCGGCGCTGCCGGAAGGCCGCCGCCGAGGACCGGTCGGTCGGCTTCGACATCAGCGTGCCCGGCACCGGCCGCCGCCACCATCTGCGGCTGGTCCCGGGCCTCGACGGCCGCACCCTCTACCTCCAGGACGTCACCGAGAAGCGGCGGCACGAGGACGAACGGCGGGCCGCCGACCACGCCGCGTCCGAACGGGCCACCCGTATCGCGGAGTTGACCGCCGCGCTGGCCAAGGCGACAACCTCGCGGGACGTCGTCGACGCGGTCGCCCGGCGCGTACTGCCGCCGTTCGCCGCCGCCGGCCTCATCGTCCAGACCATCGAGGACGACGGCGACCACCTGCGCATCGTCGGCGCCATCGGCTACCCGGACGACTTCCTCGACCTGATCCGCAACAACCCGATGACACCCGGCTGGCCGAGCTGCGACGTGATCACCGCCGAGGCGCCCGCCTTCTTCTCCTCCCCCGAGGAGTTCGCCGCCCGCTATCCCGCCCACGCCGAACTGCCCGACATCAACGGCAAACAGGCCTGGGCGTTCCTGCCGCTGACCGCGTCCGGCACCACCTTCGGCGTCTGCGTGCTCAGCTTCGACCGACCCCGCAGTCTCACCGACGAGGAACGCACCCTCCTCACCACGATCAGCGCCCTCGTCGCCCAGGCGCTGGCCCGCGCCCGCCTCTACGACGACGAGCGCGAACGCTCACGCGAACTCCAACGGGGCCTGCTGCCACGAGAGTTGCCCGACCTCGCCGCCTGCACGGCCGCCGCCCGCTACCTCCCCGCCGCGCAGGGCGTGGACGTCGGCGGCGACTGGTACGACATCATCCCGCTCTCCGGCGGCCAGGTCGCCCTCGTCGTCGGCGACGTCATGGGCCACGGGCTGCCCCAGGCGGCCACCATGGGCCGGCTGCGCACCGCCGTTCACACCCTCGCCGACCTCGAACTGCCCCCCGACGAAATCATGAGCCACCTCAACGACATCGTCGGCAACATGGGCGAGGAGTCGTACGTCACCTGTCTGTACGCCCTCTACGACTCCACCACCCAGACCTGCTCCATCACCCGCGCCGGCCATCCCCCGCCCGCTGTCGTCCACCCCGACGGCACGGTGCACTTCCCCGACCTCACCGCCGACCCACCCCTCGGCGCGGCCGAACCACCCTTCGAGACGGTCGAGTTGAAGGTGCCCGAGGGCAGTCTGCTGGTGCTGTACACGGACGGTCTGGTCGAGTCGTCCAAGCGGGAGATCGACGAGGGGATGCGCCAACTGGCCCGCCTGTTAAAGGGCGCGTACGACGCCGGTACGGAGGACGACCTCGAAGGGCTCTGCGACACGCTCACCGCCGGGCTGCTCCCCGCCGAGCAGCCCAGCGGTGAGCGT
>NZ_LIQQ01000202.1 GCF_001418565.1 Streptomyces graminilatus | reverse complement strand
GGGTGGGGGGCGCTCGGGGCCGTTGGGCTCGTGCTGGCCGGGGGCGTATCCGTGCAGTTCGGTGGGGCGCTCGCCGTGACGCTGCTGCCGAGGGCCGGGGCCTTCGGGGTCGTGACGCTGCGGCTGGTGGCCGCCGCCGTGATCATGCTGCTGGTGTGCCGGCCAAAGGTGCGCGGGTACTCCCGGGGCGATTGGGGAGTCGTCGTCCTGTTCGGCGTGACCATGGCCGCCATGAACGGGCTGTTCTACCAGGCCATCGGGCGGATTCCGCTCGGTCCCGCCGTCACCCTCGAGGTGCTAGGGCCGCTCGCGCTGTCCGTCGTCGCCTCCCGGCGGGCCATCAATCTCGCCTGGGCCGGTCTCGCCCTCGCCGGGGTCTTCCTGCTCGGTGGCGGCGGCTACGACACCCTTGATCCCGTAGGGGTCGCCTTCGCCCTCGCGGCCGGTGCCATGTGGGCGGTGTACATCGTCCTCAGTTCCCGTACGGGGCAACGTTTTCCGCAGGCCGACGGGCTGGCGCTCGCCATGGTGGTCGCCGCGGTCACGTTTCTGCCGCTGGGGGTCATCGAGTCCGGTGAGCGGCTGCTCGACCCGACCACCGTGGCCCTGGGCGCGGCGGTGGGCGTCCTGTCCTCCGTGCTGCCGTACACCCTCGAACTCCTCGCCCTGCGGCGCCTGCCCTCCTCCACCTTCGCGATCCTGATGAGCCTGGAGCCCGCCGTCGCCGCGACCGCCGGGTTCCTGATCCTCGACCAGGCGCTCTCCGCCCCCGAGGCCCTCGCGATCTCCCTCGTCATCGTGGCGAGCATGGGGGCGGTACGGACGCAGGTGCGGCGAAGGGAGGGCGACGTACCCGTCGTCGTCGCCGAGGGGTCCGACGTGCCGGCCGAGCCCGACGAGCCCGCCGCGCACGCCGAGCCCGCTCAAGCGTCCAGGAAGCCCTTGGAATTGGAGGCGTAGGCCTTCCTCCTGCCCGCCCTGTCCTGCCTGTTTCCGCAACGGTGACAAACCGCAGGTGCCCGCCCCGTCGGCCATTTACTGTACGTACATGGTTCGCTGCGCAGTGCAGCCGTTCGAGGAGGAACTCTGTGACATCGTCCTGCGATCCCCAGCATGCTCCCGTCGGCGATGTGGGCGCTGCGCTCATGGTGATCGACTCCCAGCTCAAGAGCGTCCACAGCGGCAAGACCGAGACGGATCCCGAACAGCAGAAGCTGATCGCCCAGTTCGCCGCGTCGCTGGGTCCCAAGGGGGCCAATGACCTGCTGGACGGCGCGTGCACCCTCATCTACATGTTCATGACCTGGCTGCGGAAGGCCCACGAGGAACACGACAAGGACGTCATCGAGTACGTGGTCCCCAACCTCGTGGCCTCGATGCGCATGATGCCCAGAAGCGTCCGCCCCGAGGTGATCCCCACCATGGCCGGCCTGGTCATCGCGGCGGGCACCGGACTGAGCCCCAACCTGTGGCGCAAGCAGTACGGCGACTGGATCGAGAAGGAGATGACTCCCCTGGAGGCCACCGCCTTCCTGCTCGCGGAGCACATCAACCGCATCACCGACGACCCCGACTTCGCCACCCGCATGATCGGCGACGCCCTGTCCAGGTCGGTCGAGGAGGACTGAGCGCCATTGGTGGGCGTGGGTGTGGGTGTGGGTGTCGGGGAGGATCATGAGCGGGTGAAAAGCACCCCCGAGCGCGCCCCCGAGCGCGCCCCCGATCGCACCCCTGAGGGCGCCTCCGAAAGCGGTCGGCGTCACGAGCCCGCGCGCGAACCGGTGCGCGAACTCGTGCTCCTGGAAGGCCTGAACCCCACAGGCGTCGCCCACGTCCACCGCGAGGCCCTGCGAGTGCTGCGCTCCGCCATCGACACGGCCCACGTGGACGCGTACAGCGACGACGCCTGGCCGGCGGAGGTGCTGCCGTCGTACGAGCGGTTGCTGACTCTGGCGAGCGAGGCGCAGGCGGACGGCAGGCGTTCGCGCCGCGACGACCCCGGGATGGGCATCGACATCGACGTCAGCGACGACGAGCAGTTCGGGCTGCTGCTGGCCGTGGCGCCGCACACGATCCACGCCGAGGCGTGTCAGGGCGACCGCCCGGTCTTCAGCGCGAACGACTCGGGAACCTCGCTGTGGCTGGCGGTCACCCGGGAGCAGGAGGCGGAACTGCGGCTGCAAATACGGGAGTTGGGAATCCCGGCGGCCGTACTCGGCGATGTTCCGCGGCGCCGCCGCAGTCGTTGAGGCGTCGGGCACTCAGTACGATTCGCCGGTGATCTCGCACAGAACCGGCAACTCGCGGCAGTTACTTGTCGCCGTCGGCACAGCCGTTGCCCTGGTCGCCGCGATCCTGGGTCGGTATGCCGCACAGACCGTGCGCCCCCACTGCGTCGTCGAGGTGTCCGGGCTCACCGACGGCGACGGGCGCAATCTGCCTGACGTGAACGGCCGGGTCCGGTCGGACGAGGAACTCACCGCTCGCGCCTACCAGCAGTCCGTCGACTCGGGCCGCCGCGATCCGCCCACTGCTCGCTGGAAGCAGTGGCCACACCCCGGTCAGCTGGTCGGTTTCTCCCAGACCGACACATGCTTCGTGCTCTCGCTCGTGAACCGTTCCCGCGTCCACCCGTCCCACCGCTCGCGCAGCCGCATTCCGGCCAGTTGGGCCATCAGGTCGAGCTCGGACGGCCATACGTACCGGAACGGGATCGAGCGGTAGGAGCCGTGCCCGTCCACCACCTCGACGTAGTTCGAGCTGGTCGCCTGGGTGGCGGTGTCGTACACGTCGAAGGCCCAGCGGGTCGGGCTCGTGTGGAACGGTACGACGTTCTGGCCGGGCGGCAGACTGCGCAGCCTGGGCACGGTGACCTCGATGACGAAGGTTCCCCCGGGTGCCAAGTGCGCCGCGACATTGCGGAAGCACGCCACCTGCGCCTCCTGCGAGGTCAAATTCTTGATCGTGTTGTAGACGAGGTACGCGACGGAGAAGTCCCCGTCCGTCGTGGCGGCCCTCGTCGTCGCGAAGTCCCCGATCGTCACCCCGATCGCGTCCCCGCCCTTCTTGGCCCGCAGCCTGGCCACCATCGCCCGGGACATGTCGATCCCGTGCACCTCGACCCCGCGCCGCGCCAACGGCAACGCGATACGCCCCGTCCCGATCGCGAGTTCCAGGGCCCGGCCGCCCCCGGCCAGCTCGGCCAGGAAATCGGCCGCCGGTTCGATGGCGGCGGGTGTGAACATTTCGGAGCAGTCGTCGTCGTACTTCGCTGCCACGAGTTCCCCGAAGTGGCCATCCGCGCCGATGACTTCGGCGTCGGTGTCGGCGTTTTCGTTTGCGGCTCGGCCTTCGTCGGATCCGGCGTCTGAGTCGGTCACCGGGGGAGCGTACTGGCGGGCGCGAACCCCTCGCATCCGCTTTTCGCGGCCTCTCTCCCTTCTCGTCGATCCACAAGCCTCCCTTCTTCCCAATCAATGCAAGCACGCTTGCTTGTTTCTTGTCCCGCTGCCATTCTTCGGCAACGGGCCGCGCCGAGGCGCCACTTGGCCGCGTCCGGCACATCCTCCTGCCCGAAGGGAACCGCTCGTGTCCCACCCGTCGGCCGACACGTGGGCCGTCATCGACGACCTGTGTCAGGAGAGCGCCCAACTCGACCACCTGGTAGCCGAGTTGAGCGGTGAACAGTGGGCCCTCGACACCCCCGCCCCCGCCTGGACCGTCGCCCACCAGATCGCGCACCTCGCCTGGACCGACCGTTCCTCCGTGCTGGCCCTGACCGACCAGGCCGCCTTCGCCCATGAGGTGGAGAACGCGCTGACCGCGCCCGGGGACTTCGTGGACAACGGCGCCGAGGAAGGGGCCGGGAAGCCGCCCGCGCGGTTGCTCGCGGACTGGCGGGCCGGACGCGAGGCCCTGGCGGACGCCCTGCGCGCGGCACCCGCCGGGATGCGGTTCCCTTGGTACGGGCCGCCGATGTCCACCGCCTCCATGGCGACCGCCCGGCTGATGGAGACCTGGGCCCACGGCCTGGACGTGGCCGACGCGCTGGGTGTGCCCCGGATCGCCCCCACCGCCCGCCTCCGGCACATCGCCCGACTCGGTGTCCGCACCCGCGACTACGCGTTCGGCATGCACGGCATGGCTCCGCCGTTCGAGGAGTTCCGAGTCGAACTCGTGGGACCCGATGGTGAGTTGTGGGCGTTCGGTCCAAAGGACACGAAGTTCGCGGCCGGCCGTGTCACCGGCCCCGCCCTCGACTTCTGCCTCCTCGTCACCCAGCGCGCCCACCGCTCCGACCTCGCCCTGCACGCCGAAGGCACCGACGCCGACCAATGGCTGGACATCGCCCAGGCCTTCGCGGGCCCGCCGGGCGACGGACGTGAACCGAAGGCGGGCCCGCCGGGCGACGGACGCGTGCCGAAGGCGGGTTCGCGGTGACCACCCCCGCTGCCCAGCACCCCCCAACTCCCCTCCGTATAGGCAACGCCTCCGGCTTCTACGGCGACCGTTTCGACGCCATGCGCGAGATGCTCACCGGTGGTCGACTCGACGTCCTCACGGGCGACTACCTCGCCGAGCTGACCATGCTCATCCTGGGCCGCGACCGCCTCAAGGACCCGTCCACCGGGTACGCCCGCACTTTTCTGCGGCAGTTGGAGGAGTGTCTCGGGCTCGCCCATGAGCGCGGAGTGCGGATCGTCGCCAACGCCGGTGGACTCAACCCCGCCGGACTCGCGGAAGACGTCCGGAAACTCACCGACCGACTCGGCATCCCCGCCCGCGTCGCCCACGTCGAGGGCGACGACCTCACCGCCCACCACCCCAACAGCCTTGCCGCACATGCCTACTTGGGTGCCTTCGGCATCGCCGCCTGTCTGCGTGAAGGCGCGGATGTCGTCGTCACCGGGCGCGTCACCGACGCCGCCCTCGTCGCCGGGCCCGCCGCCGCCCACTTCGGCTGGGGGCCCGCCGACCACGACCGGCTCGCGGGCGCGGTGGTCGCCGGGCATGTCCTGGAGTGCGGTACGCAGGCCACCGGCGGCAATTACGCCTTCTTCGCCGAGCACGCCGAGCACGCCGAGCACGCCGAGCACGCCGAGCACGCCGAGCACGCCGAGCACGCCGAGCACGCCGAGCACGCCGAGCACGCCGAGCACGCCGAGCACGCCGGACGCGCCGGACGCGCCGGACGCGCCGGACACGTCGTACGGCAGGATCTCCGCGCCCTCCCTGCCCTCCGCGCCCTCCGTCACCCCGGCTTCCCCCTCGCCGAGATCCACGCCGACGGCACGAGCGTCATCACCAAGCACCCCGGCACCGGCGGCCTCGTCGACGTCGGCACCGTCACCGCTCAACTCCTGTACGAGACACAGGGCGCCCGGTACGCCGGCCCCGACGTCACCGCCCGCCTCGACACGGTACGGCTCGTCCAGGAAGGCCCCGACCGGGTCCGTATCCACGGCGTACGCGGTGAAGCGCCCCCGCCCACCCTCAAGTTGGGCCTCAACCGGCTCGGCGGTTTCCGCAACGAGGTCACCTTCGTGCTCACCGGGCTCGACATCGAGCACAAGGCCGCACTCGTCCGGGAGCAGTTGGAGGCCGTCCTCCGCGCGGCCAAGTCCCGTCCCGCCGACGTCAGTTGGAACCTCGTCCGCACCGACCGCCCCGACGCCCCCACCGAGGAGACCGCCAGCGCCCTGCTCCGGCTCGTCGTGCGCGACCCCGACCAGGACACCGTGGGCCGCACCCTCAGCGGCGCCGCCGTCGAACTCGCCCTCGCCAGCTACCCCGGGTTCCATGTCCTGGCGCCACCCGGAAAGGGCGCCCCCTACGGGGTGTTCGAGGCGAAGTACGTCCCCCAGGACACCGTGGCCCAGGTGGCCGTCCTCGACGACGGACGCCGGATCCCCGTACCCCCGCCGCGCGACACCCTCGTACTGCGGGAACCGCGCGAGCCGGCCCTCCCCGAACCACTGCCGGCAGGACCGACGAGATCCGCGCCCCTGGGCCTCCTCGCCGGTGCCCGAAGCGGCGACAAGGGCGGCGATGCCAACGTCGGTGTCTGGGTGCGCTCGGACGACGCCTGGCGCTGGCTCGCGCACACCCTCACCGTCGCCCGGTTCCGCGAACTGCTCCCGGAGACCGCCGACTTGACCGTCGTACGCCACATCCTCCCGAACCTCCGCGCCCTCAACTTCACCGTCGAGGGCATCCTCGGCGAGGGCGTCGCGGCACAACACCGCTTCGATCCGCAGGCCAAGGCGCTCGGCGAATGGCTGCGCTCCCGGCATCTCGACATACCGGAGGCCCTGCTGTGACGGTCCTGACCTCGGCCCTGGACACCGCAGGGGGCGACCACACCGCCCACCGCGAGTCCATGCTCGGCAAGCTCGCCGCCCTCGACGCCGAGCACGCCAAGGCGCTCGCGGGCGGCGGGGAGAAGTACGTCGCCCGGCACCACGCCCGGGGCAAACTCGTCGCCCGTGAGCGGATCGAGCTGCTCCTCGACCCCGACACGCCCTTCCTGGAGCTGTCGCCGCTCGCGGCCTGGGGGAGCGAGTACACGGTCGGGGCCTCCCTCGTCACCGGGATCGGGGTCGTCGAAGGGGTGGAATGCCTGATCACGGCCAGTGATCCGACCGTGCGCGGCGGCGCCAGCAACCCGTGGAGCCTGAAGAAGGCCCTGCGCGCCAACGACATCGCGCTCGCCAACCGGCTGCCCCTCATCAGCCTCGTCGAGTCCGGCGGCGCGGATCTCCCGTCCCAGAAGGAGATCTTCATCCCCGGGGGAGCCGTCTTCCGTGACCTCACCCGCCTCTCCGCCGCCGGGATACCCACCATCGCCGTCGTCTTCGGCAACTCCACTGCCGGTGGGGCGTACATCCCCGGCCTGTCCGACCACGTGATCATGGTCAAGGAGCGCGCCAAGGTGTTCCTCGGCGGGCCGCCCCTCGTCAAGATGGCCACCGGTGAGGAGAGCGACGACGAGTCGCTGGGCGGCGCCGAGATGCACGCGCGCGTGTCGGGTCTCGCCGACCACTTCGCCCTCGACGAGTACGACGCCCTGAGGCAGGCCCGCCGGGTCGTAGCCCGGCTCAACCACCGCAAGGCGTACGCCGATCCGAGCCCCGCCGACGTCCGGCCGCCCAAGTACGACCCCGAGGAACTGCTCGGCATCGTCCCGGGGGATCTCCGGACGCCCTTCGACCCCCGCGAGGTCGTCGCCCGTATCGTCGACGCCTCCGACTTCGACGAGTTCAAGCCCCTCTACGGCACCAGCCTCGTCACCGGCTGGGCCGCGCTGCACGGCTACCCGGTCGGCGTCCTCGCCAACGCCCGGGGGGTCCTGTTCAGCGAGGAGTCGCAGAAGGCGGCCCAGTTCATCCAGCTCGCCAACCAGCGCGACATCCCGCTCCTCTTCCTCCACAACACCACCGGTTACATGGTCGGCAAGGAGTACGAGCAGGGCGGCATCATCAAGCACGGCGCGATGATGATCAACGCGGTCTCCAACTCCCGCGTCCCGCACCTCTCCGTCCTCATGGGCGCCTCGTACGGCGCCGGGCACTACGGCATGTGCGGGCGCGCCTACGATCCCCGCTTCCTCTTCGCCTGGCCCAGCGCCAAGTCGGCGGTGATGGGCCCGCAGCAGCTCGCGGGCGTGCTGTCCATCGTGGCCCGGCAGTCCGCGACGGCGAAGGGACAGCCGTACGACGAGGACGCGGACGCCGCCCTCCGCGCGATGGTCGAGCAGCAGATCGAGTCCGAGTCCCTGCCCATGTTCCTCTCCGGGCGGCTGTACGACGACGGCGTCATCGACCCACGCGACACCCGGACCGTCCTCGGCCTGTGCCTCTCGGCGATCCACACCGCCCCCTACGAGGGCGCCCGCGGCGGCTTCGGCGTCTTCCGAATGTGAGGAATCAACACAGTGCCTGGGGAATCAGCGGAATCAGTGGAATCAACGGAATCAACAGCGGTCACGTCTGTACGTTCCGTACTCGTCGCCAATCGCGGGGAGATCGCCTGCCGGATCTTCCGCACCTGCCGTGAGCTGGGCATCCGGACCGTCGCCGTGTACTCGGACGCCGACGAGAACGCCCTCCACGCGCGCGTGGCCGACGCGGCGGTACGACTTCCGGGGGCGGCCTCCGCGGACACGTATCTGCGCGGTGACCTGATCGTGCGGGCGGCGCTGGCGGCGGGCGCGGACGCCGTGCACCCCGGATACGGCTTCCTGTCGGAGAACGCGGGCTTCGCGCGTGCCGTACTCGACGCGGGGCTGGTGTGGATCGGCCCGCCCCCGGCCGCGATCGAGGCGATGGCCTCCAAGACGCGCGCCAAGCAGCTCATGGGTCTCAAGCCGCTCACG
Organism: Streptomyces graminilatus; assembly: GCF_001418565.1. Taxonomy (GTDB): domain Bacteria; phylum Actinomycetota; class Actinomycetes; order Streptomycetales; family Streptomycetaceae; genus Streptomyces; species Streptomyces graminilatus. The sequence continues at coordinate 13,364 of NZ_LIQQ01000202.1, read as the reverse complement.
GACGTCACGGAGACCGACCTGCCGGTGCTGGTGAAGGCGGCGGCGGGCGGCGGCGGACGCGGTATGCGTGTCGTACGCGAACCAGCCTCCCTGGAAGGTGAGTTGGAGGCAGCCCGTGCCGAGGCTCTCAGTGCCTTCGGTGACGGTGAGGTCTTCGTCGAGCCGTATGTCGAAGGCGGGCGGCACATCGAGGTGCAGGTCCTGGCCGATGCCCACGGCACGGTGTGGGCGCTCGGCACCCGCGACTGCTCCCTCCAGCGCCGCCACCAGAAGGTGATCGAGGAGTCCCCGGCGCCCGGAATCCCGGAGACGCTCACGCGTGAACTCCACGACCTGGCCGTACGGGCGGCGCGCGCAGTCGACTACACGGGTGCGGGCACGGTCGAGTTCCTGGTCGGGGAGGACGGCAGGGCCCACTTCCTGGAGATGAACACCCGCCTCCAGGTCGAACACCCGGTCACGGAGGCGGTCTTCGGCATCGACCTCGTGGCCCTCCAGATAGCCGTGGCGGAGGGCCAGGCCCTCGAATCCCTCGAATCCCTCGGCGACCTCGAAAACGGCCCTCCACGCGCGCGTGGCCACGCGATAGAGGCCCGCCTGTACGCCGAGAACCCGGCAACGGGCTGGACCCCGCAGACCGGCACCCTGCACCGCCTCGCCCTCCCGCAGCCGTCGGACATCCGCCTGGACACCGGGTACGGCGACGGCGACACGATCCCCGTCCACTACGACCCGATGCTCGCCAAGGCCGTCGTACACGCCCCCACGCGCGCGGAGGCGATCCGCGAACTGGCGGACGCCCTGGAGCGGGCGACGATCCACGGCCCGGTCACCAACCGCGACCTCCTCGTCCGCTCCCTGCGCCACGAGGAGTTCACGACGGCCCGTATGACGACAGGGTTCTACGACCGCCACCTCCCCGAACTCACCGAACCCGCCCCCGACCCGCACGCACCCCTGGCCGCTGCCCTCGCCGACGCCCACGGCCGCTCCCGCTTCGGCGGCTGGCGCAACCTCCCCTCCCAGCCGCAGGTGAAGCGGTACGCGACGGCGGGTGGTGAGGAGATCGAGGTCCGCTACCGGCACACGCGCGAGGGCGGCCTGGCGGCGGACGGCGTGCGTGTGATCCACGCGGGCGCCGATCTCGTCGTACTCGAAGTGGACGGAGTACGGCGGAAGTTCGAGGTCGCGAGCTACGGCGACAACCAGGTGTACGTCAACGCCACCACCCTCACGGCCCTGCCCCGCTTCCCGGACCCGGCGGCCCAGCACGCCCCGGGTTCCCTGCTGGCCCCGATGCCGGGCACGGTGGTCAGGATCGCCGACGGCTTGGCCGTAGGTGCCGCCGTACAGGCAGGAGAGCCCCTCCTGTGGCTGGAGGCGATGAAGATGGAACACAGAATCCCGGCCCCCACGACGGGCACGCTCACGGCCCTCCACGCGGTCGTGGGCCAACAGGTAGAAGTCGGCGCCTTGCTGGCGGTGGTTTTTTAGCGGGCGCCGCCGAAGGCGCGCCCGCAAGGGGCGCGGGGAACTGCGCGACAAGCCACATCGCACCCGCACCCACCCCACAACCGAACCCCCCTTCCCCTTAGGGATTGCCAATGACCGGGATCGAATCCGAAGAACACAAAGCCCTCCGCACCGCAGTCGCAGACCTAGGCACCCGCTACGGCCGCGCCTACATGACGGGGGTCACGAGGGCCGGCCGCCACACGGACGAACTCTGGGCGGACGCCGCCAAACTCGGCTACCTGGGAGCCAACCTCCCCGAGGCATACGGAGGCGGCGGCGGAGGCATCACCGAACTTTCCATAGTCCTGGAGGAGTTGGGAGCCGCAGGCTGCCCCCTCCTCATGCTGATCGTGTCCCCGGCGATCTGCGGCACAGTCATCGCCCGCTTCGGCACGGACGCCCAGAAGCGGGAATGGCTCCCCGGGATCGCCGACGGCACCCGCGTCATGGCCTTCGGCATCACCGAACCCGACGCCGGTTCCAACAGCCACCGCATCACCACCACCGCCCGCCGCGACCCGGACACCGGCGACTGGCTCCTGACCGGCCGCAAGGTCTTCATCTCGGGCGTCGACATCGCGGACGCGGTCCTCGTCGTCGGCCGTACGGAGGACTCCCGCACCGGCCGACTCAAGCCCTGCCTGTTCATCGTCCCGCGCGACACCGAAGGGTTCACGCGGCGGCGGATCGACATGGACATCGAGTCCCCGGAGAAGCAGTTCGAGCTGACCCTCGACGACGTACGGCTGCCCGCCGGCACGCTCGTCGGCGACGAGGACGCCGGGCTGCTCCAGCTCTTCGCCGGGCTGAACCCGGAACGGATCATGACGGCCGCGTTCGCCATCGGCATCGGGCGGTACGCGCTCGACGTCGCCGTACGGTACGCCCGGGAGCGCACCGTCTGGACGGAGCCCATCGGCGCCCACCAGGCCGTCGCGCACCCGCTCGCCCAGGCGCACATCGACCTCGAACTCGCCCGACTGATGACGGGGAAGGCCGCCGCGCTCTACGACGCCGGTGACGACGCCGGCGCGGGCGAGGCGGCCAACATGGCCAAGTACGCGGCCGGGGAGGCCTGTGTGCGGGCCGTCGACCAGGCCGTGCACACCCTCGGCGGCAACGGCCTCACCCGCGAGTTCGGGCTCGCCTCGCTGATAACGGTCGCCCGTGTGGCCCGTATCGCCCCGGTGAGCCGCGAGATGATCCTCAACTACGTCTCCCACCAGACCCTGGGCCTGCCCAAGTCGTACTGATCGACCGGGCAGTTGGGCAAGTGAGCAGTCGTGGGCAGAGGAGGAACCATGTTCCGCAGTGAGTACGCAGACATCGAACCCGTAGAACTCCCCATCCATGAGGCGGTGTTGGGCCGGGCCGCCGAGTACGGCGACGCGCCCGCCCTCGTCGACGGCGTCGACGGCACCACCCTCACGTACGGCCAACTGGACCGTTTCCACCGGCGGATGGCCGCCGGACTGGCCGAGGCGGGCGTCCGCAAGGGCGATGTCCTCGCCCTGCACAGTCCGAACACCATCGCCTTCCCGGCCGCCTTCTACGCCGCCACGCGCGCGGGTGCCACCGTCACGACCGTCCATCCGCTCGCCACCGCCGAGGAGTTCGCCAAGCAACTGCGCGACTCGGGCGCCGCCTGGATCGTCACCGTCTCCCCGCTCCTGGAGACGGCCCGCGCGGCGGCCGAACAGGCGGGCGGCGTGCGGGAGATCCTCGTCTGCGACAGCGCGCCCGGACACCGCTCGCTCATCGACATGCTCGCCTCGACCGCGCCCGAACCGGAGACCGGCATCGACCCGGCAGCGGACATCGCGGCCCTCCCGTACTCCTCCGGGACGACCGGAATCCCCAAGGGCGTCATGCTCACGCACCGGTCCATCGCCACGAACCTCGAACAGCTCGCGCGATGCGTCTTGGTGGCACCGGGCGACCGCATCCTGGCAGTTCTCCCGTTCTTTCACATATACGGCCTTACCGCCCTCATGAACATGCCCCTGAAACAGGGCGCCACCGTGGTCGTCCTGCCCCGCTTCGACCTCGACACGTTCCTCGCCGCCATCGAGAGGCACCGCATCACCGGCCTGTTCGTGGCCCCGCCGATCGTCCTCGCCCTCGCCAAGCATCCGGCGGTCGCACAGCACGACCTGTCGTCCCTGGAGTACGTCATCAGCTCCGCCGCTCCGCTGGACGCGGCACTCGCCGCCGCCTGCTCGAAGCGGCTCGGCCTGCCGCCGATCGGACAGGCGTACGGCATGACGGAACTGTCCCCGGGCACCCATGTCGTCCCCCTGGACGCCATGCGGGAGGCCCCTCCCGGGACGGTCGGCCGGCTCCTCCCGAACACCGAGATGCGGATCCTTTCGCTCGATGACCCCGGCGACCCCGGCGACCCCGGCGACCCCGGCGACCCCGACGACCCCGGCGATCCAGTCGGAGGCGTCGGCAGGGACGCCGACGAAGGCGCTGCCGGGGAGATCGTCATCCGTGGTCCCCAGGTGATGAAGGGCTACCTGGGCAACCCGGAGGCGACGGCCGCGATGATCGACGCAGACGGCTGGCTGCACACCGGGGACGTCGGCCGTGTCGACGCCGACGGCTGGCTGTTCGTCGTGGACCGCGTGAAGGAACTCATCAAGTACAAGGGCTTCCAGGTGGCCCCCGCCGAACTGGAGGCCCTGCTGCTCACCCACCCGGGGATCGCCGACGCGGCCGTCATCGGCGTCCGCAACGAGGACGGCAACGAGGTCCCGCACGCGTACGTCGTCCGCAGGCCGTCCGCCACCGGTCTCTCCGAAGGAGAGGTCATGATGTACGTCGCCGAGCGCGTCGCCCCGTACAAACGCGTCCGGCGCGTCACCTTCACCGACGGCATACCGAGGGCCACCTCGGGGAAGATCCTGCGCCGCCGGCTCCGGGACCAGCCGTGACGCCGGTGGTGAGCGTCACGCGCGCGCGTGGCATCGCCACGGTCACCCTGGACGCGCCCGCGACCCGCAACGCCCTGTCCGCGCCCCTCGTACGGGACCTGGCGGACGCCCTCGCGGACTGCCGCGAGGACCCGGCCGTACGCGCGGTCGTCCTCACCCACACCGGGAACACCTTCTGCGCGGGCGCCGACCTGAAGGAGCCGCCCGACCCGGCTGCCTTCGTCGGCCTGCTCCGGCAACTGCTGGAGCTGCCGAAACCGGTCATCGCCCGGGTGACCGGCCACGTACGGGCGGGCGGCCTCGGTCTGCTCGGCGCCTGCGACCTCGCGATCGGCGGTCCGGAGACCTCGTACGCCTTCACGGAGGTACGGATCGGAGTCGCGCCCGCCGTCATCTCCATGCCGCTCCTGCCCCGCCTCGACCCGCGCGCCGCCGCCCGCCACTGCCTCACCGGCGCCCGCTTCGACGCCGTGGAGGCGGCCCGTACCGGCCTGCTCACGGAGGCGGCCGAGGACGTCGACGCGGCCCTGGAGCCGGTCCTCGACGGGTTGCGCAGGGCGGCGCCGGGCGCCCTGGCGGAGACGAAACGGCTGCTCACGGCTAAGGTGCTGGAGATCTTCGACCGGGACACCATCGAGCTGACCGCCCTGTCGGCACGACTGTTCGCCTCCGCCGAGGCCCGCGAGGGGATGACGGCCTTCCTCGAACGACGGGACCCGGCATGGACGCTGTAACAACCGAAAGCCCACCCCAGCCGTCCCAACCGTCCTCGCGCGCGCCCAAGCAGGACCGCAGCCGGGCCACCCGCCGGCGTCTCCTCGAAGCCGCCGTGTCCTGCCTCGCCGAACACGGCTGGGCGGGCTCCACGGTCTCCGTCGTCGCCGAACGCGCCGGAGTCTCCAGGGGCGCCGCCCAGCACCACTTCCCGACCCGCGAGGACCTGTTCACGGCCGCCGTCGAGTACGTCGCCGAGGAGCGCTCCACCGCCCTGCGCGCCCTCTTCCCGGAGGGCGCCGCAGACCGCCGCGCGGTGGTCGCCGCCCTGGTCGACCTCTACACCGGCCCCCTGTTCCGCGCCGCCCTCCACCTCTGGGTGGCCGCCTCGGACGAGGAGCAACTGCGTCCGCGTGTCACCGAGCTGGAGGCCCGCGTGGGCCGCGAGACGCACCGGGTCGCGGTGGACCTGCTGGGTGCCGACGAGTCGCGTCCGGGCGTACGGGAGACCGTCCAGGGCCTGCTGGACATGGCCCGGGGCCTGGGCCTGGCCAACCTGCTCACCGACGACGGCGTACGCAGGGACCGGGTGGTGGCCCAGTGGGCGAGCCTGCTGGACGAGTCCCTGGACCGACCGCCGAAACCGTGAGTCCGCGAGGAATGTGCGGCTGTCAGGGGCTGAGCCGCTCCACGCGCCAGCTCCCGTCCGCCTCCGCCACGTACCGCAGCCGGTCGTGCAGCCGGTTCTCGCGTCCCTGCCAGAACTCGACCGTCTCCGGAGCCACCCGGAACCCGCCCCAGTTCGGCGGCACCGGCACCTGGTCGCCCTCCGGATAGCGGGCGGCCAGCGCGGCGTACGCGGCTTCGAGCTCGTCCCGGGAGCCGATCACCGAGGACTGCTCGCTGGCCCAGGCGCCGAGCTGGGAGCCGTGCGGCCGGGTGCGGAAGTAGGCGGCCGTCTCGTCGCGCCCGGTGCGGTGCGCGACGCCCGTGACGATGACCTGGCGGGCCAGCGGCAGCCAGGGGAACAGCAGCGAGACGTACGGATTGGCGGTCAGGTCGAGGCCCTTGCGGGAGCCGTAGTTGGTGAAGAAGACGAAGCCCCGCTCGTCGTACCGCTTCAGCAGCACGGTGCGGGAGGAGGGCCGCCCGTCGGCGTCGGCCGTGGAGACGACCATGGCGTTGGGTTCGACGAGCCCGGCGCCCGTGGCGGCCTGCCGGAACCAGCGCGCGAACTGCTCCATGGGACCGTCGGCCAGCTCGCCCTCGGCCAGCCCGTCGGCGCGGTACTGCTCGCGCATGACGGCGGGATCCGTGGGATCCGGGTGGGCGGGGCCGGAGGAGTGGCGTTCGGTCACATGGTCATCTTGCCGTATCGGCGATGTCACCGAGCGGCATTCAGTGGCACTGAGTGCCGCAGGGGCTCCCCAAAGGTGGCACTCGGGGATATCGTGCTGTTGCCGTCCGGTTGAGGGACCGATCGAACGGGGCATCACCAGGGTGACCGTTTCGGACCGCGAGCAGTATGGAATTGGCCGTGGAGCCGAACCGAACCGGACACGGAAACGCGCGTCTCGCGCACCCGGGCCACACGGTCCACCCGGCCGTACGGCCGTCGCACACCCGCCCACACCTGCCGCACATCTGTCGCACACATCAAGAGGAGCCGCCTGATGTCCGACTTCGTACCCGGACTTGAGGGAGTAGTCGCGTTCGAGACGGAGATCGCCGAACCCGACAAGGAGGGCGGCGCACTCCGGTACCGGGGCGTCGACATCGAGGACCTGGTCGGCCATGTCTCCTTCGGCAACGTCTGGGGCCTGCTCGTCGACGGCGCCTTCGACCCCGGTCTGCCGCCCGCCGAGCCGTTCCCGATCCCGGTCCACTCCGGTGACATCCGGGTGGACGTCCAGTCGGCGCTGGCGATGCTCGCCCCCGTCTGGGGCCTGCGCCCGCTCCTCGACATCGACGAGCGGACGGCCCGCGACGACCTGGCGCGCGCCGCCGTCATGGCCCTGTCGTACGTCGCCCAGTCGGCGCGCGGGCAGGGCAACGCGATGGTCCCGCAGCGCGAGATCGACAAGGCGCAGTCCGTCGTCGAACGCTTCATGATCCGCTGGCGCGGCGAACCGGACCCGAAGCACGTTGCCGCGGTGGACGCCTACTGGACGAGCGCGGCCGAGCACGGCATGAACGCGTCCACGTTCACGGCACGGGTGATCGCGTCCACGGGCGCGGACGTGGCGGCGGCCCTGTCGGGCGCGGTCGGCGCGATGAGCGGCCCGCTGCACGGAGGCGCCCCCTCCCGGGTCCTCGGCATGATCGAGGAGATCGAACGCACGGGCGACGCGGACGCGTTCGTGAAGCGGGCCCTCGACAAGGGCGAACGCCTGATGGGCTTCGGCCACCGCGTCTACCGGGCCGAGGACCCACGCGCGCGCGTGCTGCGCCGTACGGCCCGTGAGCTGGGCGCCCCGCGCTTCGAGATCGCCGAGGCCCTGGAGAAGGCCGCGCTGGCCGAGCTGCACGCCCGCCGCCCCGACCGGGTCCTGGCGACGAACGTCGAGTTCTGGGCGGCGATCGTCCTGGACTTCGCCGAGGTCCCGGCCCACATGTTCACGTCCATGTTCACCTGCGCCCGTACGGCCGGCTGGTCCGCCCACATCCTCGAACAGAAGCGCACCGGCAGGCTGGTCCGCCCGTCGGCCCGCTACATCGGCCCGGGGACACGGAACCCGAGGGACATCGAGGGGTACGAGGGCATCGCGCACTGAGACGGAGGACCGAGGCCGACGGAGGCCCGCTCCGATAACGTGTCCCGCTCGAACAGACGAGGGGAGACACCGCACATGCCGGTCGGGGCGGGAAACGGACGGCGAGGACTGGCAGGGGTGGCGTTGCTGGTGGCGGCGGTCGCGTCGGCGACGGCGGGCTGTTCGAAACCGGCGGACAGCGACGCGGGGACGAAAGCGATCGCGAGCCCCTCGGGGAAGGCGGCCGGGACCGGCGTCAGGACCGGCGTCAGGACTGGCGTCAGGAGCGGCGGCAGCATGGGAGCCGCCGGATCCGCCTGCGAGCTCCCCGTCACCTTTGACATCGCCGAGGCCTGGACGGCGGAGGCCGTCGACGCGCCGCTGAGCCAGGGCCCGGTGTCCCTCGCCTGCGAGGTGGACGCCAAGCCCGCCGGGCACATCGGCTATCTGCGCGTATGGACCGGCGCCCCGGCCGACGCCGACATCGACGCGCGCACCGCGCTGGAGGCCTTCGTGGCCGCCGAGAAGGACGCGAGCAAGGCTCGGTACAGCACGTTCAGGACGGGCACCGTCACCGGCGTCGAGGTGGAGTACGCGTACCGGAGCGAGTTCGACGACGCCCCGAAAACGGAACGCGCCCTCGCCGTCGCGACCGCGCGCGGACCGGTCGTCGTACACCTCGGAGGCCTGGACACCGAGGAACACGAGGCGATGCTCCCGGCGTACGAACTGGCCAAGCGGACCCTGAACGCGGACAACCCGCGAGCTCGGGCCCTCTGGAGGAGGGGCCGGCCGGACTTGCCGGCGAGCTCGCGGGTCGGGTGACTGCGTTGGTTTCGGCCGGCTGCGTGTTGGTCACCCACGCTGGTCCGGCACCGCACTGAATGTGGTGGCAGGCCGCTAGCCCGCAGCCACCTCACGCGTCCGGGTTTCACTCATGTACCCGATCACCTCCTTTCGGCGTTGCCCACACTCTAGGAAGCGACCGACCGCGCATCAACCAATTAATTCGCGTGCGGTTCGCGCGATGAGTTCGGCAGGGGACGCCGGTATGTACTCACGGGCCCTTTCGGTCCCGACCGAGTGCAACGACTGGAGAGAACGATGTCCGACCACCGCGCGAACGACACGGCCGCGATCACCGCCGTCCTTGAGAACCTCTACAAGGCATGGGACGCCGGCGACGCCGACGCCTTCGTCGCCGACTACACGCAGGAGGCCCACGCGATCATGCCCGGCTCCTACCGCGCCTCCCGTGAGGAGGTCCGGCAGGGCATGGCGGCGGGGTTCGCCTCCTTCCTGAAGGGCACCACGACGACCAACCGGCAGCTGGGGATCCGGTTCCTGGGCCGCGACGGCGCGATCGTCGTGAGCGAGTCCGGCATCCTCTTCCCCGGCGAGTCCGAGGTTCCCGCCGACCGGATCGTGTACGCGACCTGGGTGCTGGAGAAGCGTGACGACGCCTGGCTGATCGCCGCGTACCACAACAGCCCGGTCAAGTCGGCCGGCTGATCGGGAGCCGGTCCTGCCCGGGTCCGCCCGCACCTGCCGGGCGGGCCCGCCCGACCGGATGCGGGCGGGTCAGCCGCCGCCTCCGGATCAGCCGTCGATTTTTGGCGCCAAGCCGAAGGCGGCGAACACGTCGGCGTCCTGGAAGACCGAGACACGGCTGATGCCGTCGGCCGTGACAGTGAACACCTGCAAGGTGTGCAGCTCGAACACGCCCGCTTCCCCGCGCCGATAGGCGGCGAAGCCGGCCTGCCCGTTGGCCCGCACCGGCAGCAGCCGCCAGGCCTTGCCTGCCTTGGCGAACACCCAGCCCATGAAGCTCGCGTAGTTCTCCCGGCCGGTGAACCAGTTGACCATGGGCGGCATCTCCATGAGGACGTCCTCGGTCACCACCCGCAGCAGCTCTTGGATGTCCGCCCGGACGAACGCCGCCATGTACCGGTCCACCCACGACCGCTGCTCCGCGTCGGAAGGCTCGGCGACCTGCTCCTGCGGTACTCCCGCGGCCCGGATCCGGGCGCGGGCCCGCTGGAGCGAACTGTTCACGGCCGCGACCGAGGTCTCCAGGATGTCCGCCGCCTCCGCCGCCGGGTAGTCGAGCACATCGCGCAGGATCAGGACGGCTCGCTCTCTCGGTGACAGCAATTGCAGTGCCGCGACGAAGGCCAGCCGCAGGCTGCCCCTGTCGATCGCCGCTCCGGCCGGGGCGCCCGGGCCGAGCAGGGTGTCCGGGAGCGGCTGCAACCAGGTTGCCTCACCGCCGTGGACGAGCGGGCTCAGCGGTTCGCTCTCGCCGACCAGACCCGAGGGCATGGGGCGGCGGCCGAGCCCGTCCAGCGCGGTCAGACACGCGTTCGTGGCGATCCGGTACAGCCAGGTCCGCAGGGAGGCACGCGACGGGTCGTAACGGTCCCGCGCGCGCCACGCCCGCAGACACGTCTCCTGCACGAGTTCCTCGGCGTCATGGACCGAGCCGAGCATCCGGTAGCAGTGCGCCAGCAGCTCCGGCCGGTACCGCCGCACCAAGGTCTCGAAATCCCCCGTCGACGTCATCCCCGCGCCGCCGCCCTTCCGGTCCGCTCATCCGCCCCCACGCTAGCCGCCTCACGGAGCCGATCGCAGCCGATCGCAGTCGGTCGCAGTCGGTCGCAGTCGCTCCGGCTGTCGCGACCAGCTCGGAGCAGGCCCGTGGCCCGTACCCCGTGGACGACGGCACCCCGGCCAGGTCGACTGGCCGGGGCGTCCGTGCGGGCGTCAGTCCTCCCCGTGTACCCCTCGCGCCATGAACACATCCACCGCGTCCTCGCTCTCCACCCGGAACCCGTGCCGCTCGTACAGCCGCCGCGCCGGGCTCCCCTGGAGGACGTTCAGGCGGACCACCGCGCCCTCTCCGTCGCACCGCTCCAGCAGCTCACGCAGGATCGCCGAGCCGATGCCGGCGCCCTGCATGGCCGGGTCCAGGTAGAAGTGCTCCAGCCAGTGGGCGTCCTCCTCCGGGCGCAGTGCCACGCAGCCCGCGAACTCGTCGCCCACCTCGATCACCCAGGTGTGGGCCGCCCCGAACCCGTCCCGGAAGCGTTGCCGGACGCCCTGTTCGTCGTACCGACCGAGTCGTTCCAGATCCGGCCGCATCACCACGGCACGCAGTTCGGCGATCGCCTCGACGTCCGAGGTCGATGCCGGTCGTATGTTCCAATCCGCCATGCTCGGCACGGTACTACTCCGTTGACGTCGTCCTGGAGCGTGCGATTTCCTGGCGCCGTGACTGGATCTGATCTTCGTATCGTCTCTGTGGATGGCGCCGATGAGGTAGCGCTCCGCGACTGGCGCTACGTCCATAACCTGATCGTGCCGCCCGCCGCCATGTCCCTTGACGACGTGCGGGAGCGCAGTGCCCGCAACCGGCTGGAAGTCACCTACCTCGGCGACACCCTCGTGGGGTGTTCCACCCTTCGGCCACCTGCCGGTGACGGCGATGGCGACGCGGCCACCGTCATCGCGCGCGTGCTGCCCGGTTTTCGGGGGCGTGGGTTCGGGACGGAGATGTATGTGCGGGGGCTCGCGCTCGCGCGGGAGCTGGGGGCCGGGCGGATCGAGACCTGCGTACTCGCCGCCAATGAGGAGGGGCTCTCCTTCGCGCGCGGGCGCGGGTTCGTCGAGATCGAGCGGTATGTGCTGGACGGGGAGAGCGATGTCTATGTCGATCTCCGGCTGGAGGAGCTGGAGAGAGCCGACGTCTGAGGGCGCCCCGCATTCCGGGTGGTCGGTTTGGTTCGGTCGTGGGTGGGGCAGGAGGGGCTTGTTCCCGGACTGCGGCGAATTTCCGGCGTACAACGATTTTCCTTCGAACTTGAAGGAAGCTGATGTGTGCTGAGTCACGTTCGAGTTGAATGATGGTGAGTGAGCGAACCTTCGCGCAGTACGTGCGGACGCAGCCCGCAGGGGGTCCAGGTGAGTGCTTCCCGGCGTAGTGGGACCACCGACGAGCTGGGGCCGGACAAACCCGGCAGGGACGGCCCGGAAAGCTCGGACGGCGGTGGGTTCGACCTGCTCGCGGCCCTGCTCGACGGCATGGACGCCGCCCTGTGCGCCTTCGACGCGGACGGCGTCGTCACCCACTGGAACCGGGAGGCCGAGCGGATCCTCGGCTGGACGGCCACCGAGGCCGTCGGGCGGCATGGGTTCGCCGGATGGGCCGTACGCAAGGCGGACGCCGAGGAGATCGAGGGGCGGCTGCTGTCCGCGATGCACGCCCCGGGGCGCCAGGTGCACGAGTTCGCGCTGCTGACCAAGGACGGCGGCCGGGTGCTCGTACGGACCCAGTCGGCCGCCGTGCGCGGGCCCGAGGGCAAGCCCGCCGGGCTGTACTGCGCCTTCAGCGAGGTGCACGCGCAGATAGACCTCGAACGGTCGATCGCGCTGAGCGAGGCCCTGTTCGAGGACGCGAGCTGGGGTGTCGTGCTCGTCGACGCCGATCTGCGGCCCGCCGTGGTCAACGCGCACGCCGCCCGCGCCCTGGGCACCGGACGCACCTCCGTGCTCGGGCGGCCCCTCGGCGAGCTGCTCGCGCAGGGCGTCGAGGAGCTGGAGAGCGCGCTGACGCACGTACTCGCCGAGGGCGCGCCGCCCGCGCCCGCCGAGATGTGGGTGAGCGTGCGGACGCCCGAGGGCGAGAGGCGGCGCTGCTGGCGGAGCGGGTTCCTGCGGCTGGCCTCGCCGCTCACCGAGGAACCGGTTCCGCTCGGCGTGGGGTGGCTGTTCCAGGACGTCACCGAGAGCAAGCAGGTCGAGCAGGAGGCGGCCCAGCTCCGGTTCCGTACGCATCAACTGCACCGGGCCGCACGGGCCGCCGCCGAGTGCGAGGACCCCGCCGAGGCCGCGACCGTGCACCTGGACTTCGCCCTCGCCGGGTTCGCCGACCACGCGCTCATCGACCGGATCGCCGTCATCGGCGGCGTGGCGGCCGACGGTACGGCGGGCGACGGGCAAGGGCCGGTACGGCTGGTCCGCGCCGCCGCCACGCCCTCCGGCTCGCCGGGGCCCAGCGTCCTCGCCGGCCGGGCCGGACTCCCGGTGAGCTACAGCGACGGGCACCCGGCCGTCCAGTGCGTCGAGCGGGCCGGGGCCGTGCGGGCGAGCGCCGGGTCGTACGCCGTGGAACAGGCCCGCGAGTGGGCCCTCCAGCGCCGCTGGCCGCCCGACGCGGTCCACGCGCTGTGCGCGGTGCTCCGCAGCCGGGGCCGCACCCTGGGCGTCGTCACGTTCCTGCGGGCCGCCGGGCGCAGCCCGTTCGAACGCGGGGACGCGATGTACGCGGAGGACGTGGCCGCCCGCATCGCCACGGCCCTGGACCTGGCGGGGCCGGGGGAGGGGGACGGCCGCCGGGCCCAGTAAGGGACGCGCCCGCAAGGGCGCGCCCGAAGGGGCGCGGGGAACT
>NZ_LIQQ01000201.1 GCF_001418565.1 Streptomyces graminilatus | reverse complement strand
GACCTGGAACTGCCCGACGTATAGCCCCACTTACCCACCGGCCCCGCCTCACCAGACCACCGACCACCGACCACCGACCCACCGCCCCGGCCAAGCGCCGAGCGACCCCGCACCCACCAGCGAAAGGTGAGCACCCGTGGCAGCCCCCGTACCGCACCGGAGCACCACGCTGAGGGAGTCCCACTGGACTCCCAAGCGCCACGGCCTGATAACCGCGCTGTGCGAGGAGACCGTGGCGCGGACGCCCGTGATCCGCTCCCTGACCCACTACAGCAACGGCATCCTCGACTTCGCCGTCCTGAGAGCGGACCGCGCCCCGCTCTCCAGCCTGCTCACCGAGAGCGGCGACGACGCGCAGAACGAGTCGCTGGCCGGCTCCCGGCTGCTGCTCTGCGCGCAGGACCTCGGCGCCGTCCTGCGCCCGCTGAAGACGGGTGAGTTGATGCGCACGGTCCTCGCGGGCACCCGGGCCGGCCTGTGGGGCGGCCGGGCCCGGCCCGGCGAGTTCCTGGCCGCGGTGACGGACGTACCCGAGGGCGTGCCCGACATGGACGAGGCGATGAACGGGCTCGTCACCCGGATCCGGACCGAAGTGCACGGGCTGCCCGACGAGTTGCTCGGCGGCGACGCACAGGCCAAGGCCCATCTGCAGAGCGGCGAGGCGACCGGGGGCCCGCACGTCGACTTCGGGACCGCCGCCGCCCCGGACACCGTGTACGAGCAGCGGCTGCGCGACCTGTGGCGCACCCACGTCAACACCACGGACCTCCAGTACGCGGGCTACTACCGGGACTGGACCCTGGTCTGTGTCGGTGACGTCTTCGACAGCCAGGAACTCGGCCCGCGCTTCATGGACGTCAGCGTGCGCACCCGCCGGACCGCCTACCGCGACCTCTCGCGCGGTCTGCGCGGCCATCTGATCCGCCTCAAGGACGCGCTCGACCTGATCGCCCCGCCCCCGGGCAGCGGCGCCTCCGTCGAGCGGCTCGTCCTGGACGTCCAGGAGGGCGCGGTGTACGTCCACTGGACCTCGCCCCGCGCCTTCCTCCTCGGCGTCACGCTCGACCAGCGGCAGGTGGGCAACGCGGAACGGCGCCTCGCGGGCCTCGCCCGGACCACGGGCGGCCTGACCGTACCGCCCCCGAGCTGAACACGCGTACAGGCAACGGAAGTTGACAGCCGTCAGCCGTCAGCCGTCAGCCGTCAGCCGTCAGCCGTCAGCCGTCAGCCGTCAGTTGGCGGTCGGCGGTCGCTCGGGTCTAGGACACGGCGGAAGCGCTCAGCGTCCCCCACACCTCCTCCGCCAGGACCTCCACCGTGCGGGCCGGGGTCAGCGGATGCTGGTGCTCCGCGCTGCCCAGCAGATGCACCGGCAGCACCTCGACCGCGCTCTCGTACTCCCGGCAGATCCGGCGCAGTTCGCTCAGTTGCCCCTCGGACGGCGTGCCCGGCGTCGCCGCCCGGGCCCAGGTCGCGACCGCGCCCCGGAACTCCTCCGTGAGGGCCCGTACGAGGGTCGCGCAGCCCAGTACGTTCAGCTCAGCCGAGGTCGCCGCCGCCCGACGGCCCAGGCTCCGGCCGGCCACCCGCCGGGTCACCGACTCCAGCATCGTCAGCGCGTCCCGGAACCGGCGCCGCACCGGGCCCGGCAACTCCTCGGCGGACTCCGCCCCGGAAGTCGCGCGAGCGGACTGCCCCGTCAGTACGGGCGCCGCCGTCGCCCCTGGCGACCCCGTCGCGGCCGGACGCACCTCGAGCGTCATCGCGGCCAGGTTGCGGCGCATCTCGTCGAGGTGGGCCGTCTGCTGCTCCAGATTCCGGCGCATCCGCTCGCCCAGCTCGGCGAGATCCTCCTCCCGGCCCTCCTCCACGAGCCGCCGCTCCAACTGCAACAGCGCCTCGTGCACCTGCTTCGGGAACCCGCCCTGCCGGTACACCAGCGGGCGGGAGCCGATCGACCGCCCCAGCCGGTCCTGCATCGCGTGCGACACCAGTCCGTTGACCACCAGCAGCGCCTCGAACCGCCCCGGGCGCACCGCGCCGCGCAGTCCGTTCACCTGGGTGACGATCCGTTCGACGTCGTCGGCGAGGAGCAGGGATCGGGCGTACACCACCGCGATGTAGGCGTTCGGCGCCGGGGACAGCCAGTACAGGACCTCCTCCCGTCCGCCCGCCGAGCGCGAGAGCCTCGGCGGCACCGGATCACGGGAGGCGATCCGCCACTGGCCCAGGTCGAGGGCGTCGTGCACATCGCCCATGACCCGCTGGTACGACACCCGCTCGTGCAGCGCCCGTACCGCTTTGAGGACCGTCACCCCCGGCACCCGGCGCACCAGCCCCTCGCTGTCCTCGCTGAGCTGCCAGGCCTCCCGGCAGGTCTTCAGCACCTCCCGGGGCACGCCCTCCGTCAACTCGTGGAGCAGCCGCAGCGCCTCGCCGTCGAAGGGCCCGGTGGGCGGCGGCGCGACAGCGGGCCCACCCACGTCGTCCGCCTCGCTCGAACCGCCCGCCTCCCCGCCCGAGGCCAGATAGCGGGCCACCAGCTTCCCGGTACGGTCCTGGTCGAGCCCCGTCGGCCACAGTTGCACCACCCGCTCGTGCACGCTCTGGCGCAGCGCCCGCAGCCCGTCGGGGGAGGAGCAGAACACCAGCAGACCGCCGTGGCTCGTATAGATGTTGATGAGGCGTTCGAAGGCGTCCATGAACGCGCTCCGGCTGTCGTCGGGCCAGCCGAGCACCTTCTCCAGCGAGTCGAGGAGCAGGACGTACGGCTGCCCGACCCGGCCGTGCAGAAAGCCCTGCACGGTCAGCGCGTCGAAGACGCGGTCGATGCCGGCCGCGAGGCCGGGGCGCCCGTCCGACGGGCCTATCGCCTCGGTGATCCCGCGCTCGCGCAGCGGCTCGGCGGGCTCGGCGCCGTTCAGCCAGTTCCACACCATCCGGTTGAACGGCGGCTCCAGCAGCAGCGCGAGCGCGGTGGAGAACCTGCGGTGCTCGGTGACCTCGCCCAGGGTGCCGCGCAGATCGGCGTGGATCACTTCGGGGTCGTAGCGCAGCGCCGACACGACCTTGTCCGGGTCGAGGACCCGGTCGCGCAGACCGGTCGCGATCTCCCGCATGGTGCCCCGGCGCGGGTCGTCGTCCGCCGCGCCGACCCGGGAGGCCGTCACATAGGCGTAGTAGTCCCGCACCAGCTCCTCGAAGGCCCGTTTGCCCTGCTCGGTGTCGCCGGGGCCGCGCAGCCGGTCGCGGTAGAGCCGCCCCATGTCCTGCGCGGGCTCGTCCACTATCCAGGTCGCCGTCTCGGGGCGCCGCGCCAGGATCGTCTGGTAGGTCCGGCGCAGGGCGTGGCTCTTGCCGAGGCCGAACTCGCCCACCAGGGCGATCGCCCGGCCGCGCCGGCCACCGGCGGCGGGCGGCGCGAAGTAGTCGTCGACGAGCCCCTCGACGTCCTCGATCAGCGGGGTGTCGATGTGGGCGTTGCCGGAGTCGGCCGCCCGGACCCGCGCGTCCCCCAGGTCGGACAAGGGCCCGAGGCGCACGACAGGGCTCAGTGGGAAGGGGTTCTGGTGCCAGGTGTGTCCACTGGTCGGTGTCACGACGGCACTCCTCGTGTGTCCGGTGTCGGCCTTGGGAGCGGCGAGCGGGTGCATCTTCTGTTCAGCGGTTCGATTGTTCAGCGCTTCGGCTCGGTTCCTGTGTACGGGTGGGTCGGGAACCCCGCGACACGCCCTAGGCGGGTCTGCGGGGCGTCCGGCCCATGGCGGCGGGGTCGATGGCCGGCGGGGTGAGATGGGCGGCGGTCACATGCACCGGTTCTCCCCTTTCCCTCTGCTGTTTGGCGATGGCGAAACACTCCCGGCGCAGATGTCTCACGTCTGCGAGACTCCACGGGTCCTGCACCTGGCCCTGGCCCTGGCCTTGAATCTGGCCCTGGCCCTGGCCGTGACTCTGGGCCTGGCGTTGCCCCTGTCCCGAGCCCTGTCCCGAGCCCTGCCCCGAGCCGTGTCCCGAGCCGTGGCTCTGAGCCGGGACGGCGGGGAGCGGCAGCCGTGTGCCCTCGGGGTCGGGATGGCCGCCGCGGGCGGTCGCGGTCTCGGTGAACTTCACAGTGTCCTCCGTGGCGAGCGAGCCGAGCGAGAGGTGGGTGACCGGCATGTTCGAAGGCAGTCCCGCGATCACCTCACCCGCCGTGTCGCGGTTCTGGTGACTGATCTCGACGAACAGTACGATCCGGCTCTCCGCGTGGCTCAGCCACGTCTTGAGGAAGTTGGTCCGTACCTCGCCCCCGGCGTCCCGCCAGTCGATGTGCGGGACGATCGCGAACAGCAGACTCTCCTGCCGGGCGAGCAGCTTGCTGATGGCGCTGAACGCCTTCTGGACGTCGTCCCCCGTGACCACGGGGTCGAGCGGCTCCCCGGGGAACTCCTTCGCCAGCTTCCTGACGATCCGGTCGCGGATGAAGGTGTTGATCAGCGGGGTCTCCGCGAAGTGCCCCTTGGGATCCCAGCTGACCTTGTCGCCGAGGTTCTGGTAGCCCCCGGCCATCGCCACGACAGGACGGGCGAGGCCCTGGACGTATTCGTGCGCCCAGTGCACGCACCGGTGGATGAGGGTGGTCTTGCCCATGCCCACGGGCCCGGTCACCACGACCAGATGGCCGCGGCCCTCCTCCTCCACGAGCAGACCGGGCAGCTCCTCCTGGAAACACTCCTCGAACCGGCTCAGTTGCTGGCCGGCGTGATCGACGTCGACCCACTGGTGGACATGGCTCTGCTCCTTCCACGGCACCAGCGGATGGTCGGCCTTCGGCCGCACATGCGTCGCCGGCAGCCGGTCCCGGCTCTCCGGCACAAACACACCGAACGGGTTGGCGTGCTCCGTCTCGTCGAGCGGCCCGATCATTCGCCGCCTCCCGATGCCCCTGCCGCCGCCACTGGTCCGGCGTGGTCCGGGCGGGTTCGTACCGTGCGCCAACCCCAGTACATCAAACCGCGGTTGAGTCTCGGCAGTGCCTGAAGACGGGCGATCACCGAGGCGTGCACCTCGGCCGCGTCATGGGTGCGGGTCGCCGTGTCGAGCAGATACTGGCCGCCGCTGTGCGGCAACGGCTCGGCCAGCGGCAGTCCTTCGGCGAGTTCCTC
The DNA here is from genome assembly GCF_001418565.1 of Streptomyces graminilatus. Lineage (GTDB taxonomy): Bacteria > Actinomycetota > Actinomycetes > Streptomycetales > Streptomycetaceae > Streptomyces > Streptomyces graminilatus. Next base: position 542 of record NZ_LIQQ01000201.1, on the reverse strand, counting down.
GGCCGCCGCGCGCCGGACCGCCGGACCGGGCACCCGGGACAGGGCGACGGCCAGCGCGTCCCGCGCGGCACGCACCGCCGAGTAGTCCGCCCGCTCGTCCTCCTCGTACGCGGTGAGGTACTCCCGTACGGCCATCCGGTACGCGCTCTCCCTCGCCCCCAACTCCTGCCGCAGTTCGCGGCGTTGGGACGACACCCGCTCGTAGGACTGACCGGCCAGGGGGAGCAGCGCACCCAGCAGGAGCAGCGGGAACTGCTTCACCAGGCCCATGAACCAGCTGTCCTCGTTCGCGCCCTTGGCCTGCGCGGCTGTTCCCGGGGAGTCCGACTCGGCGGCCATCAGCGCGGCGCAGGCCCGCCCGAAGTCGTCGCCCTTGTCCTTGGCCCACTGCTCCGGCGACACCGTGGCGTTGGCCTTCAGCAGTCCCAGCCGGACGGCCGCAGTGAGCAGGTCGGCGCGGTGGACGGGGTCCAGGCAGTACACCAACTGGGCATCCCGCTCAGGGGAGTCGGCGTTCCCGGCGGCGCTGGCGAAGGCCGGCG
>NZ_LIQQ01000200.1 GCF_001418565.1 Streptomyces graminilatus | reverse complement strand
CCACCCTCCCGGCCCTTCTCGCCCTCATCGACAACGGCCAACTGTGGCAACTGGCGCGCCGGTTGCCACTGTCGGACGAGGCGGTCGCGGCGAAGGGGCGCGCGTTCCGCGAGTTCGTACGCCCGACCCTGCACAACTCGCTGCACAGCATGGTGATGGCGGAGTTCAGCGCGCGGTCGCGGATACGCTGGGAGTTCTCCTGGGAGCAACCGGCCAGGGCCCGTCTGCTCCCACCGCCGGACAGCACACCGGGTGACGGCTCCCCGGGGCTCGATGCCGCGATCGCCGTCGCCGTGGACACGGCTCTCGCCGACGCCCCGGACACCGCCCCGCTGCGTGCCCTGCTGCCCCCCGCTCCCCGCTCGCCCCGAGAAACGGACGCTCCCCGATGACCGTGCTGCTGTGGATCCTGGGCGTCCTGGCCGTGCCCACGCTGATCGTCGTGCTCTGGCTCGGCGGGGTGTTCGTCAAGGAGTTCTTCGCGCAGGTGAAGGGCGGGGGCACCGGCGAGGACGGCGACGGGGGTGCGGCCGCCGCCGAGCAGCTCGGGCTGCTGCCCGCCGAGCGGCAGAACACCGAGTCCGCGGGACCCTTGCCGGACGGCTGGGAGACGGCGCTCGACGCGGTACGCAACGGCGGTGACGCCGGCTGGAAGGCCGCCGCCGAACTGCTGCGGGGCATCGGCCGGGACTGGGAGCACCGTTCCTTCGCCTCGTATCTGCTGGCGGAGCTGGCCGCCGAGGACGACGCCTGGCTGCTCGCCTGGGAGGCCGACGGGCCGGGCGGTCCCGACGACCCGGACGCGGCCCTGGTCCGCGCCCGCAGCACGGTCGTCCTCGCCTGGAACGTCCGGGGCTCGCTGCGGGCCAACCACACGACGGGTGAACAGTTCGCGGGCTTCCACCGGTTGCTGCGGCGTTCCCGCGAGGAGACAGCCCGGGCGGCGGCGCTCAACCCGGACGACCCGACGCCGTACGTCACGGAGATCTGGACCGCGCTCGGGCTCGGCTACCCGCACTCCGAGATGGACAGGCTGTGGTCGGAGATCACCGCCCGCGACCCTTACCACTACGAGGCCCATTTCTCGGCGTTGCAGTACTGGTGCAAGAAGTGGCGCGGCTCGGAGGAACTCGCGACCGGGTTCGCCGAGCGCGCGGCGGCGAAGGCCCCCCTGGGCAGCCTGCTCAGTGTCCTTCCGCTGATCGCCCACTTCGAGCACGACGACTCGGACGACAGCGCCGCCGACCGCACCCCCGAGATGATCGCCCGCGTGAACGCGGGCCTCGCCGACGCCGCGGCGGCCGACCCGGCCCACCCGCGCCTGCCGGAGCTGCGCCACCTCCTGGCGTACTACCTCAGCCTCCAGGAGCGCGACGAGGCCGCGATCGAGCAGTTCAGGCTGGTCGACGGGTACGTGGACGCCCTGCCGTGGCGCTACCGCACGAGGATGGTGGAGCGCTACTGCCACATCCGGAACCTGTCGGCACAGGCGGTCGTGTCGGCGGGGGCGGAGCAGTAGGCGACTCCGCCCTTCCGCGCCGGGCGAGGCGACTCCGTCCTTCCGTCCCGACCGGTCTCGCGGTCAGCCCTCCGTGCGGGCGGGCAGCCGCCATCCCGGGCGCGGGAAGTGGCAGGTGTAGCCGTCCGGGTAACGCAGCAGATAGTCCTGGTGCTCCGGCTCGGCCTCCCAGAAGGGGCCGACCGGCTCCACCTCGGTGACGACCTTGCCCGGCCACAGTCCGGAGGCGTCCACGTCGGCGATCGTGTCCTCGGCGATCCGCTTCTGCTCGTCGTCCACGTAGTAGATCGCCGAGCGGTAGCTGAGGCCGAGGTCGTTGCCCTGGCGGTTCTTGGTGCTCGGGTCGTGGATCTGGAAGAAGAACTCCAGGATCGTACGGAAGTCGGTGCTCGCGGGGTCGAAGAGGATCTCGATGGCCTCCGCGTGCGTGCCGTGGTTGCGGTACGTCGCGTTCGGCACGTCCCCGCCGGTGTATCCGACCCGGGTCGCCGTCACGCCCGGCAGCCTGCGGATCAGGTCCTCCATCCCCCAGAAGCATCCCCCCGCGAGTACTGCCCTCTGCGTCTGCGCAGTCATCGAGGCTTCTCCATTTCTCTCGGTACGGCCATCGGTACGGTCATCGATACAGTCACTGGGGCCACCCGGCCGACACACCACCGGCATCCCAGGCCCACCTGCCTCAACGCACGAGGGCTCCGGGCGATTCCATAAGGTCGCTGTCATGAAGAGCGAGCGGGAATTCTTCTCACCGGACGCCATGCCGTGGTGCGCCGGGCCGCAGCCCGGGACCACCGAGCGGATCCTGAGCAGGGACGAGGCCGATCCGGAGATCCTGACCCGGCTGGTGCGCTGGGAACCCGGGCTCGACACCTCGCTCTCCGGGGTGATCCGGCACGAGTGGGTCGAGGAGGTCTGTCTGCTCGAAGGCGACCTGCACGACCTGACCCTGGACAGGACCTTCCACGCCGGAGACTTCGCCGCCCGGCCCCCGGGCATGGAACACGGCCCGTACCGGACGACCGGAGGCTGTCTGATGCTGGAGTTCCGCTACCGGCCGTAGATCAGGTGCGGGGGCATCTGAGGGCCCGGCGCGGTTACTCCACCACGATGCCGAAATCCCGCACGAGTTCCTCCAGCCCGCCCCGGTAGCCCTTGCCTCCAAGTACGAAGTCCCAGTCGCCGTTGGCCCTCCGGCGGAAGGAACCGAGTACCAGGGCGGTCTCACCAGGTCTGCCGTCGGAGACCTCAAGGCGTCCCAGTTCGGTCATCCCCGGGTCGAGGAGCCGGATGCACGCGTCCGAGAAGCCGGAGAGGTCGGCGTCCGGATTCACCTCGGGGTCGACGGCGGCCACGAGCACGAACCGGTCGGCGGTCTCCGGCAGCCCGTCGAAGGTCACGCAGATCGACGCCTTGTCCGGTGCGACGGCGGGAAGAGCCCGCACCGCGCCGTCAGGCGTCCGGTGGTTGTTGAAGAAGACGAAGTGGTCATCGCTGAGCACCCGGTTGCCCCGGCAGACGAGGGCGCACACGTCCAGGGCGACGCTCCCGGTCCACGACATGCCCAGGATGTTGTAGTCGGCGGGCAACTGCGCGGCGGCCCCGGCCGGCGCCGCTCCCGCCGTGGCCGGGCGGCCGTTCCCCTCCCCCAGCCGACCGCGCAGACCGTGCCGGTGCAGCAGGTCGACGAGTTCCGTCCCCGAGATCAGTTCCAGGGGTTTGCCGTTGGCGAAGGTGTGCGAGCCGGGGCCGAACCCCGAAGTCGTCACGAGGACACCCTTGTTGGCGCCGGCGTCCTGCACCGTGCCGTACAGGTCACGCACCGCGGTGGGTGGCACGGTGTTCCGGTAGCGCTTCACCTGTACGACGATCTTGCCGCCGCGAATCGGTGTCGGATCGTGCGCGTCGACGTCCACACCGCCGTCGTTCGAGCGCTGCGTGGTCACCGCCTGCATGCCCATGGCCCGGAAGAGTTCGGCGACGAGATCCTCGAACGCGACCGGATCCATGGCGAACAGATCGGGTTCGTCATCACCGCCGTGGGCGACGACACGATTGCCGACCTCCTGCGGTCGCCGGCCCGGCCGTACGGGGGTGAGCTGGTCCGGCCTGGCCGAGAGCTGCCCGCGCAGTCCGTCCGTCAGGCAACTGACCGCGTCCACCTGGGCCAGATGCAACGCGCGGAACGACGCCCCCGACGCCATCACGGTCACGAGGAAGATATGGCCGCGCCGGCCCGTCGTCGGGTCGTGCTCGTCCACGAACCCGTTCAAGGACACCGACTCCAGCGCACCCAGCTCATCGGCGGCGAAGAGCTCGTGCAGGACGAGCAGCACGCACTGCGCGAGCACCTCCCGGTACAGGGCACGGCGCTGGCTCGCCGGGCGCGGGGATTCCTTGTCCTGGTCGAGGGAGGAGACGTACCGCACGGACTTCGCCTCGGGGACCACCGCGTAGCCGGGCAGCTCCCAGTCGAGCACCAGTTGCCGGGCCGCCGGGTCGTACGCCGCCGACACATGGCGGGGGAAGTCCTCGGGCCACCTGCCCGACGAGTAGAGAGCGGCGGAGAAGTACTCCACCACCGCACCGGGGTCGCCGCGCCTGACACCTTCGGTCACCTCGCGAATGCCGGCGTTGTGCCGACGAACCTCAGCGAGCTGGGCGTCCGCCCACTGCTGGTACTCCCGCTGGGACGCGGCGAGTTGCCGCTGACGTTGAGCCTCGGCGGCCTGTGCGGCCTGCCAGTCCCGCTCGAAACGCGCCCGCGCTTCGGCCTGCGCCTGCGCGCGGCGGCTCGCCGTCCAACCGCCCTGCGCCTGGTACTGATCCGGGCTGGGCATGGGCACGGCATAGGCCAACGACCCGGCGGAGAAGGGCTGGACCGACTCGGCCCGCATGAGTGCGGCGGCACTGAACGCCGGTGCCGCACAGCCGACGGCCAACAGGCCTCGCAGTGACGCGACTTGTGCGTCCAGTTCCTCCGTACGACGCTGCGCGTCGGCCTGGCGGTACTCGCGGTGACTCTGGGCGGCTCGCCGCTGGTAGGCCCGCGCCTGCTGTTCTTCCTGTCTGAGCCGTCTGGCCTCGGCTTCCGACTGGCGCTGCTGCTGCCGTTGCATCTCGGCCCAGACGCCGACGGAACCGGTGGAGCGACGACTCATGTGCTGCAGGCCTTCCCCAGGACGTTGGCAGCCGGGAACCACGTCGGTTGTCCCCACAACCAGTTGTGACCAGACGACTCTACCCAGCGAACACCGTCTCGGACATCCACTCGGTGAAGGCGGTCTCCGGCCAATATCCGCAGGTCAACGTAACTGGAGAGTAACCAGGACCGCGCCAGAAAGCACACCGGCACCCGGCAAGGGGAATCATCCACCGGGGCGAGAGGTTCACGAGGCATGGCTGTCATCCACAACACGACCATGAACCCCGGCAAGCTGGAGCTGCTCACCGCCTGGCTGCCCACCCGAGCCTGGTACGTCGGCGGGGCGCGGGAGCCGGAGTTGACCCGGGCCGGGGGCTTTCGGCTCGACGATCCGGAAGGTGAGGTGGGCATCGAGTTCATGGTGGTCACGGACTCGTCAGGTGAGGCGCCGCTGACCTACCTCGTGCCGCTCACCTATCGCGGCGCGCCGCTCGACGGTGCCGACGACGCGCTCGTGGGCACGTCCGAGCACGGGGTGCTGGGCAAGCGCTGGCTGTACGACGGGGCCCACGACCCGGTGCTCGCCGGTCAGTTGCTCGCGCTCCTCCAGGGCCGCGCCGTGGCACAGGCCCAGGGCGTGAGCGACACCCCCGACCCCTCTGTCACCGGTCACTTCACGGGGGCCGGGGTCCTCGGCGGCGTCGCGTCCGTCGCCGTCACCGACGGGGCGGACGGCACCTCCGTCGCCGTGGAGACCGTGGGGACGGCGGACAGCGGCGAACCGGGAGACACCCTGACCCTCCACCTCCAGGTGACCCGCGTCCTCCGGCCGGAACAGCCGACGGAACAGCAGACGGAACGGCCGGCCGCCGACACCCGTACAGCCGAGGCCCGAGGCCATGTCACCGCGGGCTGGCGCCTGCCGGACGGCGGCGAGGCCCGCGCCCCCTTCGTCATCCTCGGCCCCCTCGGCGACACCTCGCGCTGAGACACCCCGCTCGAACGGTTCGGCACCCCCGTCACGGCCGCCCGTCACGGCGGCCGTCACGGCGGCCGTCACGGGCGCGAGCGTGGTGACCGGAGGCGCGGATTCCGGCCAAGGGGCCATGGGCTGCGGACGTCACCAAAGTCAGACGCAAATTCTCCGTCCTACGATCGCTGACATGCTGCTTCGACGAATTTTACGAACGTTCATGGTCATCAATGTGGCCCTCGCAGCGGCGGTGCAAGGTGGTGCCGCGCTCGCGGCGCCCGCTCGGGAGAAGCAGCCACCGTCGTCCGAAGGGCAGTTGCTCTACTACAACCACACCTACGGGGTGCTGGACCGGGAGACCGCCGACGCGATCGAGCATTCCGCCTATCTGCGGAAGTTCGCCGCGTTCCAGGTCCGCACGTCGAGCGGGTCCGGCGGCGAGACCTGGACCGGCCGGTATCTGACGGGCCGCGAGACCTATCTCGAACTGTTCGGTGTCGGCGACGCACCCGGCCCGGACGGCACCCTCGGCTGCGCCGGAACGGCGCTGTCGACCGAACGGGCCGGTCAACAGGCCGCCGTCATCGAGCGGTTGCGGGCCGAAGGGGTCACCGACCCGGTCAAGGCCCACCAGACACGGGACTTCGGCGACGGCGTCCCCGTGCCGTGGTTCGACTCGGTCTTCGTCACCCTCCAGTACGACGCCTACGGCACCTGGGCGATGGAGTACAGGCCCGAGTACTTCGCCGACCCGCGCAGCAACACCCGGCCGGCCGCCTTCCCCGGTGACGTCAGCCGGGAACGCTATCTGCCCGACCTCTACCGCGACCGCCTGATGCGGGACATCGTTGCGGTCCGCCTCGCGGTCACCGCACGCGACCTCGCCAGTACGGTGCCGCTGCTGCGGGCCGGCGGCTTCGCCGTCCGGTCGGTGGCGGACGGCGGCATCGTCGCGAAGGGCGGCGGCACCACGCTCCGCTACGACGTCGTCGCGCGCGAGGACGCGGCGCTGCGGCAGGTCGAGATGTCCCTCAACCGGCCCGTCTTCCACCAACACGAGGAACGGCTCGGCCGTTCGACGCTCACCGTAGGTCCGGGCGCCCGTGCCGTGTGGACGTTCGACGGCTCAAGCTACGACTCCGCCCCCGCCCGTTCGTGACGGACAGAGGCGA
>NZ_LIQQ01000020.1 GCF_001418565.1 Streptomyces graminilatus | reverse complement strand
ACCCAGGCCCTCCAGGACGACGAGGCCCGCAGCAAGGCCATCCTCGAACGCATCCCCGCCGGACGCTGGGGCAACGCCGACGACCTCGCCGGAGCCACCGTCTTCCTCGCCTCCGACGCCGCCAACTACATCCACGGCACCACCCTCCCCGTCGACGGCGGCTGGCTCGGCCGGTGAACGACAAAGCACACGGCGAGGAGGACGCCATGCGACGCCGGAAGATCCACAACACCTCCGTCGAACTCACCGAACTCGGGTTCGGTGCCTCCGTCATCGGCAACCTCTACCGGGTCACCCCGGCCGAGGGCGCAGCGGCCGCGATCGACGCGGCCTGGGACGCGGGCATCCGCTACTACGACACCGCACCCCACTACGGCCTCGGCCTCTCCGAACAACGCCTCGGGGCGGCCCTGCGGGAGAGGCCCCGCGACGAGTACGTCATCTCGTCCAAGGTCGGCCGACTCCTTGTCCCCAACGAGCACCCCCAGGGCGTCGACACCGACGGCTTCGCCGTACCCGACGACCTGCGCCGCCAGTGGGACTTCAGCCGCGACGGCGTCCTGCGCTCCATCGAGGCAACACTGGAGCGGACCGGCCTCGACCGCCTCGACGTCGTCTACCTCCACGACCCCGACGACCACTGGCAACAGGCCGCCGACGAAGCCATGCCCGCCCTCGCCGACCTCCGCGACCAGGGAGTGATCGGCGCGATCGGCGCCGGCATGAACCAGTCCGCGATGCTCGCCCGCTTCCTGCGCGAGACCGCCGCCGACATCGTCATGCTCGCCGGCCGCTACACCCTCCTCGACCAGTCGTCACTCGACGACGTGCTGCCCGCCGCGCTGGAACACGGCAAGAGCGTCGTCGCCGTCGGCGTCTTCAACTCCGGCCTCCTCTCCCGCGACCGGCCCGCCGAAGGCATGAAATACGACTACCAGGACGCCTCACCCGAACTCGTCAACCGCGCACGGGCCATCGCCGACGCCTGCGAACAACACGGCACCACCCTCCCCGCCGCAGCGATGGCCTTCCCGTTCAGCCACCCGAGTACGGTCAATGTCACGCTCGGCATGCGAGATCGCACACAGGTGACGCGGAACGTGGAACTCCACGGACGTGCCGTCCCCCAGGCGCTCTGGGACGATCTCCGGGACCAGGGGCTGATCAGGGCCGACGTCCCCGTCCGCAGCGGCCTCCAGGGCTAGCCGGACCGGTTTCCACACTCACGGCATGATCACGGCGTGGCTCGCTCGGAACCACCGTTGGACGACCTGTCCCCGGTGACCGGCGGGCCACGCCGCCGCATTTCCCACCTGCACCGCACCGGCATAAGCCACTCAACCAGCAGAAACGGCACGCGAATGTGTCGTATCGCGGTCGCTTCCCGGACGCATCTGCGCAGGAGCATCACACAGGCTGCACACACCCTCTGGAAAGCCTCGCTACGTTTGCCCTGGACTCGCTCATCCGTGCGAGAGTGAACACAGGAAGACCGTAGATGGACTACTGCTCCACGTGCTGTCGGCATCTCAATGGCGCTCTCATGTGCCCCGGGTGCGGCGTCTACGCCCCGGACATGACTCACCTCGCCGACGGAGCTCCCGCCCTGGCCACCGTGACGGACGCGGCCACGTGGGAGGCCCCTGTCCACCTGTGGGACGACTCCGCCTACGTGTCCGATCACGGCGCCGAGGAAGCCGACGCAATCGGCTCGACGCCGCAGGAGCAGCCGTACGACAGTGCGGACGTGCCCGCCCCCACGCCTGACGGCCGGGCGGCTCGGCGCCGTCAGCGGGAGCGCTGGAAGAAGACGCAGCGCAAAGCACTGGTAGCCACCGCGGTCGCCCTGGTCGGGGGAGGCATGACCGTCGCGTCGCTGAACCGTCAGGCACCGGACCGGACCCAGGCGGCCTCCGCCCCGGACAGGGAGCCCATGGGGATCGCGGAGCAAGAGATCACGGATTCCCTACCCGTCCCGTCGACTCCGGCCGATCCGCAGCGGGCCCAGCACACCTCGTTCGCCACCCAGTCCGCCGCCACGACGGCGAACGGGCCCCACGAGCAGGTCTCCGTCGCACTCCAGGCCACGCCTGCGGCACAGGTGATCCACCAGAGGCAGGCCACGTCCCCCATGACGGTGGTGACGTCCTCGGCCGGGTCGCACGCGGTCTCCACCAGGCCGGAGGCCACAGGCACCGCGACGGGGACCACGGCCTCGCCCGCGCCTTCGACGGGCGACAGCACCGGCACCGGCACATCGGGCACGGACACCACGTCGGCTAGCCCCTCGCCGTCCGGGTCCGCCCCGACGTCCGCGACGCCCTCGTCGTCGCAGGAGGTCTGTCTGCTCGGACTGGTGTGCGTGAGCTGAGTTGATCCCGTGCCCGGAGGCGGACCCGGCCGGGCGTCGCGCACGGGTTACGGCCAGCCCGCTCCCGGCACGGTGACCTGGACGGTGAGCACCTGGCCCGTGCCGGGCGCGACCGGCTCGGGCTCGGTCATGCCCTGCCACCGGGCGGCCACGACGAACAGGGTCGTGCCGTCGGGACCGCCCAGCGCACAGGCGAAACCGCCACGGTCCAGGGGCACGGTCCGCAGGACCGTGCCGCCCTCCCCGACCCGCACACAGCACTGGTTGGGGACATCGGCGTACCAGACGGCGTTCTGCGCGTCGACGCAGATCCCGTCCGGGGTGCCCTCCCCGAGGTCGGCCCAGACGCGCCGGTTGGACAGGCCGCCGTCCGGAGCGATGTCGAAGGCCACCAGGCTGTGGCGGTAGGAGTCCGCGACGATCAGCGTGGAGTTGTCCGGGGTGACCGCCATGCCGTTGGGAAACGCGATGTCGTCGGCCACCTGCCGCACGGAGCCGTCGGGTGTGGCCAGATGGATGAACCCGGGCTTGACCGCCTCGCCCGCCATCGGGTTGAAGCCGGCCCGGTTGACGTAGGCGTTGCCCCGGCCGTCCACCACGATGTCGTTCCAGCCCGGCAGGCCGAGGTCCGCGTGCGTGACCAGGGTGCCGTCCGGCTCCCGGCGCAGCAGCAGCCCTTCGGGGGACGAGACGATCACCAGCCGGCCGTCCGGGAGCCAGGCGGTGCACAGCGGCAGCGACGCCACCCGCGCGATCACCTCGCTGTGGCCGGCGAGGTCGACCGAGAGGACCTCGCCGGCGGACCAGTCGGAGAAGTACAGACGGTCGCCGTGCCAGCGCGGCGATTCCACCAGGCCCCTGCCGGTGAGCAGTGTCCGCACCTCGGTCATCCTCACCACAGCCCTTCACCTCAGCCTGCCCGGCGTCTGCGCCGATGTCTCAACATGCCACAGACTCGCCCGCCGGACCGCGAACGCGGCACATCGCCTTCCCCGGAGACCGGGCCGGGCCCCAGGGGGAGTCGGCCACCGGGACTGCCCGATGCGGCCGACTCCGGCACATACCGCCGCGTACGACGTTCAGCAGATCCGGTGCACCCGCTGGGTGGTCAGCTCGTAGCGGGCGCCGACGACGGCCAGGGCACCCGAGTCCACCTTGGCGGCGAGGTCGGGCTCCGCGGCGAGCTGTGCCCGTATGAGCCGTATGTTGGCGTCGATCGTCGCGTCGACGCGGGCGTCGCCCGTCTTGCCGTGATCGATGGCCGGGCTGATCCGGTCGGCCAGGTACTGGATGTGGGCGGGCAGTTTCGCGCCCGACTCGTCCGCCTGGACGGTGGCCTTCACCGCTCCGCACGACTGGTGGCCGAGCACCATGAGCAGAGGGATCCCCAGTTCGAGCACGCCGTACGCGAGGCTGCCGAGCACGGCTTCGTCGAGGACCTGGCCCCCGCTGCGTACGGTCATCAGATCGCCGAGGCCCTGGTCGAAGACCATCTCCGGGGGTACCCGGGAGTCGATGCAGCCGAGGACGAGAGCGAAAGGGTGCTGACCGGTCGTCAGGGCCTGCCGGACGGCGGGCGACTCGTCGGGGTGCCGCTCGCGGAAGGCGCGCCAGCGGCGGTTGCCCTCGGAAAGCTCCCGCAGAGCCTCCTCGGCGGTGGTGGGCCGCTTTCGCGGCGCGGCGGTGGCGGGCGCGGCGACCGCGGATCCGGCGCCGGCAGCCAGCCCGGCACCGAGGGCGGCGGTCCCGGTGAGCGCGGCGCGCAGAAGTGTGCGCCGGGCAGGGGGTGTTGCGCCGGAGACGGGGGCGGCGGATTCGATCCGCTGCGGGGTGACGGCACTGTGGGGTAACGGGTCAGAGTTCACCAAGGGAACATATGTCCGGCCTGGCACCCATCCGTTCGGGTTGCCAATTCATGATCAACTGTTGAACCGCCCTTACCGGCCCATAGATCAGCCCTTGACGAGAGCCCGCCCGCTCGGGGAATCCATCACCCGCCTCCGTCTCGACAGGCAGCCGGCCCCCTCTTGACAGGCAGCCCCCTCTGCTCCACTGTGGCGACTCAACATGCAAAACGCAATATATTGCATATGACAGGAGGCTCCATGAACACCACCCACCCCCGTCCAGGCAGCCCGGGCACTTTCTGGCGAAGGTGTCCGCGGATACCCATCGGAGTCCAGTCGGTCATCGCCGTCGGGCTCGGCTCGCTCGTCGGCGTCCTCGCCCCGGTGGTCGGCGAGCAGATGAAGATCCTCGGGGAGGTGTTCCTGAACCTGGTGCAGGTCGTCGTTCTGCCCCTGGTCTTTCCGCTCATCGTGCTGGGCGTCGCCCGCATGGAGTCCGTCAGGAAGGTCGGCCGGATCGCCGGCAAGACCATCCTCTACTTCGAACTCGTCACCACCGTCATCCTGTTGATCGCCGTGGGTCTGGCCAGGTTCGCGGGCATCGGCAAGGGCGCTCCCGTCCGGGGAGCCGACGTCAAGGACCTGGACGGTCTGAGCCAGGGCATCGACTTCCACGAGCTGCTCCTGCACGCCGTACCGAAGAACATCTTCGCCGCGTTCGGCGAGGGCAACCTGCTCGGAGCGATCGTCTTCGCCCTCCTCGTGGGCGTCGCCATGGCCGCGACCGGCGAGAAGTCCGAGCCCTTCGCCGCGGTGCTGGAGTCCGTCGCCGCCATCATGTTCAAGGTCGTCGGATACGTCATCCGCGTCGCGCCGCTGGGCGTCCTCGGCTTCATCTCGTACGACGTCGCCCACTACGGCTTCGGCAACCTGCGCAGCCTGCTGGGCTTCATCGGCGTCGTGTACGCGGGCCTGGCCATCGTCATCGGCCTGCTCTTCCCGCTGATCGCCGCGCTCTTCCGCGTCCGCTACGTCGATCTGCTGAAGTCGGTCGCCGGGCTCGCCGGGATCGCCTTCGTCACGCGCAGCTCCGAATCGGTGCTGGCGCCACTGATGGGCAGGCTCGAGGAGTTCGGCCTCAGCCGGTCGACGACCTCCTTCGTCGTCCCCCTCGGCTACTCCTTCAACACCGACGGTTCCGTCCTCTACCAGGCCACCGCCCTGGTCTTCCTCGCCAACGCCTACGGCGCCGACACCTCGCTGCCCGCCCTCCTCCTCATGGTCGGCGTGCTGGTGGTCCTGTCGAAGGGCATGGCGGGGGTCGCGTCCGCCTCCATCGTCGTGCTCATCGCGGCCGGCAACTCGATCGGCCTGCCCGCCGAGGGCATCGCCCTGCTCCTCGGGGTGGACTTCATCGTCGACATGGCCCGCACCGGCGTGAACGTCATCGGCAACTCACTCGCCGCCGCCGTGGTCGACAGCTCCGAGAAACGCCGCGAGGCAAAGCGCGCCGGCCGGGACGCACCCGATCTCCCGGCCGTGCCGGGACGCACGATCCCGCTGAAGGAAGCCGCCCAGTGAGCACCCCCTCCCCCGGCCCCCTGACCGCTCCCGGGATCATCGGCATCCTGGGCGGTATGGGCCCGGCGGCCACCGCCGACTTCTACGCCAAGCTCGTCTCGGTCACCCCGGGCTCCAGCGACCAGGACCACCTCCGGACGGTCATCTGGTCCGACCCCACGATTCCCGACCGTACGGAGGCCCTGCTGGGAGACGGCCCCGATCCCACCCCCTGGCTGCTCGCCGGGAGCCGTGTCCTGCGCGAGGCCGGCGCCACCGTCATCGCCATTCCCTGCAACACCGCGCACGCCTTCGTCCCGCGCATCGCCGGACATGTCGGCCTGCCCATCGTCCATATGATCGGTGAGGTCGCCCGGCACCTGGCCGCGTTGCGACCGCACGTCCGTACGGCCGGCCTGCTGGCGACCACCGGTACCGTCCGGGCCGGTCTGTATCAGGAATGGCTGGGCCGCCTCGGCATCCGCCTCGTACTGCCCGATACGGCGGCCCAGGACCGCGAGGTCATGGCGGGCATCCGCGCGGTCAAGGCGGGCACCCACGACGCCACGACGACCGCGCTGCTGGCCCGCGCCGCACAGCGGCTCACCGGGCAGGGCGCACAGGCGGTCATCGCGGGCTGCACCGAGATCCCCCTCGGTCTCCCCGCCGACGCCGTGGACGTCCCCCTCGTCGACCCGGCTCTCGTCCTGGCGCGGGCCCTGGTCCGCCGGGCCGGGGCCGGAGGGGCAGCCGCGTAGGGCGGCGGGGCACGGGCGCGATGTACTGTACGCAATATGTCACTCGACAGTCCCGTCTCCCGCCGCCTCCTCAGTGACGAGGTCTTCCAGCGACTGCGCGACTCGATCGTGCGCGGGGAACTCGTCCCCGGCGAGAAGGTCAAGGACGGCGAGCTCGCCGAGCGCCTGGGACTGAGCCGCACTCCTGTGCGCGAAGCGCTCGCCCGCCTGGTCGACATCGGTCTGGTCGAGTCAAAACCCGGGGTCTACACCCGTATCACCACGCTCAACCGCCGGGACGTGGAAAAGACCCTCGCCGTTCTGCGCTCCCTCGACCGGCTCGCCATCGAGACAGCCGTGCCCGTCATGACCGGGCACGACCTGGAGCGCATGCGCGCGGCCAACCGTGCCTTCGAACAGGCTGTCGCCGTCAACGACACCACCGCGGCACTCGCCGCCGACGACCGCTTCCACGCCGTCCCCATCGCCGCGGCCGACAATCCCGTGCTCAGCCGTATCGTCGAACAGCTCCACCCGCAGATTCATCGCATCCTCCACCGCAAGTTCTCCACGCTCCTCGGCGGTCGCAACACGATCGAGCACCACGACCAGCTCATCGAGGTCTGCGCCGGGGGCGACGCCCGGGCCGCCGCCGAGCTCTCCGCACACCACTGGTCCGAACTCGGCGGTCACATCAACCAGCTCTTCGACACCAACCAGTTCACCGGGACAGCGGCCACCCCCTGACGCAGCCGCCCGGTCCCGAAGTCCTGGCGGTGTCCCGGCTGTCCATGGATCATGAGGTCGGTCGGCAGAAGGAGGCCAAGGAGGCCCATGTCCCAGAGTCCGGGCAGACCCCTTCCCGTGTGGCGCCGGCTGGTGCCCGGTGTCCATGTGCTCCTCGGCTACCGGCGCACCTGGCTGCGCGGCGATCTGCTGGCCGGGGTGACGGTGGCCGCGTATCTCGTGCCGCAGGTGATGGCGTACGCGGGTGTGGCCGGGCTGCCGCCCGTCGCCGGGCTGTGGGCGATCCTGCCCGCACTCGCCCTGTACGCCCTGTTCGGCACCTCGCGACTGCTGTCGGTCGGCCCCGAGTCGACGACCGCGCTGATGACGGCGACCGTGATCGGCCCGCTGGCCGCCGGAGACCCCGGCCGCTACGCCGTACTGGCCGCCACCCTGGCGGTCACGGTCGGGCTGCTGTGTGTGGTGGCCTGGGCGGTGCGGCTGGGCTTTGTCGCGGACCTGCTCTCCCGGCCGGTCCTGGTCGGCTATCTGGCGGGCGTGGCGCTGATCATGATCGTGGACCAGCTGCCGAAGCTCACCGGCGTCAGCACCACGGGCTCCGCCTTCTTCCCCCAACTGTGGTCGTTCGTCACGCATGTGTCGCGGATTCATGTGCCCACGCTGCTGTTCGCCGTGGTTCTGCTCGCCTTCCTCCTCACCGTGGTCCGCTACTTCCGCGCCGTCCCCGGCCCCTTGCTGGCCGTGGTCCTCGCGACGGCGGCCGTGGTCGTGTTCGACCTCGACGACCACCACAGGATCAAGGTGATCGGGAAGATCCCGGCGGGGCTCCCCACTCTGGCCGCCCCGGACCTGACCGAGCTGCCCCATCTGGTGCTGCCGGCCCTCGGTGTCCTCCTCGTCGGCTACACCGACTTCATACTCACCGCACGCGCCTTCACCGGCCGTGTCGACGACGGCCCCGGGCTCGACGCCAACCAGGAGCTGCTAGCCATGGGCGCGGCCAACCTGGGCGCCGGTTCGGTGCACGGTTTCCCGGTCAGCAGCAGCGCCAGCCGCACCGCGCTCGCCTCCTCGGCGGGCGCCCGCTCCCAGGCGTACTCCCTGGTCGCCGCCGCTGTCGTCCTCGCCGTCCTGCTCTTCCTGAGTCCCCTGCTGGCCCGGACGCCCTCGGTCGTTCTGGGCGCGCTCGTCGTCTACGCCGCCCTGCGCATGATCGACCTGGCGGGCTTCCGGCGGCTGGCGGCCTTCCGGCGCCGTGAGCTGCTGCTGGCACTCGGCTGCCTGGGCGGCGTACTCGCCCTGGACATCCTGTACGGGGTACTGGTCGCCGTCGGAATGTCGGTGGCCGAGCTGCTGACCCGGGTGGCGCGCCCGCACGACGCGGTCGAGGGGATGGTGCCCGGGGTGGCGGGCATGCACGACGTGGACGACTATCCGCAGGCCCGTACGGTCCCCGGGCTGCTGGTCTACCGCTACGACTCGCCCCTGTTCTTCGCCAACGCGGAGAACTTCCACCGCCGGGCCCTGGCCGCCGTGGACGAACAGCAGGACCCGGTCCACTGGTTCGTCCTCAACACCGAGGCCAATGTCGAGGTCGACATCACCGCCCTGGACGCCGTCGACGCGCTGCGCCTCGAACTGTCCGGCCGGGGCATCGTCTTCGCTCTCGCCCGTGTCAAGCAGGATCTTCGCCACGATCTCGACGCGTACGGTCTGACCGAGTCCGTCGGCGCCCATCTCGTCTTCCCCACTCTGCCGACGGCCGTGGCGGCGTACCGCGAGTGGGAACGGGATCGGTAGACCGCGGGTCCGGTCGCCCCCCCGGTCAGTCCTTGGCGGGATTCACCCTGGTCACCTTGCCCTGCGGGTCCGCCTGCAGAAAGCCGGACCCGTAGTCGTCACTGAGGTAGACCGACATCCCGGCCGGCTCGTCGAAGGTGTCGTTGGGCGGTTTCACCACCAGGTAGCGGCTGGTCGGATGGTCGACGTTCAGCTTGTTCTTCGCCTCTTTCAGCAGCGCGGGAACCTTGTCCCAGTTGAAGCCGTCGAAACCGATCGGCCGGTCGCCACTGAACACGGAACCGCTGATGATGCTCTTCTCCACGCCTTGCCCCAGGCGGTAGGTGTAGTTGTCGTACTTGGTGTTGCTGCCGTTGACGACCATCTCCGCGCTGGCGTACCCGTCGTACACGGTGAAGTCGCTGAACCTGTCACGGCCGGTCTCCTTCTCCAGCGCCTTGATGGCGGTGCGGATGCCGGCCGGGGTGAGCAGTGTGGTGGTCGGGGCCTCCTCGGACTGCTCGTCCGCCGGGGTGGTCGTGGTCGTGGTCCGCGACACCGTCGGGCGTGGGGTCGGTGTGGACGACGGGGCACCCGCGTCCTTGTCACCCGTGCCGCCGCCGAGGGGCAGCAGCCACCACACGAGGACGGCGGCGAGCGAGGCTCCGGAGACACCCCACAGGGCCCGCAGGCCAGGGACGCCGCGACGGGCCGCCCGTACGGGTGTGGTCACCGGCTGGATCGTGACCGGACCGGGGAGGACCGGCGGCGGCCCGAACCCCGCTGGAGCGGTCTGCGGGGCGTGGGTTCCGCCCCATGTGCCGTACGCGGCGTGCGCGGAGGCGGTGCGCGGATCCGCGGGGGCCGCAGGCGCCGTAGGGGCCAAGGGGGCGGACGGCGGACCCAGGGGGTAGGAGGTCGCCTCTTCCCGCGATGCGGGGAACGCGGCCGGAGCCGATTCGATCTCGGCCAGCTTCCCGTCGAGTGTCCCGGCGGACGGGCGCGCGGCGGGGTCCCGCACCAGGACGCCCATCAGGACGTCGCCGAGGGCGCCGGACCGGACCGGCGGCGGCACCTCGTCGTGGAGGACCGCGGCGAGGGTGGCCAGGGTGGTGCCGCGGCGCAGCGGGTGGTGGCCCTCCACGGCGGTGTACAGCATCATCGCCAGCGACCACAGGTCGGAGGCGGCGCCGCCCTCGTGCCCCGAGATGCGCTCGGGTGCCATGAAGTCGGCCGTGCCGATGATGGAGCCCGTGGCGGTGAGGCTGGTCGCCTCGCGGATCGCGGCGATGCCGAAGTCGGTGAGGACCGGGCGTCCGTCGGGCCGCAGGAGCACGTTGGCGGGCTTGACGTCCCGGTGCTCGATACCGGCGTCGTGCGCGGCGGTGAGCGCGGCCAGCACTCCCCGGCCGGTCCGCGCCGCCTCGGCCGGCGCCATCGGCCCCTGGGTCAGCCGGTCGGCCAGTGAACCGCCGCTGACCAGCTCCATCACGATCCACGGGTAGGTGCCCTCGCCGCCGTCGACGATGTGGTGGATGGTGACGACGTTCGGATGGTCGATCCTGGCGAGCGCCCTGGCCTCGCGCAGCACCCGTTCGCGCAGCATGCGCGCGCCCTCGGGATCGTATTCGGCCAGGTCCCGGTCGGGCGGGCGGACCTCCTTGACCGCCACCAGCCTGTGGAGCACCACGTCCCTGGCCCGCCAGACGGTACCCATCCCGCCGCCGCCGAGGCGGGCCTCCAACTCGAAGCGCCCGTCGACGACCCGCCGCCCGGTGCCTCTGTCTGCCTCACTCATGAACGGGAGCCTAGACGGCGCCACCGGCACAGTTCGAACGGTGCCCACCGTCGGCTACGGCGGACACCGACGCCATGGCCTCAATTGGCTTACGGGGCAAGGCTGTTGGATCCTCCGTCGTGCGCTGAGGTGATACGGGTTCCCGCACCGCCCACCCGGACGCGCGGGTCACCCGCCCGTAGTGTCACCGTGAGTTCGCCGGGGCGGCCCAGGTCCTCGCCCTGGTGCAGGGTGAGGACAGCGTCCTCGGGGACCAGGCCCAGCTCACGGGCGTACGCCCCGAACGCGGCGGCCGCGGCGCCGGTCGCCGGGTCCTCGACGACGCCGCCGACGGGGAACGGGTCACGGACGTGGAAGACCGTGGCCGACTCCCGCCACACCAACTGGGTCGTCGTCAGGTCCAGGCGGTGCATCAGGGCTTCGAGGCGTTCGAAGTCGTACGCGAGATCCGCGAGGCGGGCGCGCGTCGCCGCCGCGAGAACGAGGTGGCGGGCGCCCGCGAAGGCGATCCGGGGCGGGAAGGCCGGGTCGAGATCGGCGGCCGGCCAGTCGAGCGCGGCCAGTGCCTCCGTCAGGTCGGCGTCGGCGATCTCCTCGGTCTTCGGCTCGACGCTGGTGAGTGTGGCGCGGAGCGTCCCGCCCTCGTCGGCCACCACCACCGGCACGATGCCGGCGCGCGTCGCGAACACCAGTTCGCCGGGGCCCAGTCGCTCCGCGAGGGCGACGGCGGTCGCGACGGTCGCGTGTCCGCAGAACGGCACCTCGGCCCTGGGGCTGAAGTAGCGGATGCCGTACGCCCTGCCCTCCTCGCCGCCCAGGCCCTCAGGCGGCGCGGTCAGGAACGCGGACTCCGAGTATCCGAGGCCGGCGGCGATGGCCAGCATGTCGCTGTCGTCCAGGGCGGTGGCGTCAAGGACGACTCCGGCGGGGTTTCCGCCGCTGGGTGAGGTGGAGAAGGCGGTGTAACGCAGTACCTCCGGCCTCGACGCGTTCGGGATCGTGTTCGGCTTCGGGTTCGGCTTCGGGTTCGGCTTCGGGTTCGGCTTCGGGTTCGGGTTCGTCGTCATGGTCGCGGGAACACGGGGTGAGGTGCCGGCTGTTCCCTGTGGGGTGTAAGGGTGCCCGCCACAGTCCCCTGGCGGTGCCGTGCGGCGCCGGCCGGGCGGCGGCTCAGTCCAGGCCCCGGGCCCTCTTGAAGCGGTCGAGCCCGTCCGGCAGGCCGACGATCGGGTCCGGGTAGTCGAGGGCGGCGCGGTCCAGGCCGCGCTGTTTCCACGGCTCGTGCACCGCCGGGGCTTTCAGCGACCGCAGTTCGGGCACCCAGCGGTGCACATACGCGCCGTCGGGGTCGTACCGCTTGGCCTGGGTGACGGGGTTGAGCACCCGGTTGGGCCGTGAGTCGGTCCCGGTGCCGGCCATCCACTGCCAGTTGAGCTGGTTGTTGGCGACGTCACCGTCCACCAGCAGGTCCAGGAAGTGCCGGGCGCCGACCCGCCAGTCGACGTACAGCGTCTTGGTGAGGAAGCTCGCGGTCAGCAGGCGGCCCCGGTTGTGCATCCAGCCCTCGTACCGCAACTGGCGCATCGCGGCGTCGACGATCGGGTAGCCGGTGCGGCCCTCCTGCCACGCCTCGACGTCCTGCCGGGCCTCCGCCGCCGGGCGCCAGCGGTCGTTCCGGGTGCGGTAGTCGCGGACGGCCGCGTCCGGGCGGGCCGCGAGCACCTGGCGGTGGAAGTCGCGCCAGGCGAGCTGCCGTACGAAGGCGTCGGCGCCCGGTCCGCCCGCCCGGCGGGCCCGGTGGACGAGTTCGACGCAGGAGAGGGTGCCGAAGTGCAGATGCGGGGAGAGCCGGGAGGTGGCGTCGCCCGCCAGGTCGTCATGTCCGTCCTCGTACGACGCCACCTTGCCGCGCAGCCAGGCGGTGAGCCGGGCGCGGCCCTCGGTCTCGCCGCCCGCCGCGAGCCCCTCCGAGAGGCCCGGCAGAGCGCGCCGGGACGGCAGGGGCGCGGATCCGACGCCCTCCGGCACCCGTACTGCCCGTGGCGCCGCGAGCGGCTCCCGCAGCGGCCGGCGCGACCAGTGCCGGAAGTACGGTGTGAAGACGGCGAAGTGGTCCGAAGCGGCCGGCACCACGGCCCCCGGGGCGACGGCACAGGTCACCGTGTCGTGCACGAGCAGCCGTACGCCGTCCGCCTCCAGGGCGCGGCGCAGCCGGTCCTCGCGCCGGCGGGCGTGGGCGCTGACGTCGGCCGCCATGTGCACCTCGTCGGCGCCCGCCTCGGCGGCGACCCGGCACACCTCGCCGACGAGGCCGCCGTGGCGTACGACCAGCCGTCCGCCCCGTTCGCGCAGACCGGTGTCGAGGTCGTTCAGGCAGTCGGCGAGGAAGGCCAGGCGGTTGGGTACGGCGAACCCGGCGGCGTCGACTGCCGGGTCCCGCACGAACAGCGGGACGATTTCGCGGCCGTCGGCCAGGGCGGCCCGCAGCGGCGGATGGTCGTGCAGGCGCAGGTCTGAGGTGAACAGGACGACCGAGACGTTCATGGTGCGCACTCCGGGGGGCTGTGGAAGTCAGGATTCTGCCCCAGTCCGGCCCAAGGGCCCGCGATCCACTCCAGGTGGATCGCGGGCGACCGCTCATTCGTTGCGGGGGGCGGTGACGTCCAGGACCCAGGTCACGCCGAAGCGGTCGGTGAGCATGCCGTACAGCGGCGCCCACGGGGCGGGCTCCAGCGGGCGCACGATGGTCGACCCGTCGGCGAGTCCGCCCCACAGGGAGCTGATCTCGGCGGTGTCGTCACCGCGTACGGAGACGAAGAACGGGTTCTCGCCCTGGTTCCAGGGCAGTTGCGAGGGCACGTCGTAGGCCATGACGTGGAAGCCGTTGTCTCCGGCCACCTCGCCCCACATCACCCAGTCCGCCTCGCTCTCGTCGCGCACGGCCCCCGCGTCCTTGTAGGTGACGGCGACCGTGCGCCCGCCGAAGACGGACTCGTAGAAGTCCAGCGCCTGGCGTGCGGTGCCCCGGAAGTTGAGGTGGGTGGTGGTCGTGACGGACATGTACCTCGTGGCCTGGGACCTCGACCGCGAGGACTGGCGCGTCTTCCGCGTCGACCGCGTCCGGCCCCGCACACCCACCGGCCCCCGCTTCACCCCGCGCGAAGTCCCCGGCGGCAACGTCTCCGCCTTCGTCAGCAGCCGGTTCCGCGGCAACGACGGCACCGTCACCGACTGGCCCTGCAACGGCGAAGTGGTCCTCCGCCTCCCGGCCGCCCAGGTCGCGCCCTTCGCCCAGGACGGAATCGTCGAGGAACTCGGCCCCCATCACTGCCGGCTCGCCCTCGGGTCCTGGTCGTGGACCGGACTCGCCGCCGCCATCGGCCGCTTCGACGCCGACTTCGAGGTCATCGGCCCACCCCGACTGGCCACGGCATGCGCAGGCCTCGCCACCCGCTACGCCCGCGCCGTACCCGTCGCACGACCAGGGACCGCCGCGACGCCCCGAGAACCGGCGGAATCACCCCGTCAGGCTTCGTCCGGCTCCGTCCGGCGATCGGCTTCTCGGTCACGGTGACCCGGTACCAGGCCGCTCAGGGTTGTGTCTTCTGCAGTGCGGGTGCGGGCGCGGACCCGGGGGTCCGGTCCACGGGCTCGGTGTCCGTGTCGCCGCTGTGGTGTTTCGCGAGCTGGATCTGTTCGTAGACGTGCGCGCGGAGTTCCGCGAAGCGGGGGCTGGAGCGGGTGTGCAACTGGTCGCGTTCGTCGGGGAGGTCGATCGCCAGGTCCTCCCGCACGACGGTGGGCGACTTGGACAGGATGACGGTGCGCTGGCCGAGGTAGACGGCCTCGTCGATGTCGTGGGTGACGAACAGCACGGTGACGCCGAGTTCCCGCCACAACTGCCGGATGAGGTCCTCCAGTTCGGCTCGGGTCTGGGCGTCGACGGCCGCGAAGGGCTCGTCCATCAGCAGCACCTTCGGTTCGAAGGCGACGGCCCGCGCGATGGCGACGCGCTGCTGCATACCGCCCGACAACTGCCAGGGGTAGGCCTGGTGGGCGTCGGCCAGGCCCACGACGTCGAGCGCGTGGTCCACCAGTTCCCGTGTCCGTGCCTTGCCGAGCTTCTTGCGGCGCAGCGGGAGGGCGACGTTGTCGCGGACGTTCATCCAGGCGAACAGGGAGCGGCCGTACTCCTGGAAGACGACCGCCATCCCGGGCGGGGGCCCGTCGACCGGGCGTCCGTCCAGGAGGACTTCGCCGTCGGTGGGGACGAGCAGTCCGGCCATGCACTTCAGCAGCGTCGTCTTGCCGCATCCCGACGGGCCGACCAGGCAGACGAGTTCACCGGCACCGATATGGAACGTCAGGTTCCGCAGGGCTTCGACGTTGCGGTTCCGTCCGGTGTAGATCTTCCGCAGATTGCGTACGTCGAGCATCGACGGCTCCGTTTCAGGGGGTGCGCCGGTCGCGGCGCAGGCCGTGGTACCAGGCCAGGACCCGGTTCTCGGCGAACCGGAAGAGCAGGGAGAGGAGGAAACCGAGAGTGCCGAGGAGCAGGACGCCGCTCCACATCTCGGGGATGGCGAACGAACGCTGGAACTGCACGATCGTGAAGCCCAGGCCGTTGCTCGCGGCGAACATCTCGCTGATGACCATGAGGATGATCCCGATCGACAGGGCCTGGCGCATGCCGGTGACGATCTGCGGGCTCGCCGCGCGCAGCACCAGGTGCCGCAGCCGGGCGGTGCCGGTGATGCCGTAGGACCGGCAGGTGTCGTCGAGCACCTCGTCCACGGCTCGGACGCCCTCGACGGTGTTGAGCAGGATCGGCCACACGCAGCCGCTGACGATGACGAGCACCTTCATGGTGTCGCCGATACCCGCGAACAGCATGATCACCGGTACGAGCACGGGCGGCGGGATCGCCCGGAAGAGTTCGAGGACCGGTTCGAGGAACTCCCGTACGACCCGGCGTGTGCCGATCACCAGGCCGAGCCCCACTCCGGCCGCCACCGCGAGGAGGTAGCCGGCGGCGAGGCGCAGGAGGCTCGGTACGACGTCGGACAGCAGCCGGTCCGCCGTCCAGACCTTCCCGAACGCTTCCAGGATGGCGGACAGCGGCGGTACGTAGAAGTCGGTGCTGCCGGCGGTGGCGTACCACCACACGGCGAGGAGGGCGGCGGGCAGGCCCAGGAGGAGCAGGGCGCGGCGCAGGACGGTGCGGACGCTCATCCGGTCACCTCCGTGCGTACGGACTGGTGCCAGTGCAGCGCCCGGCGCTCGACGGCTCGCGCCACCAGGTTGACGGCGACGCCGAGCAGCCCGGTGACCAGGACCAGGGCGTAGACCTGCGGCACGGCTCCGGAGGACTGGGCGACGGCGATCTCCTGGCCGAGTCCGGGTGCGCCGATGACGAGTTCGGCGGTGACGGCGAGGATGAGGGCGACGGTCGCGGCCAGCCGTACGCCCGTCATCACGTACGGCAGGGCGGTGGGCCACATGACGTGGCGCAGGCGTCCCCAGGTGCCGAGGTGATAGCTGCGGGCGGTGTCGTCCGCGACCGGGTCGACGTCCTGGATGCCGGCCAGCACCTGGACGATCACCTGCCAGAAGGCGGCGTACACCACGAGCAGCAGCTTGGACCTGAGGTCGGCGCCGTAGAGCAGGACGGCTACGGGGATCAGGGCGACGGACGGGATGGGGCGCAGGAACTCGATGGTGGAGGCGGTGACCGCGCGCAGTACGGGTACGGAGCCGATGACCAGTCCGGCCGCCACGCCCGCCACGACGGAGACGGCCAGGCCGAGGCCCCAGCCGGTGAGGGTGTCGCCGAGCGCGGTCCAGAACGTCTGTTCGGCGAGCAGGTGCCACAGGGCGCGGACGGTCTCGGAGGCCGGCGGCAGATAGCCGGCCGACACCAGGCCGGTGTGCGGCAGCACTTCGAGTACGGCGACCAGCCCGGCGAGTCCCGCGAGGCCGCGCAGCGGGGCGAGGGCCCGCTCCGGCAGTCGCCGGGCGGGGGCCGCGCCGGGGGTGACGGCGCCGGGGGTCATGAGAACAGGGCGTTCAGGTCGGGCTTCTTGCCGCCGAAGAGGCCGTCCTGCTCACCGAGGGAGGCGAGCTTCTCCAGCGAGGCCATGTCGACCTGAGCCGGCCAGTCGGGCAGCGTGACCTTGTTCAGGACGTCGCCGCTGAGCTTCGTGTAGGTGGTGAGGATCTGGCGGGCCTCGTCCGGGTGGTCGGTGGCGTACTGGAGCGACTCGCTCATGGCATCGGCGAACTTCTTGACCAGGTCGGGCTTCTGCTTCGTGAGCTGGACGGAGGTGAAGTAGGTCGCCACGGTGAGTTTCGGGTCCGTCTCGGCGAACGGTGAGGCCACCACCCGGGCGCCCTGCGCCTTGGCGATCGTCATCGCGGGATCGCCCATCCAGGCGGCGTCCACCCGCCCGCCGTCCAGCGCGGCCGGCATCTGGTCGAACGGCATCTCGACGAACGTGACCTTCGACGGGTCACCGCCGGCCTTGCGGACCGACTCGCGCACCGTGGTGGACCCGATGTTCTGCAGGGTGTTGACGGCGACGGTGTGCCCGGCGAGGTCCTTGGCGGACTTGATCGGGCTGTCCTTCTTGACGGCGACCCCGGTGACATCGGCCCCGACCTTGCCGTTGGAGGCGGCGCCGTTGACCACGGACTTGATCGGGACGCCCTTGACCTGGGCGAGCATCAGCGACGTGGTGTTGCTGAACCCGAACTGGAACTGGCCGCCCAGCACGCCGGGGATGATCGCCGCGCCACCCTGGGCGCTCACCATCTCCAGTTCGATGCCCCGGCTGCCGAAGAACCCCTTCTTCTGGCCCAGATAGAGCGGGGCCACATCGATGATGGGGATGACGCCGATCTTGACCTTCGTGTCCTTGCCGCCGCCCGAGGACGGCGAACCGCTGTCCGCCGGATCCGAGGATCCGCATCCGGCCACGCCGGCGATCGTGACGGCTATTGCTGCGGCAAACCCGAGAACGCGCCTTTGCATGGTCTCTCCTGACGGGAGCGATGCGGAATGGGGGGAACGCGCCGATACGACGGACGGGACGGGAGTGGGTCAGGCGGACCCGCGACCCGCATGTTGTGCACTTTCTTGACGGCCGCAATGTACACACCTATGTTCGCGCTGTCAGCACTCCGGACAAGAGAGGCCCCGACAACTTCGACGAGCACGAACATCACCCAACGAAGCCCACCCAAAAGGGAGTTACGCCTGTGCAGCCCCGCACGAGAATCCGTGGCCCCGTCGGTCCGGCATCCGCGTGAACTCGCCCGTCCACCCCGGCACCGGGGACCTGCCGGACGGCCGTACCCTTTCCGACGTGCACGACCAGACCCCGCAGGCCGCCGTGGAGATCTCCGCCGCACCGCAGCCGCGCCCGCAGTCGCTCCTGTTCGCCTTCTTCGGCAGCTACGTCCTGGAGGAGGGACTCGGCCCCGTGTACTCGGGCAGCATCATCGATGTCCTCGCCCGCGCCGGAGTCGGGGAACACGCCGTCAGGTCCACCCTCACCCGCATGGTCAACCGGGGCCTGTTGCGGCGTCAGCGGCAGGGGCGCCGTATGCACTTCGGCCTGACCGCGCAGACGGAACAGATCCTCTGGGACGGCAAACGGCGTCTGTGGCAGACCGGTGCCGTCAACGAGGACTGGGACGGCACCTGGACACTGCTCGGCTTCTCCCTGCCCGAGTCCTGGCAGCGCCAGCGGCACGATCTGCGCTCCCGGCTCACCTGGTCGGGCTTCGGCGCCCTGTACAGCGGGCTGTGGATCGCTCCCGGTGACACCGACGCCTCGTCACTCGTCGCCGAACTCGGTCTCACCGCCCACGTCAAGATCTTCCACGCCACGGCCGACGACGCCACCGACATCGGCCTGATGATCCGTGACACCTGGGACCTGGGCGGTGTCGGCGCCCGGTACGCGGACTTCGACGAACGCTGGTCCGCCTGGCCGGAGAACGGGTCCGGCGACGCGCTCGGCGCCCGGCTGCGGCTGATCAGCGAATGGCTCGACATCATCCGCACCGACCCACGGCTGCCCGCCCGCCACCTGCCGCCCGACTGGCCGGCCCGCCCGGCCCAGGAGACCTTCCACCGCATCGCGCGACAGACCGAGACCCCCGCCCGCCGGATGGCCGCCGAACTCCTGGCGCTGTCCGCTCAATGATCACGTGTCGGTAAAACCCGCGTAATCACCACACGTATGAAGTGATGATGATCCATTCGATCCGGAATCGCGATCAGGGAGTCATCAAGTGCGTATCAGACAGATCGAGTTGGCGGCACTCCTCTTCACCTCGGTTCTGGTTGCCGGATGTGGGGGCGGTGGCGGCGACGGCGATTCCGACGCGAAGTCATCCCCGTCCACCTCCCCGTCCGTCTCCGCACCCGCGTCCGCGTCGAAGCCGGCGCCCGTGAAGGAGTCCGAGGCCGCCGCCGATCCGCTGGACGCCGCTCAGTTGAAGTCCGCGGCACTGTCCGGCACCGACGCGGACGGCTTCCAGGTCACCGCCTTCCCCGCGAAGCCCGCCGGCGGCGGGACCGCCCGGCCCGCGGCCTGCCAGCCACTGGAGAACATGCGCACCGCCTCCCCGAAGCCGGCGCCCAAGGAGTTCGTCGGCCTCCTCGCCTACGCCACCTCCGGCTCGTCGGCCGGCTCCGCCACCACCATCGGTCTGATGGCCTACGACCAGCCCGATGCCGAGGGCGTCCTCGACGGTCTGCGCACCGCCGTGAAGGAGTGCACCGCCTGGGAGGGTGGCGTACCCGCCCGCACCACCGCCAAGGCAGCCACCGCACCCGACGCGGGGGACGACGCCGTCGCCTTCACCCTGCAGACCCGGGGTGACTCCTCGGACGCCTTCGTGGTCGTGCGCAGCGGCGCCACGGTCGTCACGTTCTCCACGGTGAGCGGCACCGGATCCGCCGCGGAAGTGCCGGAGGAACTGGTCTCCGCGCAGGTCAAGAAGCTGGAACAGGCCTAGGGGCCTGCCCCTGTCCCTGTCCCTGCCCCTGTCCTCTGGACGTCTGCGGCTACCCCATCGGACATGTGCACCTGGAGACGCCGCCACTGCACGACGTGTTCGCGGGCGGCGTCCCGGAGCGCGTTCCCCGGGCCCTCCCGGACCGGCCGCTCCTGCCACTGGTCCCGTCCTGACTGGCGTCGACGACGGCCGCCGTGACAGGGTCGCCTGGATCGTGAACGTGCTGTTGGTGAGAGGAAGTTCGTGGACACGCAGACCTGGGACGCACTGGCCGCCTCGATGAAGAACGCGTACACCGCGGGCCTGGGTGAAGGGGCCGTGCCCCGGCCGGTCGTCATGCCGCTGGTCCGCGGTGAACTGGTCGGCCTGATCTGGCTGCGTCCCGTCGAGACCGGCAAGGACGCGCTCACGGGCATCGCCCAGTTGTCCAACATCGCCGCGGCGGCCGGCGCCGACGAGGTCGTCCTCGCCTGGGAGACCCAGGACGTAGCGGCGGCCTGCGAGTTGCCGGCCGCCGACCCGGCACCCTGCCTGAACATGGTGCACGCCACGAAGGACGGCCACACCCTGCACCGCTTCCCCTACACCGAGCAGGCCCTCGACCGCTCCCCCGGGGACCCGGCCGTGGTCGAACCCCGGTGGCTGCCCGCGCCCGAACCCCAGCCGGGCGGCGAACTGATCCCGCCGGTCCGGGCCGCGGTCGACTACTCGTTCATCCCGCTGGAGATCGACCATCCGTCCCCCTTCGGGGTCACCGTCGTCCTGATGGAGGAGGACGGGTACAGCGTGCGCCTCACCGAGGCATTCGCCCTCTGACCGGTTGAATACACCCGACGGGAGCCGCCGTCCGAGCCGCTCGCACCCCGCCCCGACCGGAAGTGATGCCAGCCATGACCGAACTGCCCACCGAATCGTCAGAATCGCCCGAATCATCAGAATCAGAGGTCGTGGTCACCGGAGCCACGGGGCGCCTCGGCGGTCGCGTCGCCCGCCTGCTGGCCCAACGGGGCATCTCACAGCGGCTGCTGGTGCGTGACCTCGACCGCGCGCCGGACCTGGCCGGAGCCACGGCTGTCCGGGGTGCCTTCGGCGACCACGACGCCGTGGTGCGCGGACTGCGCGGCGCGAGGACCGTGCTCATGGTGTCCGCCTCCGA
This sequence comes from Streptomyces graminilatus, assembly GCF_001418565.1. Lineage (GTDB taxonomy): Bacteria > Actinomycetota > Actinomycetes > Streptomycetales > Streptomycetaceae > Streptomyces > Streptomyces graminilatus. Next base: position 32,231 of record NZ_LIQQ01000020.1, on the reverse strand, counting down.
GAGTGCCGACCGGCTCGCCCGGCACAAGGCCTTCGTCGACAGCGTGGCGCGGGCGGGGGTCGAGCACCTGGTGTACGTGTCCTTCTTCGGCGCCGCGCCCGATGCGACGTTCACGCTGGCCCGCGACCACTTCCACACCGAGGAACACATCCGCGCCAGCGGGATGGCGTACACCTTCCTGCGCGACAACATGTACGCGGACTTCGTCCCCCACCTGGTCGGTGAGGACGGCGTCATCCGTGGTCCGGCCGGGCAGGGGCGGGCCGCCTTCGTCTCGCAGGACGACATCGCCGAGGCCGCGGCCGCGGTACTGTCCCGTCCCGGTGACCACGCCGGTACCGTCTACGACCTGACCGGGCCGCAGTCGCTGACACTGGGCGAGGCCGCCGCCGTCCTGTCCGAGGTGCTGGGCCGTACCGTCACCTATCACCCGGAGACGGTCGAGGAGGCATACGCCTCCCGTGCCTCCTACGGCGCGCCGCCCTGGCAGCTCGACGCCTGGGTGTCGACCTACACGGCGATGGCGGCCGGCCAGCTGGACGGAGTCAGCGACGCGGTGCCCTTCCTCACCGGCCACCCCGCCACGTCCCTCGCGGACGTGATTCGCGCCATGAAGAACTGAGGCCGCGCGCGGACCACCCGGCGTACGACGCCGGACCGGTCCGCGCCAAGCCCTGGGCAGGGAGGAATTGGCGTCAGCGGCCCTTGCGTACCCGGGCCGCCGCCCGCGCCTCAGCCGTCTTGCGGGCCTCGGCGGTCTTGCGGGACTCCTTGGCGGGCCGGCCCGGGCGGGTTCCGATGCCACGGAACGGGGCGTTGCCGGTGGCGGTCCTCGTCTCGGTCGGCGGGCGCTTCGCGCCGGTGATGGCGGTCAGCCTCTCCTCGCCGGAGCGCACCTGTGCGACCGTCGGGCGGATCCCGGCGTCGGACATCATCCGGTTCACGTCGCGCCGCTGGTTGGGCGTGACCAGGGTGACCACCTTCCCGGACTCCCCCGCGCGCGCCGTACGGCCGCCCCGGTGCAGGTAGTCCTTGGCGTCGGCCGGCGGATCGACGTTGACGACGAGGTCGAGGGCGTCGATGTGAATGCCCCGCGCCGCCACGTTGGTGGCCACCAGCACGGTGATCTCGCCGTCCTTGAACTGGCCGAGCGTGTGCGTGCGCTGCGGCTGCGACTTCCCGCTGTGCAGGGCGCCGGCCCGCACCCCGCTGGCCCGCAGGTGCCGGGTGAACTGGTCCACACCGGTCTTGGTGTCCAGGAACATCAGCACCCGGCCGTCCCGCGCCGCGATCTCCGTCGCCGTCGCGTACTTGTCGGCGGCGTGGATGTTCAGGACGTGGTGTTCCATCGTGGTGACCGAGCCCGCCGCGCGGTCGACCGTCGCGGACACCGGGTCGTGGAGGTGGTCGCGTACGAGCTGGTCGACGTTGCGGTCGAGCGTCGCCGAGAACAGCAGCCGCTGCCCGTCGGCGGGAAGCTGGTCCATGATGTCGGTCACCTGGGGCAGGAACCCCAGGTCGCACATCTGGTCCGCCTCGTCGAGGACCGTGATCCGCACATGGTTCAGGACACAGTCCCGGCGCGACACCAGGTCGGTCAGCCGTCCCGGCGTCGCGATGACCACTTCGGCGCCGGTCCGCAGTTCCGCCTGCTGCCGGTTGATCGACAGCCCGCCGACCACCGTCGCCAGCCGTACGTTCAGGGTGCGCGCGTACGGTGCCAGCGCGTCGCCCACCTGCTGGGCGAGCTCACGGGTCGGCACCAGCACCAGGGCGAGCGGCCGCTTGGACTCGGCGCGCCGGCCCGCGGTCCGGACGAGCAGCGCGAGCCCGAAGGCGAGCGTCTTGCCGGAGCCGGTTCGCGCACGGCCCAGCACATCACGGCCGGCCAGCGCGTTGGGCAGGGTCGTCGCCTGGATCGGGAAGGGCTCCGTGACCCCGAGGCCCGTCATCGTCTCCATGAGCGCCGGTGGCAGCCCGAGCGCGTCGAAGGAGGCGGCCGGCGGCAGACCCGGGGACACCGTCTTCGGGGTGGAGAGCTCGCCCTGCGACAGGGCGGCCTGCTGGGGCTTGCCCGCGCGGGAGTGTCCTTGGCCCGTCGGTCTGGCGTTCATGAGGAACCTTCCTGGTCTGACGCCTGGAACGCCCCGGGGCCCGTACCCCTTGGTACGGGCCCCGGCGGTGTCGAAGCGTGACCCCATTTTACCAGCGGCGACACGGCGATTCAGCGGCCCGGGTGCTGAATGCGTTCGTATTCCTCTATTGGACCTCAGGACATCGGAGAGCAAGGCTGGAGCGCGCGCCCTCACCGCGCACCCTTGCTTCGCCCCACCCGAAAGAGGTCACGAGCACATGCAGACTCGACGCATCGGTGATGTGCAGGTCAGCTCGATCGGTCTGGGCGGGATGCCCATGTCGATCGAGGGACGGCCGGACGAGGCCCGTTCCCTCGCCACCATCCACGCCGCGCTCGACACCGGCCTCACCCTGATCGACACGGCGGACGCCTACCACCGGGACGCGGACGAGGTCGGCCACAACGAGACCCTCATCGCCAAGGCACTGGCCTCCCACGAGCGCGGCGCGGACGTCCTGGTCGCCACGAAGGGCGGACATCTGCGTCCCGGTGACGGCAGTTGGACCCTGGACGGCTCGCCCGCGCACATCAAGGAGGCGTGCGAGGCCTCGCTGCGCCGCCTGGGCGTGGAGGCCATCGGGCTGTACCAGTTCCACCGCCCCGACCCCAAGGTCCCGTACGCGGAGTCGGTCGGCGCGGTCCGCGACCTGCTGGACGAGGGCAAGATCCGCATGGCCGGGATATCCAACGCGAACCCGGAGCAGATCCGGCTGGCGAACGAGATCCTCGGCGGGCGCCTGGTGTCCGTGCAGAACCAGTTCTCCCCGGCGTTCCGCTCCAGCGAGCCGGAACTGCGGCTCTGCGACGAGCTGGGTATCGCGTTCCTGCCCTGGAGCCCGCTCGGCGGCATCTCCCGGGCCGGCGGCCTCGGTTCGGCGTACTCCCCCTTCGCCCGGATCGCCGAGGCCCACGGTGTCAGCCCGCAGCGCGTGTGCCTGGCCTGGATGCTCGCGAAGTCACCGGTGGTCGTGCCGATCCCCGGCGCCAGCCGACCGGAGACGATCCGCGACTCCGCCGCCGCCGTGGACCTGGTCCTCTCCGCCGAGGAGTCGGCCGAACTCGACGCCGCCTGAACCGTCGTCCTGGGCGCCGGGCCACCGCCCCGGGCCGGGCGCCCGCCACTGTCTCCCGCCGGACTCCACGGCCGATCGGTCACCTTCCCGCCGCCGCGCACCGGCTGTCCGTACACCGGCCTCGCCACGGCGGGCCCCGCCCTCCCGCGCGCCGAACCGTCCGGAGTACTGACCCGGCTCACGGGCGACGGCCGCCGGGGGCCCGCCTGGACCGTACGGCCGGGCGGCCCTCGTCGACGCCGAGAACGGTCGCCGGGACGCCTCCGCACGCCAGGGAACGGTCACGCGCCGCCCGTCGCACGCCGGCTGCCGGGCGAACCGCGCGGGGAGGGGTCGGCGGGGGGCCTGGCTCTACGGGAGCAGGCCCGCCCGGCGGGCCGCGGTGACCGCTTCGAGGCGGGTACCGGCGCCGAGTTTGCGCATCACCGAACGCAGATAGCCCTTCACCGTCTCCAGCCCGATGTCGAGCCGGCCCGAGATCTCCAGGTTGGTGCAGCCCGCGGCGACCGCGAGCAGGACGTCCCGTTCGCGCCGCGACAGACTCACCGCCGGCCCGTGCGACGCGCCCTCGGCGCAGCAGCCCGACTCCAGCAGCGCGCACACCTCGTCGAAGCGTTCCCTGAGGTGGCCCTCGCCGATCGTCGCCGTCAGGTCGAGCAGTTCGGTGTGGACTTCGTGCACCTGTTCAAGGGCCGCCGTGTCATGGGGTGCCGTGTCATGGTGTGCCGCGGGCCTCCGGGCGTCGCGGGCCTCGGTGAGGAGCCGGTGGGCGTGCTCGTGGGTCGCGAGGAACTGCTCCAGGTCGCGTGCCGCCTGGGTCACCGCGGTCAGTACGCGGTCACCGAGCCGTACGGCGTCACGTGACCCGACGAAGAGCACCGCTCGTACCGTGGTGCCCACGATCACGGGCGCCGCGGCCATCGCCCGCACCTCCTCCGCCGCGACGAAGGAGTCGTACTCGTGGCTGATCTGCTGGGCCGACCGGTAGTCGCTCACCACCGCCAGCCGGCGTGTCGTCAGTACCTTCCCGATGAGTCCGGTGCCCGCCGGTACGGCGAATCCCCGGCGTCCGGGCGACTTCACGCCGCTGGTCTCACTGATCCGCAGCAGTTGCGGGCCGACGACCCAGGCCGCACCCGCGACGGGCATCCCGCTGTCCCTGCGCAGCGCCAGCACCGCCGCCCTCGTGGCGGCGGCCACCTCGCTGTCTTCCGCCGGTAGCACGACCCGGTCTACTCCCTACCTCACGGCAGCTCCCTGCCTCTCCCCGAGCGCCGGGGGCTGCGGCTCCGGCGCCAGGAGAACAGTTCTGCAAGCTCTCCTCGGCGTCAAGTTCCGTACGCCAGAGCGCAATTGACAATTTGTCAGCTTCGTTTGAAGTGGGATCGGCCACACTCGGGGCCCCGTACGGCCGAGCGGGACTGGCATGATTTCAGCGCGTTCGACGCGGTTTTCGCCTCGCACCTCCCTCCACTCGCCCCCTCAACCGGGGGTAGCTCGGCGGCACGGTTTGCCCCATGGTGGTGCCAGTAGAAAGCCGTTCCCGGTCCGGAGAACGGGACGCACAACCGTTCGACCTGCCACTCGGGCCGCGCGCCACCCCACCTCCGGCGCAAGGCCGTTGCCGCATCCGGCGGTTCCGAGCCCGCACGTCCAGAGAGGGACCCCATGCATTTCTCCCGCTCACCGCTCCCTGCCGATCTCGAAGAAAGCGCTGTCCCGCCCACCCGGAGAATCGCGCACGGGCCGCTCCTGCCCGTGGCCTCGCAGACGACCGGCGGCTGAACCCCTGCGCCGCGGAACCGACCCCCACATCCGTCTGGCGGTACATGTGACACCTACCGATACGAGCAACCCGACCGGGACGAAAGCCGCCCGGCAGGACGGGGCACAGGAGCGGCAGGACCTGCGAAGGCTCGTCGACACCTACGCCTCGGCCCTGGACCGGCGGAACCCGAGGCTGCTCGCCTCGCTGTTCCACGAGGACGGCGAGGTGGTCCTGAACCCGCCTGCGGGCACCGGCCGTCCGCCCCTCGTCCTCGACGGGCGGGACGGCTGGGAGCGCGTGCTGTCCGCGCTGACGCCGTCCGTCGTCACCACGCACTTCGTCGGCAGCCACAAGGTCCGGCTGGCCGGCGACAGCGCCTCGGGAGAGACCGACTGCCTCGCGCACGAGATGTACGCCGCCGACACCGAGGCCGCCAGACTGCGCGTGCGCGCCATCCGTTACCGCGACTCCTACCGGCGTACGACGGGAGCCTGGCGCTTCATCCGCCGGGAACTGACCGTCGACTGGACCGAGGACCGCGTCCTCGCGCCCCCCACCGGCCGCTGACCCCGCACAGCGAGGCCCGTCGGGAGCAGACTGGACTCCCGCGCAGACCGAGGACAACGTATGACAGTGAAGCCACCCCCCGTTTCGGACGACGAGCGTCAACTCAAGCGGGCCATCGACTCGTTACGTCACACCACCGGCGTGGATCTCACCTTCGGCGGCGTGGTGACCAGAGGACGGCACGCCCAGCTCACCGAGTTCGCCGGGAACTCGACCAGAGCCCTCATGGGGCTGACCCTCGGGTTCGGCATGGGGCTCGGCGGCAAGGCGGTGGCTCTGCACCGCCCCGTCGCGGTCAACGACTACGCGAACTCCAAGACGATCAGCCATCACTACGATCTGATGGTCGCAGCCGAGGGCATCCGTGCCGTCGTCGCGGCCCCCGTCGTGGTGAACCGGACGGTGCGGGCGGTGATGTACGGCGCGGTCCGCCAGTCCGTCGGGCTGGGCGACCGTACGGTCGACGCCGTCATGGACACCGCCCGCGCCCTGGAACAGACCCTGGCGGTGCGCGACGAGGTGGCGCGCCGCCTCGGCCGTATCGACGAGTCCGGGCCGGCCGCCGACCCCGCCCCGGAACCGGCGTCCCCCCGGTGGGAGACGATCCGCGAGGCGTACGCCGAACTGCGGGTGCTCGCCCAGCAGCTCACGGACGGCGACCTGCGCGACCGGGTCGCCGCACTGAGCGACAGACTGGCCGACGCCGGTGCCCCCGCCTCCCGGGGCTCCGCCGGCCCGGTCCTCACCTCGCGGGAACTCGACGTCCTGTCGTGTGTCGCCCTGGGGCGGACGAACACCGACATAGGGCATGAACTCGGTCTCCGCGCCGAGACGGTGAAGAGCTATCTGCGCAGCGCGATGCGCAGGCTGGGCTGCCATTCGCGGCTGGAGGCGGTCCTGACCGCCCGCCGCCTTGGCCTGCTGCCCTGAGAGCGGACCGTGGCCTGCTGCCCTGAGAACGGAGAGGAACGGGCGACTGAGCGGAACGGAAGACAGGGACCAGGCGGCGCGGGTTCCTGGGTTCCGGCATGTTCCGAAGCCGCCCGGCGGCGGCTGGGCGGCTTCGGAACGCGCCGGAATCCGTGGCGCGTGACGCGAGAGAACGGCTCAAGAGGCGAGGGCCTCCTTGCGGAGCCGCTCCAGGACCGCCGACCGGTCCTCCCGCTCGATCCGCGCGGTGGTCGAGCGGTCGGGGTAGCAGCGCATGAACATGTTGGTGAAGTGCGTGCCGTAGTGGATGTACTCGTCGGTCTCCGACGGCTCCAGGGGGCGGGCCACTGCCTGGAACGACGGCTCGTGGAAGTACGCCATGGTGAACCGCTCACGGTCGGCGAGGCGCACCTTGTGCGGGGTCGAGAGAAGGGTTCCGCCGGTGATGAACTGCATGATGTCGCCGGGGAAGACGGTGAAGACGGAGGGGGTCGGGGCGACGAAGGTCCAGGGGTCCTCGTTCTCGTACCGCCCGGCCATGGATTCGTCGGGCAGCCAGTTGCGCCCCCGGGTCTCGCCGGGCACGGGCGGCCGAATGTAGAGGCCGCCGACCTCGTCCTGGGCCGCTATGACGAGGAGACCGTAGTCGGTGTGGGAGCCGATACCGCGTTCGGAGGTGGCGTCGGCCGGCGGGAAGCGCAGCACCCTCATGTGGTGCCAGCCGTCGTCGGTGAGCCGCGTGAAGTGCTCCATGTCGTCCAGACCGAGGCCCAGCGCGGTCAACTGGAGCAGCCGGTGGCCGATGTCGCCGACCACGGCCATGTAGTCCTTCATGGCGGCGGCGTACTGGTCGGACGGCCAGGGGGCGGGGCCGTGGCAGGGCCACTTGTCGTGGACGCGGGGGTCGTCCTCGGGGATGTCGGGACAGACGGTGAAGATCTCCGAGCCGTCCTTCTCCCCGGCGGTCTCCTCCTCACCGGACGCGACATATCCGCTGTAGGTGAGGTCGGAGACGTACTGGGTCTTCTCCTTGAGCGGGCGGCCGACGAAGGCCCTGGACGCGGCCAGGGCTCGTTCGGTGGCGGCATCCTGGTCGGGAGTGGCCTGGATCTGGAAGATACCGTCGGCCTGCCAGGCGGCGATGAGCGCCTGACCCAGCAACCGGTCGGCGTCACCGCCCTCGACGGTCGGGGGCAGTGGGAAGGTCTGCAGTTCGGTCATGCGCACACCATGAACCGGACATGGCCGGTCCACTACCCCCTTCTGAGGGGGCGGGGCGGACCGCGGACACACCGACGAAAGGACTCGCGCGATGATCATTTTTGGCACCAGGGGATACCTTTACCAGCTCGCGATACTCACGCTGGTGTGCGGCCGTTGCGGGAATCCCGCCGCGCACGCGCTCCGGAAACGCGTCACGAAATTCACGCTGTTCTTTGTGCCGCTGTTCCCTCTTTCGACCAAGTACACGACCCAGTGCACGTTCTGCGGCGCGGAGCAGAAGGTGACCGAGGAACAGGCGGAGCAGCTGCGGGGCTTCGGCGGCGCCGTCGGCGGCCGCGCCGACACACCGCAGCAGCAGCCCTGAGCAGCCTTGACCGGCCCTACCGGCCCTACCGGTCCCACCCTGCTGGTCCACGGAGGCGCTCCCCCTGCCCATAAGTCCACTTTATGGGCTCATAACTCCGACCCCCGTACCAGCTTAGGCTTGCCTTAGTTTAGGCTTCCTTCGAAGATCTTCATGTCGTCGCTCGAAGGGAACCTGATCATGCCTCGCCCTCTGCGGGTGGCCATTGTCGGAGCCGGCCCCGCCGGGATCTACGCCGCCGACGCGTTGCTCAAGTCGGCGGTGGCCGCGGAGCCCGGCGTGTCCATCGACCTCTTCGAGCGGATGCCGGCGCCGTTCGGTCTGATCCGGTACGGCGTCGCCCCCGACCACCCCCGCATCAAGGGCATCATCACGGCCCTGCACCAGGTGCTCGACAAGCCGCAGATCCGTCTCTTCGGCAATGTCGACTACCCCGGCGACATCAGCCTGGACGATCTGCGCGCCTTCTACGACGCGGTGATCTTCTCCACGGGCGCCACGGCCGACCGGGCGCTCGACATACCCGGCGTCGACCTGGACGGCTCGTACGGCGCCGCCGACTTCGTCTCCTGGTACGACGGCCACCCGGACGTGCCGCGTACGTGGCCCCTCGACGCGGAGAAGGTCGCGGTCCTCGGGGTCGGCAACGTCGCGCTCGACGTGGCACGCGTCCTGGCCAAGACGGCTGACGAACTGCTTCCGACCGAGATCCCGCCGAACGTGTACGAGGGCCTCAAGGCCAACAAGGCGCTGGAGGTCCACGTCTTCGGCCGCCGTGGCCCGGCGCAGGCCAAGTTCAGCCCGATGGAGCTGCGGGAGCTGGACCACTCCCCCAACATCGAGGTCATCGTCGACCCCGAGGACATCGACTACGACGACGGCTCGATCGCTACCCGGCGCGGCAACAAGCAGGCCGACATGGTCGCCAAGACGCTGGAGAACTGGGCCATCCGCGACGTCGGCGACCGGCCGCACAAGCTGTTCCTGCACTTCTTCGAGTCGCCCACCGAGATCCTCGGCGAGGACGGCAAGGTCGTCGGTCTGCGTACGGAACGGACCGCGCTCGACGGCACCGGCAACGTCAAGGGCACCGGCGAGTTCAAGGACTGGGACCTCGGGGCGGTCTACCGCGCCGTGGGCTACCTGTCCGACAAGCTGCCCAAGCTGCCCTGGGACGTCGAGTCGGGCACCGTCCCCGACCAGGGCGGCCGGGTGGTCGAGGAGACCGGCGAGCACCTCACCTCGATGTACGTCACCGGCTGGATCCGGCGCGGCCCGGTCGGACTGATCGGGCACACGAAGGGCGACGCCAACGAGACCGTCGCCAATCTGCTGGCCGACTACACGGACGGACGGCTGCCCGAGCCGGCCTCGCCCGCCCCGGAGGCCGTGGACGCGTTCCTCGGTGAGCGGAACATCCGCTTCACCACGTGGGAGGGCTGGCACCGGCTGGACGCAGCGGAGAAGGCCCTGGGAGAGCCGCAGGGACGCGAGCGCGTGAAGCTCGTCGAGCGCGAGGACATGCTCCGGGCCAGCGAGGCGTAGGCGGGGCCGCAGCAGCGGTGACAGGGCCCGGCTCGCGGGGTGACGCGAGCCGGGCCCTTGTCGTTCGTCATCACGTTCTGTCCGTGCTCACCAGGTTTTGTCCGTACGGCCGACCGGAGTGGATTCGGGCATCCCGTCGATTTCGATACCGAACTCCCGTGCCTGGTTGCGCATGCTGCGCAGCGCCAGCAGGAGTACGCCGATGTCGTCGAGGTAGACGGGATCGGGCAGGAGGTCGGTCGGGAGGACCAGGTAGGCGACCGCGCCCCAGAAGACCCAGCGCGAGCCGGTCGGCAGGCCCGCGCGGCGCAGATCCCGGCGGGTGCGGACGAGCCGGACCAGCAGGGTGCCCGCCACGGCCAGCGCCGCCGCGGCCAGGACCCCGATGATCAGGATCACTGTCGTGGTGGAATCCATCGCCCCTCCGCTGTGCCGAATCCGCCTCTGTCCTGACTTTCCTACCCTTCGACTGCCCCTTCACCCCCTCTCCACACCACGGCCTCCGTACCCAGGTCGTACCGGACGGCCTCCTCGGCGGGCCCAGCCCAGCAGGGCCAGGGAGCAGAGCGCCGCGAGGGCGCACCAGGTCGACACGAACTCCAGTCGCCACAGCGCCCAGCACACCGGCGCGCCCGCCCCGGCCAGGAGTCCGAACAGCACCAGCCGGCGGTCGCCTGACAGCAGCAGGGAGCCGACCGTGGCCAGCAGATAGCCCGTGACGAGCGGTGCGGGGTGGGACAGGTCGATGCCGTATCCGACCGTGTGGTCGCGGATGCCGGCCGTCACCTCATGGGTCGCCAGGCTGTACGCGAGTACGGCGCTGGTCACGATGCCCACGGCCAGCGGCAGCAGCAGTCGGTGTCTCGCACTCGTGGGCGCCGCGCACAGGACGGCCGCCGGCACCCACAGAGGGAGGAGCGGAAGGGCGATGACGGCCCAGAACAGGGTCGCCGGACCGGATCCGCCGTCCGCGTGCCACACCAGGGACTCGACGATCTGGTGCGCGCCCAGGAGCAACGGCAGCGCGGCCAGCGGCAGATCACGCCCCCGGCCCGCCCGGGCCACCATCGCCACGCTCGCCACGCCCACGGCGGCGATGCCCGCACCCGCCACCAGATCGGCCGTCGCACTCCAGCACATCGCACCGCCACAGGGTCCGTCGTCGTACGCCTCGGCCTCACAGCGGACCACGACCCGCCCCCGGCCGCATGCCGGACGTGCGCGGACACCCCGGCCGTCCGCCTCGGGGGCAGGTCAGGCGGGGCGGTGGGCGACCGCGGCGAACATCGTCACCGACATGTGCAGTGCGCCGCGCTCCGCCGCCCCGGTCAGCTCCGCGTACAGCAGGTCGCGCTGCTCGTCGGTCATCAGTCCGCGCCGCACGGCCGACTCGCCCATCATGCGGATCAGGGGCCAGGGCACCGCCGTACTGTCCTGGAGCAGTGCCTGCGAGCCCTGGTCGTCGATGACCAGCCCCGCGGCGGACAGCTGGTCCGGGAGCCGTCGTCCGGAGTACGGGTTGGCCGCGGCGGCCAGGGCTCCCGCCATGAGGGCCGCCACCGCGTCAGGGGCACCGGGGTGCAGGAGGGCGGTCGCCCAGTCCGAGTCGATGAGCACCACGCGTCCGCCGGGGCGCAGGACCCGCGCGATCTCGCCGACGGCCTTGTCCGGTTCGGACAGATGCTGCAACAGCCGCTCGCACCAGACCACGTCCACCGAGGCGTCAGGCAGCGGAAGGGCGTGCGCGTCGCCGTCCAGGAAGCGGGCCGTACTGCCGGCCGCCGCCGCCCGCTGCTCGGCGACCTCGCGCAGCGCCGGATTCGCGTCGACGCCCACCGCGTCGCCGGACGGACCGACAGCCGCCGCCAGGGCCAGGGTCTGCGATCCCGTGCCGCTGCCCACGTCGAGCACGTGTTCGCCCGGTCGTGGGTCGAGCACGCTCTGCGCCCAGGCACGCAGCCGCCGTACGCCGTCGGCCCCGTCCTGCGCGTCCAGGGCCGCCACGAGCCGTCCGACGGCCTCCACGGAGAAATTGCGCGCGTGGAACTCCGAGGTGGGCCGGGTGCCAGGTGTTTCCCCCATGCGGCCCACCTTATGAGGCCGGTCACACACGGGCCACCAGAAACGTCATTTGCGGCCCGAGCCGCCGCTGCCGAAGGATCCGCTGTTGCCGGGCGCCCAGCGCGGGCGGGTCTGGTCGTGGCCGCGTTTCGTGCCGGAGGCGGCCAGGTTGTGCGGATTGAGCCGCTCGCTCTCATCGTGGGTGTGCGGCACCTCGTTGGCCTCGCGCATCTCCCGCTCCTCGCGCACCGGCCCGGTCTCCGGCAGCCTGGGATGCTCCTCCGGCCCGGGCGGCGGCGACTCGGCGTCCTTGGCCCGCATACCCAGCCGGACGGCCCAGATCAGCAGGGCCACCACGATCAGGCCGCCCGCGAAGGCGGCGGCCACATTGCGTACGTCGCCCGACGCGGCGAGCACCTGACCCGCGTCCGCTGCTGCTTCTGCCGTGTTCATGGCCGCCGAGTGCCCAGGAACCGGCCGGCTACTCACCCGGCTCGCCCGCGACAGCGGACGGCCCACGACCGGCTGCGGGTACGGGCGTGTGCGGGTGCGCCGACACGACGGCATAAGCTCGTTGGATGGCAAGGTACTTCGACGTCCATCCCGACAACCCGCAGCCCCGCACGATCAGTCAGGTCGCCGACAGCATCCGCTCCGGCGCGCTGATCGCGTACCCGACGGACTCCTGCTTCGCGCTGGGGTGCCAGCTCGGCAGCCGTGACGGCATCGACCGCATCCGGTCGATCCGGCAGCTCGACGACCGTCACCACTTCACTCTCGTCTGCCAGAACTTCGCCCAGCTCGGCCAGTTCGTGCAGGTCGACAACGACGTGTTCCGCGCCGTGAAGGCGTCCACGCCGGGCAGCTACACCTTCATCCTCCCGGCGACCCGCGAGGTGCCGCGCAAGCTGCTGCACCCGAAGAAGAAGACCGTCGGCGTACGCATCCCCGATCACGCGGTCGCGCAGGCCCTGCTGGCCGAGCTGGGCGAGCCGCTGCTCTCCAGCACCCTGCTGCTCCCCGACGAGAAGGAGCCGCTGACGCAGGGCTGGGAGATCAAGGAGCGCCTCGACCATGTCGTGGACGCGGTCGTCGACTCCGGGGACTGCGGTACGGAACCGACGACCGTCATCGACTTCTCCAGCGGCGAGGCCGAGATCGTGCGCCGGGGCGCGGGAGACACGTCACGGTTCGAGTGAGGGCTCATTGTGCGGCCACGGGGACCGGTGCGGGGTGCGCTCGGGGCGTGGGCTGTGCATGGTGGTAGAAGGCCCGTCGAGCAAGGAGACGTCATGCCGATCCAGCACTCCGATTCGCCCTCTCCGTCCGACGACACCACGACCCCCGACGCCCTGCTCCACACCGGTGCGGAGCATGGCGCTTCCGCTGAGGATCTGGTGCTTGCCACGGGGCGTGATCTCACTCCGCGCAGTCTTGCCTGGGCGGAGCGGAAGCTGGCGGAGGAGGGTTCTGCGGCGCTGGACAAGTTGTTGCCGTGACGGTCGGTTGTTCGGCTGCGGGTCGGTGGGGGCCGGTCGCGCAGTTCCCCGCGCCCCTTTACAGCTAGCCGTGCTGCACGGTCAGGGGTTCGAAGGTGATCCTCGTTCGGGTGCCGTCCCCCGTCCAGTGGACCTCGATCGCTGTGCCGGTAACCTCGACGCCCGCGACCACCTGCCCCGGCATAAAGGGTTCCGGGTCCGCCGTGAGCGTCGCCAGGGCCACGTGGAGTGAGATGCCGCCGGGGGTGGTCTCGCCGGTCAGGCGTGGGACCAGGGCCCAGCGGGTGTAGGCGGTGCCCTGTGGGGCGCGAGCCTCCTCCGGGTCCGGGGTCCAGCCGTGCAGGCCGTGCAGCGCGGACCTCACCGTCTCCTCGGGGCCCGTCGCCCAGCCCGTGTGGGTGACGCGGGACCCGGCCGGAGCGCCGGTCACACGGTGGACGCGCAGTTCGTGGCGGCCTCGTACCACCGTGACGCTTTCCAGCTTCAGCCCCGGCACCATGGGCGGCCCGGAGGTGAAGACGGGGCGGTGCCAGGAGGCGGCCCAGCCCCAGCCGTCGCCGTGGCCCGCGCCCAGCGGGTGGATACGGCGGCGCACACTCCCCCGGCCGGCGATCTCCACGGAGAGGTGGTTGTCGGCGACGTTGGCGAGGGCCGTCGGGCCGGAGTGCGTCGAATAGGCCTGGCGGCCGTAGTGCGGGTCGTCCTCGGCCGCCGTCTCGCCCTCGTGCGGGCGGACGTGGTCACTGCCGTGGTTGTGCAGCCGTACGATCCCGTCCGCGCGGGTCGACTGCACCAGCAGCCCCGGTGCGGGCAGCGCGAGGACCCGGTCGGCGTCCTCGACCGGTGCGGACTCCTCACGGGCCGTCCACAGCGGGGCGTCGGCGGGGGCGAGCAGGGATACGAAGGCCTTCGAGGCCCAGTACGGGGACGCGGGGCCCGAGTAGGTCTGGAGGGTGGCCGGGTGCGGGCCGTGCCAGCCGAGGGTCAGCAGGCCGTCGTCGGTCAGGGCGCCCCTGTCCAGGAAGTGACGGAGGCTGCCGCTGATCAGGCGGCGGCCGGTGCCCGGGGTGAGCGGGGTGTGGCCGGTGAGGGCGCCGAGGCCGACGGCGGCGGAGGCGGCGAAGCGGTACGACAGGGAGCGGCCGAAGTGGATCGGGGCACCGTCCCCACCGAACATCAGCGCGAAGCCGGTGAGGTGGTCACGCAGACGGGGGCCGTACAGGGCGGACAGTTCCCGGTCGTCGCCGAGATGGGCGTCGAGCACCGGGTAGAGGTGCAGGGCCCAGCCGTTGTAGTGGTCGAAGGCGCGGCCGTCGCCGTCGGCGTACCAGCCGTCGCCCCGGTACCAGGTCTCCAGCAGTTCCAGGGCCCGTTCACGCGCGCGGGCCGTCTCCGCGTCGCCGCGTCCGACGGACTCCAGGAATCCGGCGACGGTGAAGGGGAAGAGGTACCAGTTGTTCGGGGCGGGCGTGTGGCGCAGCGAGCCGCGCAGCCAGTTCTCCGCCCGGTCCTGTACGGCGGGGTCGAGCCGTTTCCACAGCCAGGGCGCCGTCAGCCGCAGCCCGAGGGCGACGGAGGCCGACTCGACCATCGGCTGGCCCTGCACGTCGTGGTCGAGGATCAGCGGCCAGGACTCGGTGTCGTCGCGGCCGGGGGTGCGGGTGCCCGCCGTGAGGCCCTCGGCGTACCGGTCGAGCCAGCCGTGCGGGTCGTCCCCGCCGGCGCCCGCCACGCGGAAGGCGGCAGCCAGGAAGGTGCGGGCGTAGCCTTCGAGCCCGTCGGAGCGCACCCCCGAGCGTGACGGGGCGCCGGGCAGGTCGAGGAGGGCACCGCCGGGGGTGCTCCAGCGCCACGCGGCGGCCAGCAGCCCGTCCGCCACGGCCTCCCAGTGGGCCCGGGTGTAGCCGGTGCGGGGGCTCGACTCGCGGTCCTCGGGCGGGAGTTCGAAGGGGATGCCCCTGCTGCGGGACATGCCCCCGCTGTTGGTCCGGGTCTTGCTGCTCATGCGAGGAAGGCCAGCCTTTCGCGTCGTACGGGATGGCGGAATCCCGCGCCGGATGCCCAGTGCTCCGTCTCGGCGACGGCGAGTTCCGCGAGGCGGCGCCACTCGTTGCCCTGGGAGCCGGCGAGGTGGGGGGTGAGGAATGCGTCGGGGCAGTCCCACAACGGATGGTCGGGCGGCAGGACTTCGGGGTCGGTGACATCGAGGACGGCGCGGACACGGCGGTCCCGGACGGCGTCGGTGAGGGCGTCCTGGTCTACGACGCCGCCGCGCGCGGTGTTGATGAGTACGGCGCCGGGACGCATGGTGTCGAGCAGGGCTCGGCTCACCAGACCCTGGGTGGCGGGCAGCAGCGGGGTGTGCAGGCTGACCGTGTCGGAGCGGGCGAACAGGGCGTCCAGCTCCACGCGTTCGACTCCGAGTTCGGCCGCGTCGGCGGCGGTGACGTACGGGTCGTACAGGAGGACGTCGAAGTCGTGGGGCCGCAGCAGTTCGATGACGCGGCGGCCGGTCAGCGAGGCGGAGACGATTCCCACGGTCCGGTGGTGGTTGCCGATCGTGCGGGAGGTGCGCAGCCAGTTGTCGCGGGTACGGGTGGTGGCGTAGGCGCGGGCCCGTTCCAGGACCTGTTTGCCGGTGAGCAGGATCATCGCGAGGGTGTACTCGGCAACAGGCAGTGCGTTGGCGGCGGCGGCCGACGACACCTCGATGCCGCGCTCCCAGCAGGCGTCGGTGACATGCGGCCGGACGCTGCCTGCCGCGTGCACCACCGCCCGCAACCGGGGCGCCGACGCGAGGACTTCGGCGTCGAGTACGGGGCAGCCCCAGCCGGTGACGAGAAGGTCGGCGTCGGCGAGGATCCCGCGGGCGCGGTCCGTGCGGAGGTCGTCGAGGACCGGGAGCGGAGCGAGGTCGCAGACGGCGGCGAGGGCGGCCAGCGAGGCGGGGCCGAGGACGGCGTCGGCGGCCTCCTGGGACATGGCGAGGGCCGCACGGGGACGGAAACCGGGGCCCGGCGAGGACACTCTCATACGGGTCGGTCACTCCTTGAAGTCGGGAACTCCGGCACGGAAATCCTGATCGGCGCAAGGAAAACGGTCAATAGAACGATCAGAAGAAAGTTAAGCGATCAAACGCTCACTCGTCGGCATGCACCGACCCCGCGACGGTCGACGCCGGAGAGGTCAGCGCCCGTGTCGATCCGCGCACCTTCAGCTCCGGCAGCAGCTCGATCCGCCGCGCCGGCGCCACTCCGCTGCCGCGCGGGTCCCGCAGCCGGTGCAGGAGCAGTTCGGCGGCGGCCCGCCCGACCTCCGCCTTGGGCGGGGCGACGGCGGTGAGGGGGATGCCACCGAGGGCGGCCACGACATCGTCGTACGCGACGACCGAGCAGTCCTCCGGCACCCGGACACCGTGCGCGGCCAGGTCCTGCACCAGCATCAGCGCGTCCACGTCACCGTGCAGCAGGCACGCCGTGGCGCCCAGGTCGCGCAGCACGCCGGGCAGGTCGACGGCCGTGCAGTCGGGGCCCCCGTCGGACGAACTGAGGGTGAGGGTCCAGGCGTCGAGCCCCGGATGCGCACCGGCGATCCCGGTGACGGCCGCGCGCAGGGCCCGTGCGGTGGGGCTGTCGTCGCGGAGGGCGAAGACAACTCTGCGATGGCCGAGGTCCACCAGGTGTTCGACGGCGAGAAGGGCGCCGTACCAGTGGTCGGAGCAGACCGAGTCCAGGGCGTGCAGCGCGCTGCCGGGTCGTGGTCTGCGCTCCATCAGGACGGTCGGTACGCCGAGCCCGCACAGCCACTCGGCGTCGGCCTCCTCGGCGGCCAGGGTGCGCCAGCGGGGAGCGATCAGCACACCTCTGGCACCGTCCGCCAACGCCCGCTCCACCAGGGCCTGTTCGGCGCCGGCTGCCTGCGGGGCGATGTGCAGCGCGATGCGCACACCTGCTTCCTCCAGGACCGGGCGGGCGCCGTGCAGGGCCTCGTAGAGATAGGAGTGGCGGGCGGGCACGACCAGGGCGACGGTGTCGCCGTCCCCGGAAGCGGTGACCGCCGCGGGCCCGGTGTCGGGTGCGGGGAGGATGGAGCGGGCGATGCCGTGGCCGCGCCGGAGCCTGCCCTCCCGGGCGAGTTCCTCCACGTCCCGGCGGACGGTGACGACCGAGACCTCCAGCTCGGCGGCGAGATCGGTCACCCTGGCCGCGCCCCGCGCCCGCACGGCGGCCAGGATCCGCTGCCGCCTCACTTCGACCGGCTCCCGCATACCGTTCGCCCCCTTCGCGGCCGGATCCGCATACCGGAATGTTCGTTTGATCGCTTGGCCGTGCAGCTTAGCGATCAGTCAGTCGAATGTCAGCGACACGACCGGAGCGAGATATTCCGTCCGAAATCTCATCTCATGTCGACCGATCTTGACCAAGGTTCAAAGAAAGTCGCCGAGTACTGGCGGTAACCGCTTGCTTTGTTCGCGCTTGACGCGAGAATTTCACCATTCAACATGTTGCGCCTTGGGGGGACTCAGCACATGCAAGGAACGATCGACGGGTTCAGCTACGGGCTGGTCACGCCCGTGGCCGCCTACATCATGGCCTGCCTGGGAAGCGCCCTGGGCCTGCGCTGCGTGGTCAGATCGCTGCTCAACCAGGACTCTTGGAGGCAGGGCTGGCTGGCGCTGGGGGCGACGGCCATCGGGTGCGGAATCTGGACCATGCACTTCATCGCGATGATCGGATTCCAGGTCGAGGAGAGCGCGGTCCGCTACGACACCGGGCTGACGGTCATCAGCCTCGCCGTCGCGATCGTCGTCGTCGGTATCGGCGTGTTCGTCGTCGGCTACCGGGGCGCCACGCCTGTAGCGCTCTCCGCCGCCGGCGTCGTGACCGGTCTCGGTGTCGCCGCGATGCACTACCTCGGCATGGCGGCGCTCACGCTCAACGGAACGATCCGGTACAACACGACGACCGTGGCGATCTCCGTGGTGATCGCCATCGTCGCCGCGACCGCCGCGCTGTGGGCGGCGGTCTCCATCCAGGGCTTCCTGACCAGCCTCGGCGCCAGTCTGGTGATGGGTGTGGCGGTCAGCGGTATGCACTACACGGGCATGGCCGCGGTCAGCGTGCATCTGCACGAGAAGTCCCAGAACACCTGGTCCGGCGACTCACCGACCTCATTGCTGCTGCCGATGCTGATCGGCCCGGTGATCTTCCTGCTGCTGGCCTCGGTCGTGGTGATGTTCGACCCGCTGCTGGTGACGGGCAACGGGGAACGGCGCGGAGCGAGTTCCCTGCTGCGGCCCGAGCAGCAACTGCCGCGCATTCCCAGGCAGTCGGCGGTCCGGGACATCGGACAGCCCGCTCCCGGCGGGCAGCGGACCCCGGCGCCGCCCTGGACGGACCGCCGCCCGTAAGGCATCGCCACGGCGCTCCGGTGGCCGAGGACAAGGTGGCCGGCCCGCCCCTCCGGCCCGCCGACCCGGCCCGCCGACCCGGCCGGCTGGCACAATCGACGTAGCGTGAACGTCCGTACGACGATTGTTGGAGGAGCGCGTGCCGTCCCCCTCGCAGCCGCTGCGCAAGCTGGGCTTTCTCACCATCGGACTGTTCGACGCGAACGACCCTCGGGCGGGGCACGAGTCGACGCTGGAGATCATCGAGCTGGGTGAGCGGCTGGGCTTCGACAGCGCCTGGCTGCGCCACCGCCATCTCCAGTACGGGATCTCCTCCCCCGTGGCCGTTCTCGCGGCGGCCTCGCAGCGCACCCGGCGGATCGAACTGGGCACCGCGGTCATCCCGTTGGGCTGGGAGAACCCGCTGCGGCTGGCGGAGGACCTGGCGACCGTCGACATCCTCTCCGGCGGCCGGCTCAACCCGGGGCTGAGCGTGGGTCCGCCGATGCACTACGACCAGGTCAAGGGCGCCCTGTACCCCGACACGGCGGATGCCGAGGACTTCGGCTACCGGCGCGTGGAGCGGTTGCTGGACCTCGTACGCGGGAAGACGGCCAGCGACTTCAGCGGGGTCGAGGGGTTCGAGGTGTTCTCGGACCGCGTCCAGCCGCATTCCCCGGGGCTCGGCAACCGGATGTGGTACGGCGGCGGGAGTCTGCGGTCGGCGCGGTGGGCCGGTGAGCACGGCATG
Organism: Streptomyces graminilatus; assembly: GCF_001418565.1. GTDB lineage: Bacteria > Actinomycetota > Actinomycetes > Streptomycetales > Streptomycetaceae > Streptomyces > Streptomyces graminilatus. The sequence continues at coordinate 12,923 of NZ_LIQQ01000020.1, read as the reverse complement.
AACTTCCTGACCAGCAGTGTCGTCAAGGCGGAGGGGGACGAGGACTCGTACGACTTCGCCGAGATCCAGCTCGCGGGCGTCCGGGCCTTCCGGGCCGCCCATCCGGACGGCGACCGGGCCCGGGTCTCCCAGGGGCTCGTGGTGATCCCCACCGACAGCGCCACCCCCGGGCAGCGCGCGAAGTACGAGGAGTACGCGGCGAAGCGGCTGCCGAGGACCGCGGCACCGCAGGGTCCCGCGCGGCTGATGTTCGCGCCGGACCTCGTCGGCACCTCCGCCGAGATCGCCGAACTCCTGTACGCGCACGTCGCGTTCCAGGAGATCGACGAGGTGGCCTTCGCGCTGCCGTTCACCTTCGAGCACGAGGACTACGTCCAGATCCTCACGGACATCGCGACCCGGCTCGGCCCCGCCCTGGGCTGGTCCCCGGCCACCGGCTGAGGCCCCAAAAGCCTCACCTACGCCGCTCACCACCGCCCGGGTTCGGTGCCGGTGACCGGCTCCGACGGCCGGCCGTCCACGCCGGCCGGGATGTCACCGGCCAGCATCACGCGGTGCATGACCCGGGGGTGGCCGAGGTGGGCGTTGTCGCCGGGCGCGAGGTGAATGGTCGCCCGGTTGTCCCAGAAGGCGACGCTGCCGGGCTCCCAGCGGAAACGGACCGTGTACTCGGGCCTGGTCGCCTGTTCGAGGAGCAGTTCCAGGAGCAGCCGGCTCTCCGCCCGGGAGACGTCCGTGATCTGCTCCAGGTAGTAGCCGTTGACGAACAGCACCCGCTCCCCCGTCTCCGGGTGGACGCGCACCAGCGGGTGCACCGAGGCGATCTGATGGTCCAGCAGATGCCGAAGGTACGCGTCGTCGCCGGGCCGCGCCTGGTAGCCGACGCCGAGCCGGTGCTCGGCCCGCAGGCCGTCCACGAACTCCCGTACGGGCGCGGAGAGCCCGGCGTACGCGGCGGCCAGGTTGGACCAGGTGGTGTCGCCTCCGTACGGCGGTACGGTCTCGGCGCGCAGGATCGTGGCGGCGGGCGGGTCGATACGGGCGCCGTGGTCGCAGTGCCAGCCGCGCAGCAGGGAGTGGCGGCGCCGTTCCAGCCACTCGGCGTGCTCCATGCCGTAACGTCCGCCCAGTTCCAGCCGGTCGGCGGTCGTCTCGATCTCCGGGAAGCCGGGCGGTGAGGCGCCGCCGCGCCGGCCGAGGACGACGGGCTCGCCGAACCGGCGGGCGAAGGAGATGTGCCCGGCGTGGTCCAGCCGCTGGCCTCGGAGGAACACCACCTTCCAGCGCAGGACGGCCGCCCTGATCGCCGCGACCACGGTGTCGTCGAGGGGCTCGCTCAGGTCGACTCCCGAGATCTCGGCGCCGATGTGCCCCGCGACGGGCCGCACCTCCACACCGGCGGCGTTCGCCTCCTCCAACTCCTGTGCGGCCGAGGACACTTCGCCGTGGGTGGTGCGGTCCGGACTCATGCGTGCTCCGATCGTGGGCCGGTCGTGTCGGTCTCGCCGGTGACCGGGCCAGTATCCCGGCCGACATGACGGCCGGGCATGGTGACCGGGCGTGACGACAGAGGTGACGACCGGGCGTGGGGCTCAGCCGGAGGCCCGGTTCGCCACCCGCCGGTACGCCGTGGCCGGTGTCCCGGGGAACCGCTCACCGGCTCCCCGGGATCCGCTCACCAGGGCACCGGCGCGGGCACCGGCGCGGGCTCCGGCGCGGCGGGCGCGTCGGACTTCGCGTGGACCGTCCGCCATCCGTCCCTCCGGGCCTCCTGGGAGATCGCCTCGGCCGTGGCCACGACCAGCGGGACCAGGCGGGACGGCTGGAGCATGTTCGCCGGGCCGACGACACCGACGGACGCCACCACCGTGCCGCGCGCGTTGCGCACCGGGGCCGCGACCGCTCCCCGGCCCTCGCGCAGGGTGTCGCACATGATCGCGTACCCCTCGCGCTTGATCCGGCGCAGTTGATTCCTCAGAGTGGCGCCGTCGGTGACGGTGGTGGAGGTGTACGCGGGCAACGGGCCGGCGCACAACTCGTCCTGCAGTACGGCACTCGCGTGCGCCAGCAGGGCCAGACCGGTGGCTGTGACGTGCAGGGGAAGCCTGGAACCGGGTTGTCCCCAAGGGGTCGTGAGACCGGGGTCGTCGGAGAGGAAGGAGAGGCACATGCTCTCCTTCCCGTCACGCAGGGCGAGAACCGTCGCGCCGCCGGACTGTTCGCGGAGTTCCACGAGATGGGACTGCGCGGCCTCGGCCAGGCCCGAGTAGCGGGGTGCCAGCGTGGCCGTCTCCCACAGTCTCAGGCCGATGCTGTAGCCGCCCCCTTCTCCTCGTTCCAGTGCGCCCCAGCCATGGAGCTTGTTGACGATGCGGTGGGCCGTGGCGACCGGAAGACCGGAGCGCCGGCTGATGTCACTCAGCGTCAGAATGCGGTTGTCGCGGTCGAACACGCCGAGAATGCTGAGCGTCCGGTCGACGACCGAGCGCTCGGGGGCGCCGGGGTGGGTGGTCAATCCCGTCTACTTCCCTTCACCTGCACATTGTGGGGGGAGACTTACTCGTGCATGGGCCGGACGTGATCCGGCCACGGGCGGCCACACCTATGATTGAGGTTTAAAGTAGCTTACGAAAGGTCGATTCCGGAACGCTCATGGTCGATTTCACTTCGCTACCGATCCCGGTAGTTCCGTACGCCCCCGTCCGCAGCCCGGGGGCAGGCATTGCCATGACCTCACTCAGCGAGGCGCGCGCCAAGGTCCGTAAGGACTTCGACACCTCTCCCCACCGGCTCGCCTACCACCAGCTCATGCTGGTCGAGGCGGGAAACGGCGACCTCACGATCGACTCCACACGTTACTCGTGCCGCGCGGGATCCGTCTTGTGGATCCGGCCGAACCAGGTGATCCAGTTCGCGGCGGTGACGGACATGGAAGCCCTTCTTGTCATGTTCACCGAGACATTTCCGTTGCGGATGCACGCCACGATGGGAATGCTCGACGACGTTCTGCGCCCCTGCCACTGGCGGCTCCGTGATGACGAACCGGCCGGACTCCGGCGGGTGCTGGCCCTGATGCGGGACGAGTTCGAACGGTCCGACCAGGGGCCCTGCGAGGACATCCTGAAGCATCTGCTGGCCGTCACACTCCTGCACATCGACCAGATGTGCCGCAGCCGCCGCCGCGCGGACCAGGCGGAGGCCGACGCCCCCTCCGACGAGAACGGCGAGCTGTTTCTGCGTTTCCGGCGCGAACTGGAGGCCTCCTACCGCACGACGCGGCTGGTCGAGGACTACGCCGCCGCGCTCAACTGCGCGCCGCGCACCCTGTCCCGGGCCTGCCGCGTCACCGCCGGCGCCTCCACCAAGGACATGATCGACGCACGCGTCGCCCTGGAGGCGAAGCGCCTGCTTTTACACACGGACCTGCCCCTCGGCGCGATCGCACGCCAACTCGGGTTCACCGAAGTCACAAACTTCGGCAAGTTCTTCGCACGCAGGGTCAACATGACGCCCGGCGCATTCCGGCGCGGCGAAAATCCACGGAATTAGCGTTCGCACCGCCGTAACCGACCAGAACTAAACTCGCAGGTAACATACTAGGTTCGCGTTCCGGGCCCGGGAACAACGAACTACGAGCCCCTTTCCGCTCTTCCGGAAGAGTTGTTGTCCGGATTCGGCTCACGCCGGGGCATCCGGAGTTTGTTCTCTTCCGCGCACGGTGAATCAGGTCACAAATGGCCGCCACAGTCCCGTCCCGGCCCATTTCCGGACGCCGACGGCACCTCACCCGACCGGCTGAAACCGGCCCCCCGTTCCGGAACAACGGTGACCGGCGGTACGTGATTGACGAGCGGTCACCGACGTGACCGACGGGTTCTGTCCACAGGCGCCGCTGCCTCTTTCCGCCGTATCGCGGCGCCTCTAGGATCGCCCCGACCTGTCATGACGCGCTCATTCCCGTGCCGTCGAGGGGACCCCACCATGCGCAAACCGCTTCGCACCATCACGGCCGGAGCTCTCACGGTCACCGCGGTCCTCGTCTGCGGCACGGCCCGGGCCACACCACCCGGACCGGGAGTCTCGGGCCGGACGATCTCCCGGACGACCATCGGCCACACCGACTACACCTGGCGGGAGGTCACCATCCCCGTGGGCCAGGGCACCGGCTGGCACTACCACGACGGCCCCCTCTACGGAATCATCAAGCAGGGCACCCTCAGCCACTTCGACTCCACCTGCGCGTCCGACGGTGTGTATCCGCAGGGCAGCACCATCCTTGAGCCGGCCGGTCCCGGGAACATCCACCTGGGCCAGAATCTCGGCTGCACACCCGTCGTACTCGACATCCTGTACGTACTGCCGCACGGCTCGCCCTTCTCCGAGGACGCGCCGAACCCAGGGTGCGGCTTCCAGTGACGGCCGCCGGGCCCGGTCGGGCTGCCGTCGTCCGACCGGGTCACTCCGCCGGCAAGGGCTGCTCCGCCCAGATCGTCTTGCCGGTGCCCGTCTGGCGGCTGCCCCAGCGCTGGGTGAGCTGGGCGACGAGCAGGAGACCACGGCCGCCCTCGTCGTAGACGTGCGCACGGCGCAGGTGCGGTGAGGTGGAACACCCGTCGGACACCTCGACGATGAGGGCGCGGTCCCGGATCAGCCGGAGCTGAATGGGCGGTTCGCCGTACCGGATGGCGTTGGTGACCAGCTCGCTGACGACGAGTTCGGTGACGAAGGCCTCCTCCTCCAGCCCCCAGGCGGCCAGTTGCTCCACGGCGGCCTGGCGGGTGACGGCCACGTGCGCGGGGTCCGGCGGGACGTCCCAGGTGGCGACCCGTCCGGTGCCCAGCGCGTGCGTACGGGCGAGCAGCAGGGCCACGTCGTCGCCGGGCTGCTCGGGCAGCACGGCCTTGAGCACCGCGTCGCACACGGCGTCGAGCGAGGCGCCCGGCAGGTCCAGGGCGCGGCACAGCTCGGCGATGGCGTGATCGATGTCCCGGTCGCGGTCCTCGATCAGGCCGTCCGTGTAGAGGGCGAGCAGCGACCCCTCGGGCAGGGTCAGCTCGGTCGCCTCGAAGGGCAGGCCGCCGACCCCGAGCGGTGGTCCCGCCGTCACCTCGATCAGCTCCGCGGCGCCGCCGGGCGGCACGACGGCCGGCGGCGGGTGTCCGGCGGAGGCGAGGGTCAGCCTGCGCGAGACCGGGTCGTACACGGCGTAGAGGCAGGTGGCGCCCAGTTCGGCGACCTCGTCGCTGTCCTCCTCGTCGGCCAGATGGGTCACCAGGTCGTCGAGGTGGGTGAGGAGTTCGTCCGGCGGCAGATCGACGTCCGCGAGGGTCCGTACGGCCGTACGGAGCCGTCCCATGGTCGCGGAGGACTGGATGCCGTGCCCGACGACGTCACCGACGCAGAGGGCGACCCGGCTGCCGGACAGCGGGATGACGTCGAACCAGTCGCCGCCGATACCGGCCACCGATCCGCAGGGCAGATAGCGGTGGGCGACCTCGACGGCCGCCTGGCCGGGCAGCCCACGGGGCAGCAGGCTGTGCTGGAGGGCCAGCGCGGTCGTGCGCTCACGGGCGAAGCGGCGGGCGTTGTCGACACAGACGGCGGCGCGGCTGGCCAGTTCCTCGGCGAGGACGACGTCGTCCTGCGTGTACGGGTCGGGACAGCCGATGCGCAGGAAGACCGCGACGCCCAGGGTGGTCCCACGGGCCCTCAGCGGCGCGGTGACCATGGAGTGGACGCCCTTGCGGTACGGGCGGCCGACGGGCTCACGGGAGTTGCGCTCCGCGACCCAGTCGTCGAACGCCCGCTCACCGGCCCGCCCGATGACCGCCCTGCCCTCCGCGATCGCCCGCACGGGCGCGGTGAACGGCAGATAGGTGTCCTTCGCACCCAGCGGGACGACGGCCTCCGGCGTGCCTTCGGTGACGGAGCCGTGGGCGACCCTGCGCAGGACGACCTCGTCGGCCTGTGCGCCGGCGGGCTCGTCCGCGCCGAGCACCCAGTCGAGCAGGTCGACGCTGACGAAGTCGGCGAACCGGGGCACGGCGATCTCGACGAGTTCCTCGGCGGTGCGGACCACGTCGAGGGTGGTGCCGATGGCCGCCGCCGCCTCGTTGAGCAGGGCGAGCCGCCGCCGTGCCCAGTGCTGTTCGCTGCTGTCGAACGCGGCGATGCCCACCTGGACGACGGCGCCCAGGTCGTCGCGCACCGGCCACATCTCCAGGCTCCAGGCGCGTTCCCGGCCGTCGTCCGCGTCCTTGCCGAAGGTCTCGTAACGAACGGGGACACCTGTGCGAAGGACCTCGCGCAGGTTGGTCAGGAACCCCTGGCTGATCTTGTCGTCGGGCACGATGTTCCGGTCGGCGTAGAACTTCCCGACCAGAGCCTGTTCGTCGGTCCCCATCACCGCGCAGGCGGCGTCGTTGAGCCAGGTGTAGCGCTCGTTCGCGTCGAGGGCGGACATCGACACGGAGGCCTGCCGGATGGCCCGTTCGAGCGAGGCGGGCTCCTGCGCGGCAGCGGCCGGCCCGGGCGCCGCCGGTGCGGTCACCGCCGGTCCGGGGAGGGCGGTGACGACGAATCCGCGCGCCTCGCCGTCCTCGCCCGGTACGGGGCACGCGCTGACGGTGAGTGCGAGGCGGTGGCCGTCCCGGTGCCGGAGCGCGATCACTCCGGCCTGCTCGGCCATCGCCGTCGGCGGCGGGTCCTCGGCGAGGAGTTCGGCGGCCGGACGTCCGACGACGGCCTCGGCCGCGTACCCCGTGAGCCGCCGGGCGCCCTCGCTCCACCCCGTCACCATGCCTCGGGCATCGATGATCACCGCGGCGGCGACTTGTTTCATACGCCCCAGGATGGTCCCTGGATCCCGGAGCATCAACCCCGGCGGCCGGTGGGGTGGGGCGGGGGCGGGCGTCAGCCCTTGTGGGCGCGGAGTGCGGCGAGGGCGCGGTCCGCGTGCGTGTTCATCCGCAGCTCGCTCGTCACCACCTCCAGGACCGTCCGGTCCTGGGCCATGACGAAGGTGACCCGCTTGGTGGGCATCATCGAGAACCCGCGCTTCACACCGAACAGCTCACGGACCTTTCCGTCGGCGTCCGAGAGCAGCGGCATGCCGAGGGTGTGGCTCTGCGCGAACTCCTGCTGGCGGTCGACGGAGTCCCCGCTGATCCCGACCGGCCGGGCGCCGACGGCGGCGAACTCGGCGGCCAGGTCCCGGAAGTGGCAGGCCTCGGCCGTGCAGCCGGGGGTCAGGGCGGCAGGGTAGAAGAAGAGGACGATCGGCCCGTCGGCGAGCAGTTCGGACAGCCGGCGCGGCGCTCCGCTCTCGTCGGGCAGCTCGAAGTCCTCGATCTTGTCGCCGACGTTCACCTTTGTCATGACCGGCCCTCTCCGTTCTTCGCGACACTGCGTGCCCACAGGACGAGCGGTACCTGGAGCGGCAGCCGCCCGATGGCCCCGGCCCGCAGGGCGGCGGGCCGGTTGCGCCAGTCGACGGCCATCTTCACGTTGGCCGGGAACACCCCGACGAAGAAGCCCGCCGTGGCCAGCGCGGCGATCCGCCGGGTGCGCGGCAGCGCCAATCCGGCCGCCAGCGCGAGTTCGGCGGCGCCACTGGCGTACGTCCAGGTCCTGGGCGACCCCGGCAGCGCGCGCGGCACGATCGCGTCGAACGTGCGGGGCGCGACGAAGTGGGTGACTCCGGCGGCGGCCAGCAGTCCGGCGAGCAGCAGGGGTGAGCGTTGGGACCGGGGCACGCTTCCTCCTCGGATGGTGTGCCGGGCGATCCTACTGGACGGTAAATCCAGTTCGAGAGGGGGGTGTTCGACTGTCCCTCCCGGCCGGGTCCCTGTCAGTCCGTTGGCTCACCTGGGTCCGCGAGCGTTTCCAGCCACTGCTGGAGGAGGGCCGCCTCGACGGTGGTGAGGCGCTGCGGGGGTTCGGCGCGCAGCCGGGCGGCGAGGGTGGCCGCCGCTGCCGGTACGGCGCCGCCTCGGCCGGTGCCGTGCGGTTCGCCCGCATCGGCTTCGGCGTCGGCGGGGCGGGTGAGGGAGTCGATCACCGAGTCGCGCAGGCGGGCGGCGAAGCGGATGTCCGGGTACTGCTCCGGCCTGGTGAGCATGGACAGGGCCGCGCCCACGTTCGCCGCCATGACGACCCGGGTGGCGGCCTCCGGGGGGACGGTCAGCAGCCCGGCCGCCGCGCACCGCTCCAGCACGCCGTGCAGCAGGGCGTGGGCCTCCTTCGCGGCGGCCGGGGGTGTGGTGAGTTCGGGCGAGTACATCAGGCGGTAGTGGTTCGGGTGTTCGAGGGCGAAGCGCATGTGGTTGTCCCAGCCGCGCCTGAGGTCGGCGACCGGGTCGGCGCTGGGCAGGGCGGCACGCTTGGACGCGAGGTACTGCTCGAATCCCCGGTCGACCACCGCGGCGAGCAGTCCCGCCTTGTCGCCGAAGAGCCGGTAGAGCATCGGCGCCCCGACGCCCGCGGCCTCGCAGACGGCGCGCGTCGACACATCGGCGGCCGACGCCCTGGCCAGCAGTTCGGCGGCGGCGTCCAGGATCTTCTCTCTCGCGTCCATGCCTTCACGGTACGACATCCGTAGCGACGTTACGAGCACCTCTTAACATCGCTACGAATCCGTGGTACCGTCGATACGAATCGACCGTAACGCCGCTACGAAGGGATCCGTCATGACCGTCCAGAACAGCACCGTCCTGTCCGGTACTGCCCGCACCGGCCCGCGCGTCGCGATCGTGACCGGCGGCTCGCGCGGCATAGGACGGCAGACGGCCCGGCAGCTCGCCGCCGACGGATTCACCGTGGTGGTCGGCTACGCGGGCGACAAGGAGGCCGTCGCGGAGGTCGTGCACGCCATCGAGGCCGCCGGCGGCACCGCGCTCTCCGCCCGCGCCGATGTCGCCGACGAGACCGACGTGGCCGCCCTGTTCGACCTCGCGGAGGGCACGTACGGCGGTGTCGACGCCGTGGTCCACGCGGCGGGCCGGATGGCACTGTCCCCGCTGTCCGAACTCGACCTGGACGAGCTGGACGCCGTCCACCGCACCAACATCCGGGGCACCTTCGTCGTCGGCCGGGAAGCGGCACGGCGGCTGCGGCCGGGCGGAGCGCTCGTCAACTTCTCCACGTCGGTCCTCGGACTGTCCCTCCCGGGCTACGGCGCCTACGCGGCGAGCAAGGGCGCCGTCGAGGCCCTCACGCTGATCCTGGCCCGGGAGATGCGCGGCCGGGACATCACCGTCAACGCCGTCGCGCCCGGACCGACGGCCACCGACCTGTTCCTCGACGGCAAGGACGAGGAGACCGTCGCCCGCATGGCGGCCCAGCCCCCGCTGGAACGCCTGGGCACCCCGCAGGACATCGCCTCGGTCGTGTCCTTCCTGATCGGGCCGGCCGGCCGCTGGGTCAACGGCCAGATACTGCGCGCCAACGGAGGTATCGCATGAGCCGCCGCGAACGGCCGTCGACGGTCCGCGACGGACGACGACGGTCTGCGGCGGGCCTGCGACGGCCGCCCATGAGCAGCCGCCGACGCCCGGCGTGGGGCCGTGGGCGGGGCGCCCGGTGATTTCCGCGCCGGGGGCCGACTCCCCGGGCCGAGCGACCCGTTCGGGCCAGGAGGGTGGTCCGGAGGGTCTATCGTGTCGGCATGTCCGTCCCTGAACTGATTCGTATCGTCTCCCGCGACTCGCCCATGGCCCTGGCACAGGTGGAGCGGGTGCGCGCCGAACTGGCAGTCGTACATCCTCGGGTGCGCACCGAGGTCGTCCCCGTGAAGACGACCGGTGACAAGTGGATGGGCGATCTGTCCCAGGTCGAGGGCAAGGGCGCGTTCACCAAGGAGGTCGACGCCGCGCTGCTGGCCGGTGAGGCCGATCTCGCGGTGCACTGCGTCAAGGACGTGCCCGCCGACCGGCCGCTCCCCGCGGGCACGATGTTCGCCGCGTTCCTCAAGCGGGACGACATCCGTGACGCCCTGATCCACCCGGGTGGCCGCACGCTGGACGAGTTGCCGGAGGGCACCCGGATCGGTACGTCCTCGGTGCGCCGGATCGCCCAACTGGCCGCGTCCCACCCGCACCTGGAGTGCGTGCCGTTCCGCGGCAACGCCAACCGGCGGCTGGAGAAGCTCGCGGCCGGGGAGGCGGACGCGCTGCTCCTCGCCGTGTCCGGTCTGGAGCGCATCGGCCGGATGGACGTGGTCAGCGAGATCCTCTCCCCCGAGACGATGATGCCGCCGATCGGCGCGGGCATCCTCGCCCTCCAGTGCCGCGTGGGAGACACCGAGCTGATCGACGCGGTCAGCGGCCTCGGAGACCCGGACACACATCGGGAGGCGACGGCCGAGCGCATGTTCCTGCACGTTCTGCAGGGGCACTGCAACAGCCCGATCGCCGGGTACGCGAAGGTGTCCCGCAGCGGTGAACTCTCGCTGCGTGCCTGCGTGTTCACCCCGGACGGCAAGGTTCAGCTCAACGCCCACGAGTGGGCGGGCCGCCTCGACCCGGCCACGCTCGGCACGTCCGTGGCGGTGGCACTGCTGCGGCAGGGCGCGCGCGAGCTGATCGACGACATCGCGCACTGAGGACCGGGGAGGGACCGGAAGCGGGGCCCGTACGGAATACCGGGCCCGTACGGAAACCGCGAACGCGGCCCGCCGGCTCGGGCCGGCCGACCGTTCACGCGCGTTCCGCTCAGGTGGGTTCCGTCTGGCCCTTCTGGTCCTGCTGTTCCTTGAGGTCCCGCTGCGCCTTGAGGAAGTCGCTCGCCTGGTGGGCGACCCCGCCCCGGACCGGGCCGTGGTGCGCGCCGGTGCCGGTGAGGTCCTCGGGCAGGCCGATCCCGCCCACCCACAGGTGCCGGGCGGTCCACTCCTCCTCGACCCGCAACTGGATCTGTACGTCGATCTGCGCGAGGGAGGCTTCCGGGCCGGCCGCGTACAGGACGGCCGTGGCGCGGCGCAGCGGATGGACGTCGAAGCCCTCGATGAACTGGGAGTTCCGCCAGTCGATGAAGGCGCCCTCGCCGTCCGGGCCGAGCCGGATGTCGATCTGGCCGTCCTCCAGGTGCACGCCGAAATGCCGGTCGCCGCGGTTCTCGACCGTCACCCGGAAGGTGACATAGGTCAGCCCCTGCGCCGCGTCGTCACGCCCGCGCGGCGGTTCGGCCGCCACCAGGCGGTGGACTCGGACACGCAGACCGGCATGTTCGTCGTACTCGTGCCAGTCCCCGACCACGTTCGGCTCGTGCACAGTCCACCTCTCGACCTCTGATGGCTGCTTCCTATCCTTGCCCCCCGCACACAGTCAAATGAGCGGAATGCGCTGTGGCCAGCGAATTCGTCCCCTTGATCACTGATCAAGCGGTGTGCAGCGGAAATCCGGCGCGGGGCCGTCCCACACCAGGTGGGCGCGTGCCGCACATCACGTTCCGGTGCATGGTCGTGACCCGCGTTCAGCGGGCCGCCCGGCCGAGGAGCGAAGGGACATCGACCGACAGCGGTCGGTCACCTTTTGTGTCGATTTGTTTCCTTGTCGCCCGGCGCGGGAATTCTTCCCCCAGTGCTTCGGACCGAAGGCACGCCCAGCACCGGCGCGAGAAAGGTGCGGACGATGCCTGGCGCCAGCAGAACGAAACAGCATCCGCATGACGACGCCCCCGACACGGCCGCCGACTTCGAGCGGCTCGCCCGCCTGCCCGAGGGGCCGGAACGCCACGCGCTCCGGGACGACCTCGTAAGGGCCTGGCTGCCGATGGCCGAGCGGATCGCGGTCCGGTTCCGGGGACGCGGCGAGGCCTTGGAGGATCTCTACCAGGTCGCGGCCGTGGGACTCGTCAAGGCCGTCGACCACTACGACCCCGAGCGCGGCGCCGCCTTCGAGGCCTACGCCGTGCCGACCGTCACCGGGGAGATCAAGCGCCACTTCCGCGACCACCTGTGGGCGCTGCATGTGCCGCGCCGGGTCCAGGATCTGCGCAACCGGGTGCGTACCGCCTCCAGGGAACTGTCCGCCACCGTCCCGGGACGGGCGCCGACCGTCGCCGAGATCGCCTCCTGCGCGCATCTCAGCGAGAGCGAGGTACGTACCGGTATGGAGGCCCTGGACTGCTTCTCCGCGCTGTCGCTGGACGCGGAGCTGCCGCGCGCCGACGGGTACGCGCTCACGGACACCGTCGGCGGAATCGATCCCGGTTTCGACCTGATCGTCGACCGCACGGCCGTCGGCCCCTGTCTGCGGGCGCTGCCCGAACGGGAGCGGACCATCCTCTACCTGCGGTTCTACGGCGGGATGACCCAGAGCCGGATCGCGTCGCAGCTCGGCATCTCGCAGATGCACGTGTCCCGGCTGCTCAGTACCTGCTGCGCCCGCATCCGTGAGGAGCTCGACGAGGAATCGTCCCGGCTCGCCGACGCCTGCTGAGGGCCGCCCGGCCTCGTTGCCGGGATGTGCCGGGAGACCCGATCGGGGTACTCGACAGGCACCGGAACGGGGTTCGGCCGGAGACTGGTGCCTGCCGGTCTCCGAAGTCAGGACACGAGTGCGATGAACCACCCCTCACATGCCAGCGGCGCGACAGACGTCGTCTCCTCGACCCATTCAGTGTTCGGTGCCCCCTGCTGGGTGAGCCTCACCAGCCGTGACACACGGGCCACCGAGTCGTTCTACAGCGCCGTACTGGGCTGGCGATGGCGTGCGGCGCACCTGGGCGACCGCTTCCGCGTCGCGGTGGTGGACGGCACGCCGGTCGCGGGGATCGCCGCGGTGGCCTCCGTATGGCAGATGGCGGTCGCCTGGACCCCGTACTTCGCGGTGCCGAGCGCCGACGAGGCGGTGGCGCGGGCCCGCGAGCGCGGGGGTACGGCGGCGGTCGGGCCGCTCTCCTTCCCGCCCGGCCGGGCGGCGCTG
>NZ_LIQQ01000002.1 GCF_001418565.1 Streptomyces graminilatus | reverse complement strand
CGACCGGGGAGGGACACCACCGTCATGGGACGTCACAGCTTGCCCGATCAACCTGAGGAAGGCGTGAGTGACCCCCGCGCAGGCGCCCGGCGCCGCACGCGCGCCGGCGCGAGCGGCACTCGTTCCGCACCCGCTCGGCACCCGCTCCGCACTCGTTCCCACCGGGGACCACCCCAGCGGCTCACCCCAGCGGCACCGGCTCCGGCAGCCCCACGGGCCAGGTGTGCACCGGCTCCCCGAGGTGCATCAGCTCGCTGTAGCGCCGGGTGGTCGCGGCCAGCGCGGCCTCCCGGGACAGCCCCTTCTCCAGCGCCCGGTGGAAGGTGGCCACCTGCCAGGACGCTCCGTTGGCCCTTCGCCTGCACCGCTCCTCGATCACCCCGAGGTACAGGTCCCGGTCGGCGGGCTCCACCCCCCACGCGTCGAGACCGGCCGCGGCGAGCGGCAGCAGTTCCTCCTGTACGAGCCGCACCGCGTCGACCTCCGCCGTGCCGCCGAACCGTCCGCCCCGGGGCCACCGGAGCCGCGCGTCGATGCCGTACCGGCAGGCTGCGTCGAAGTTGGCGGCGGCTGCCTCGAAGGGCATCCTGGTCCACACGGGCCGCGACTCCTCGGCGAGCGACCGTACGACCCCGTAGTAGAAGGCCGCGTTGGCGATGACGTCCGTGACGGTGGGCCCGGCGGGCAGCACCCGGTTCTCGACGCGCAGATGCGGTACGCCGTCCGCGATGCCGTACACCGGGCGGTTCCAGCGGTACACGGTGCCGTTGTGCAGCACCAGTTCGCCGAGCTTCGGCACGCCTCCGGCGTCGAGGACGCTCAGCGGGTCCTCGTCGTCGCAGATCGGCAGCAGCGGCGGGTAGTAGCGCAGGTTCTCCTCGAAGAGTTCGTACGCCGAGGAGACCCACCGCTCCCCGAACCAGGTGCGCGGCCGTACGCCCTGTGCCTGGAGTTCCGGCGGACGGGTGTCCGTGGCCTGGGTGAACAGCGGGGGCCGCGACTCGCGCCACAGCTCGTGGCCGAACAGGAAGGGCGAGTTGGCCCCGATCGCGATCTGCACGGCGGCGACCACCTGCGCCGCGTTCCACACATCGGCGAACCGCGCCGGCGTGACCTGGAGATGCAGTTGCACGGAGGTGCAGGCGGCCTCCGGGACGATGGACGTCGATGTGCACGAGAGGTGCTCCACGCCCTCGATGTCGAGCGTGAAGTCCTCGCCGCGGGCCGCCACGATCTGATCGTTGAGCAGCGCGTAGCGGTCGACGTCGGAAAGATTGGACGAGACCAGGTCGTCGCGTTCGAGCGTCGGCAGAATGCCGATCATCATGATCCCGGCATCCACCTCGTTCGCTTTCCGATGGGCATATGCCAGCGACGTGCGAAGCTCTTCGGCGAGGCGGTCGAATACCCGGCCCGCGAGGCGATGTGGGGCGATGTTTACTTCCAGATTGAACATTGCGAGCTCTGTCTGGAAATCTCGGCTCGCGATCCTTTCGAGTACTTGCCCATTCATCATTTTCGGCATGCCGTCGGGCCCTACGAGATTCAGCTCGATCTCCAGCCCCAGGAGATTCTTGGGCCGGTCGAACCGCTTCTCGGCCAGCAGTCGCTCCAGCCCCGTCAGACACTGCCGGAGCTTCGTGCGGTAGCGCAGGCGATCGGACAGCTCGAACAGCCCCGCCACGACCTTCTCCCCCATCGGAGTGTCCCTCCTCGAATGGGCGGGCCGAAGATCCGGCCGCTGATGTCCCGGGTCACGGGGGATAATGCCCACCAAACGCGATCGATAACGTCCCACGTGTTCCTGTCACACGCTACGCTGGTCGGCACGACCGCGGCACATTCGTCCGGCATGACGGCGCCGGCGGTCCAGGGCTAACAACCAGTAGTTGCGCACTTGCGAACTCATGAAAAAACACCGACGCCAATTGGACGACCGCATCCGGCACATCCACCGAGGTCATCACCGTACAACCGGCCGGGAATCGGGATAAACACCTCGCAACGCCGACTGAACAAGCCCTTGCTCTTCACGCGGAAAACAGTTAGACGAAACATAGTCAGAACACGCGTCGTATAAACTCCGCAAACAAGGGCAGAGAGTCGGCGCCCAGGTCCTGGGTCCAGCCGTCCAGGTGACGTACGGCAGGCCGCACCCCGTCAGCGCACCCGGCCCCCGCCTCTTCGACCCTGAGACTCCGAGAGCTGACAGCGCCGTCCGCCCCGCCCTCGCGCCACCATGCCTGCCGAATGAGAGGCGTTCCACCATGCCGCTGCATGTTCCCCCGGCTCCCGCGCCCGCCCTCCGCACCGTCCTCACGGCACTCGGTTCCCCCACCGCCGTCCGCGAGGCCCGCACCCCGTCCCTCCGCGACGCCCAGGGGCCCACCACCCCCGAGCTCCCGCTGCCCGTGCACGTCCTGGACCGGACCGCCCCCGCGGGCACGTCCGCCACCCGGCTGACCGGTTGGCGCTTCCTGATCCGCGCCGGCGACCGTACGGTGGCGGCGGCCGAGACCATGCTGACCGCCGACGGCTGGGCCTTCTCGCACTTCTTCGAAGGGCCCTACCTCGCCTCCACCGAGCGCGCCCTGCGCCAGGCGGACACGATGAAGCAGCCCTACCAGGCGCGCCTGCTCTCCGTCCCCGAGCTGTACATGCTGACCCTGTGGCTGCACGGCGACATCACCGCCGACGGAGCCGAGGGCCAGCCCGCCGCGACCGACCTGCTCGTGCCGCTGGCGCCGGCCCCGCCGGGTATCGCGGCGCACCGTCCGCACCGGGTAGCCGAACTCCTCCCCGTCCTGACCCATCGGGTGACTTCGGCCCCGCTGCTGCGTTCCCCCGCCTGACCGCACACGGCACGACACTCTCCGTATTCCCACGTACCCCGCCGCCGAATTCCCGGCGACGGGGTACGTTGCTCTTTCGGGCGTCATTACGCTCGTACGAGCCATTGAGGGTTTGCGTACCGTCCGGACTAGCCCCATCCGGCTATCAAGAACCCCCCAAAGGGACAGCCCAGTTGGGCTGAACCGTCCGCCCGGGTGATGCGTCTTGAACCTGTAAGAAGCGGTGCGGCCAAATCCCTGCGGATTGACGCCCGTGGGGCAACACTGGGACCGAACCGATTTATCACAACGGGGAGCGGCCATGAACAGTGCTTCGAGCCGCAGGACAGACACCACAGCCATCTCACACTCCATGACAGAGCGAAAGATCCCATCAATGTGCCAGCACCAGCCACCGTGCCCGACAGCCCAATCCACCGACCGGGAGTCCGCCCGTCTCATGGCGCACCACCCGGAACAGGGATGGAGCCTGCTGTGCAACGGCGTTCTCCTCTTCGAGGACACCGGTGAGCTCCTGCCCGACGGCCAGATCATCGCCCCGCACCGACCGGTGGCGGTGACGGCCGCCTGACGGCCTCGCACGCGGACAAGGGCAGCCTCCCGACGTCAGGAGCGACTGCCCGAAAAGCGGAACAGACGAAGAGGGGCCGGCCCGCAGACACCCGCTGCGAACCGGCCCCGACGCATGTTCGAGGGTGACTACTCCTCGTAGGCGTCCAGTGGCGGGCAGGAACAGACCAGGTTCCGGTCACCGAAGGCCTGGTCGATCCGGCGCACCGGCGGCCAGTACTTGTCGGCCGCCGAGACCCCGGCCGGGAAGACCGCCTCCGCGCGCGTGTAGGCGTGCGTCCACTCCCCGCCGAGCGCGGCGGCGGTGTGCGGCGCGTTCCGCAGCGGGTTGTCGTCGGCGGGCCAGTCGCCCGCGCCGACCTTCTCGATCTCGCCGCGAATGGCGATCATCGCCTCGCAGAACCGGTCCAGCTCGCCCAGGTCCTCGGACTCGGTCGGCTCGATCATCAGCGTCCCGGCCACCGGGAACGACATCGTCGGCGCGTGGAACCCGTAGTCGATCAGCCGCTTGGCGATGTCGTCGACGCTGACGCCCGTGGCCTTGCTGATCGGCCGCAGATCGATGATGCACTCGTGCGCGACCAGCCCGCCCGGCCCGGTGTAGAGCACCGGGTAGTGCGGCTCCAGCCGCTTGGCGATGTAGTTGGCGCTCAGCACGGCCACCTGGGTGGCCCGCTTGAGCCCCTCGCCGCCCATCAGCCGGACGTACGCCCACGAGATCGGCAGAATGCCCGCCGAACCCCAGGGCGCCGCCGAGATCGGCCCCACGCCCGTCTCGGGACCGGCGGCGGGCTGGAGGGGGTGGTTGGGCAGGTAGGGCGCGAGGTGCGCCCGTACGCCCACCGGGCCCACGCCCGGGCCGCCGCCGCCGTGCGGGATGCAGAACGTCTTGTGCAGGTTCAGGTGCGAGACGTCCCCGCCGAAGTGCCCGGGCTTTGCCAGCCCCACCAGCGCGTTGAGGTTGGCCCCGTCGACGTACACCTGCCCGCCGGCCTCGTGCACCTGGGCGCAGATGTCGGCGACATGTTCCTCGAACACCCCGTGCGTGGACGGGTACGTGATCATCAGCACCGACAGCTCGTCCCGGTACTGCTCGATCTTCGCCCGCAGGTCCTCGACGTCGATCTCGCCGTCCCCGGCGGTCTTCACGACGACGACCTTCATACCGGCCATGACGGCACTGGCCGCGTTGGTCCCGTGCGCGGACGACGGGATCAGGCAGACGGTCCGCTGGTCGTCGCCGTTGGCCCGGTGGTAGCCGCGTACGGCGAGCAGCCCGGCCAGCTCGCCCTGCGAACCGGCGTTCGGCTGGAGCGACACCTTGTCGTATCCGGTGACCTCGGCGAGCCGCTCCTCCAGCTCACGGATGAGCGTCAGATAGCCCTGCGCCTGCTCGGCGGGCGCGAAGGGGTGCAACTGGCCGAACTCGGGCCAGGTGACCGGCTCCATCTCCGTGGTCGCGTTGAGCTTCATGGTGCAGGAGCCCAGCGGGATCATGCCCCTGTCGAGCGCGTAGTCCCGGTCGGCCAGCCGGCGCAGGTAGCGCAGCAGCGACGTCTCCGAGTGGTACTGGTGGAAGACGGGGTGGGTGAGGATCTCGTCGGTGCGCAGCAGCGCCTCCGGCAGCGAGTCCCCGGCGTCGGCGTCGAGCGCCTCGATGTCGCCGTCGACCCCGAACGCCGTCCATACGGCGCCCAGCTGGGCCCGCGTGGTGGTCTCGTCGCAGGACAGGAAGATCCGGTCGGCGTCGACGAGGTGCACATTGACCCCGTGCTCGCGCGCGGCGGCGGCCACCTCCCCCGCCTTCCCGGGCACCCGCACGGTGAGCGTGTCGAAGTAGGCCCCGTGGACGACCTCGACACCGCCCGCCGTCAGCCCGGCGGCGAGGATCGTGGCGTACCGGTGGGTGCGGCGGGCGATGGTCCGCAGCCCCTCGGGCCCGTGGTGGACGGCGTACATGCCCGCCATGACGGCCAGCAGGACCTGGGCCGTGCAGATGTTGCTGGTGGCCTTCTCGCGGCGGATGTGCTGCTCGCGCGTCTGGAGGGCGAGCCGGTACGCCTTGTGGCCGTCCGCGTCCACGGAGACACCCACGAGCCGCCCGGGCAGGCTGCGCGCGAACTGCTCGCGCACGGCCATGTATCCGGCGTGCGGCCCGCCGAAGCCCATCGGCACACCGAACCGCTGGGTCGTGCCGACCGCGATGTCGGCGCCGAGCTCACCGGGCGAGGTGAGCAGGGTCAGGGCCAGCAGATCGGCGGCGACGGTGACCACGGCACCAAGCGCGTGCGCCTGCTCGACAACGGGCTTCAGGTCCCGTACGGCACCGGAGGCGCCCGGGTACTGGAGGAGCACACCGTTGATCTCGCGCCCGGCGATGTCGTCCGGGATGCCCGCGCTCAGGTCGGCGACGACGACCTCGACGCCGGTCGGCTCGGCCCGCGTCTCGATCACGGCGATGGTCTGCGGCAGGGCGTCCGCGTCGACGAGGAAGAGGCCCTTCTTGTTCTTGCCCATGCGCCGCGACAGGGCCATCGCCTCGGCGGCCGCGGTGCCCTCGTCGAGCAGCGAGGCTCCGGAGGTGGGCAGGCCGGTGAGGTCGGCGACCATGGTCTGGAAGTTCAGCAGCGCCTCGAGGCGCCCCTGCGAGATCTCCGGCTGGTAGGGCGTGTACGCGGTGTACCAGGCCGGGTTCTCCATCACGTTCCGCAGGATGACCGGCGGGGTGAAGGTCCCGTAGTACCCGAGCCCGATCATGGAACCCAGTACCTGGTTCCGGTCGGCCAGCGACCGCAGCTCGGCCAGCACCTCGGCCTCGGTCCGGGCGCCCGGCAGGTCGAGGGCGTCGGCGTTCCTGATCACGTCAGGGACCGCGGCGGCCGTCAGCTCGTCGAGCGAGCCGTAGCCGACGTGCGCGAGCATCTTGGCCCGGTCCTCGTGGTCGGGCCCGATGTGACGCCGCTCGAAGGGCGTGCCCTGTTCGAGTACGGCGAGCGGAGTGCGGTGGGCGGTCATTGCGGAGGCCTCCTGGTCGTCGCGACCTTCGAGGGGCACCACGACACGGGTGCCCGAACGGCCTCCCCCTCTGTCATCTCAACCTGAGAGCTTCACCGGTACGCCAAACAGCTGACGTCCCGGCTTTCACCGTCGGTGAGAACGTGCGCCGTAGGCACCCGCTCTACTTTCCAGAGTGACCTCGTCCGTGCGGTACATGGGCCTGAGAGATTCCGGGGAGGATTTGCTCCTTCGGCGCCCTCCGAGGTTCCGGAGGACTCTCCCGCACGGGGTCAGCAGCCACTGGCCAGCCTATCAGCGGGCTCCACGCACACACCTTCGAGTGGCCGCCATCACAGAAGTACTCTTTTGTAGTGCTTACGGATGAGTCGCGACCATACGGAGGCGCCGTGCAGACCGACATTGATCCGCGCAACCTGATCGGCCGCAAGGCCTTCGACCGCAACGGCACCAAGATCGGCACGATCGACGAGATCTACCTCGACGACGCGACGGGAGTGCCTGAGTGGGCGGCCATCAGGACAGGCCTGTTCAGCAGGGACGCCTTTGTGCCACTGGAGCCCAGCGAACTGGTCGACGGCACCCTGCGCATCCCCTTCGAGCGAGCCCTGATCAAGGACGCTCCCGACTTCGGCGTGGGTCGGCACCTCTCCCCCGAGCAGGAACTCCAGCTCTACCACCACTACGGCCTCGACGTGGCTCCCCCGCTCCCGTTCCCCGACCACGACTTCGGCAGGCTCGCGGGTACGGACGACGCCTGATCGGGCGACTCCCGATCGGGCGACTCCTCGTCCGGGCCGTCGGGTCTTCGCGGCGCGGGTGCCACCAACGGCAGCGGATCCGCCGGCTCCAGCGCGGGATCGTCGGTCCGGAACGTACGCACCCGCCCCGGCTGCTCCGACTGCGGCGTCTCGAACCGGACGGTCACCCGCCCGAGCCCGCTCCCCTGCACCCACCCGTGCCCGAAGTCGGCATGCCGTACGTCGTGCCCGGTGGTCCAGTGGCGCTCGGCGGGCGGCTCCTCCCGCCGCTGCTCAGCACTCTCGTGCTCAGCCTCCTCCACCGGATCGGGCGCCGCCGCCTCCCGCGCCGCCAGCTCCCCGGCGGCCTGCGCGAACAGATCCTCCTGCGTGAAGTCGGCGAGACCGGTGACCCCCACCCCGAGCAGCCGCACACCCCCCGTCGTGTCCACCGCATCCAGCAGCCGGGCAGCCGCCTCCCGCACCACCCCGGGGTCGTCCGTGGGCCCGCGGAGCGTCTCGGACCGGGTCAGCGTGGAGAAGTCGTACCTGCGCACCTTGAGGACGATGGTCCGCCCGGACAGCCCGGCACCGCGCAGCCGACGGACACACCGGTCCGCCAGCCGCTGCACCTCCGTCCCCACCCGGCCCCGGTCATGGATGTCCACGTCGTACGTGTCCTCGACCGACACGGACTTGGCCTCCCGCTCGGCCACCACGGGCCGCTCGTCACGCGCCAGCGCCATCGCGTACAGCGCGTGCCCGTGCGCCTTCCCCAGCAGCCGTACCAGCTCGTCCTCGCCCGCCTCCGCCAGCTCGTCGACCGTACTGATCCCGGCCCGCCGCAGATGGTCCCCGGTCGCCGGGCCGACCCCCGGCAGGGTCCGCACCGGCATCGGCCCGAGCAGTGCCCGCTCGGTGCCCGGTTCGATCACCACCAGCCCGTCCGGCTTGGCCTGCTCCGAGGCGATCTTCGCGAGCATCTTGGAGGCGGCGAGCCCCACCGATCCCGTGAGCCCCGTGACCGCCCGTATGTCCGCGCGCAGCCTGATCCCGGCCAGCCGCGCCGACGTCTCGTCCCAGGCCGCCCCGCCCGCCTCCAGGTCCACGAACGCCTCGTCCATGCTCAGCGGCTCCACAAGGGGCGACAGCGCGTGCAGGAGCCCCATGACCTGCTCGCTGATCGACTTGTAGAACCCTCCCCGCGGCACGAGATAGGCGGCGTTCGGCGCGAGCCTGCGCGCCTGTGCCATCGGCATCGCGGAGTGCACCCCGAAGACCCGCGCTTCGTACGACGCCGTGGCCACCACTCCGCGAGGCCCGAGCCCGCCCACCACGACGGCCTTCCCGCGCAGGCTCGGCTTGGACGCCTGCTCCGCCGAGGCGTAGAAGGCGTCCATGTCGAGATGCAGGATCGTGGGCGCGTTTCTCACATTACCGATGCTGCCCTACGCCACTGACAATGCCCCGGAGGCCCGGGGGCCGCTCAGACCGCCCGGTTGCGCCGGCGTGCCAGTTCGTCCGCCGGGTTGTGCCCGACGAGCGTCTCGCCGGTGTCCACGCGCTCCCCGTGCAACTGCGAGAGAGCGCTTTCCACGTCCCGCCACACCACACCGACGGCGATGCCGAAAATGCCCTGCCCGCCCTGGAGCAGGGCGTGCACCTCGTCGGGGGAGGTGCATTCGTAGACGGTCGCGCCGTCGCTCATCAGCGTCAGCCGCTCCAGGTCACCGAACTCGCACGCCCGCAGATGCTGGACGGCCGTACGGATGTTCTGCAGCGAGACACCGGTGTCGAGAAAGCGCTTGACGATCTTCAGGACCACAACGTCCCGGAAGCTGTAGAGCCGCTGCGTCCCCGATCCATGGGCGGGCCGCACGCTCGGCTCGACCAGACCGGTGCGCGCCCAGTAGTCCAACTGCCGGTAGGTGATACCGGCCGCCGCGCATGCCGTCGGGCCGCGGTAGCCGATCTCCTCGGACGCCATGGAAGTCGCCCCTCCGCCGCCTGTCACAGCCGTCGGCCGCCGCGGAACGTGATCGGCCGCGCTGCCGTGATGGGGGTCCCCCCAGCTTGAGCGTAGCCGAGAGTCTGGGGGAGGGTACGGGCCGCTCTCCCCCAGACCGCGTCCGGGGGCACCCCCAGCCGTACCGTCGCCGCTGCTTCTCACGCCGACCTCCGTCCTTGAACTGCCTTCTCGACGGTAGGCAGTCACCAGGGGTGCGTCAACGATCGCCACACTAGGCACGCCTAGTGATAATCACCCTAGGAGTGGTTTCCCGTACCCCACCGCGGGGAAAGGCTAGCCGAATGTGCTCCGAGTGGGCCGCAGGACGCTCTCACACGCCGCTGGCAATTGCCATCATCGGCGACCTCTCGGGCAACCGCACCCGGCACCTCCGACCAGCGGATCCACGGGGTGGCCGAGCCTCGTCAGCCGTCGCCGTCGCGGCTCACCGACTGGTGGCTCATGACTGTTGGGTCACTGACCCGTGACTCACTGGCTGTTGGTCCCGAAGTCCTCGGGGGAGATCTGGTCGAGGAACTCGCGGAACTTCTCCACCTCGTCCTCCTGCTCGTCCGGGATCGCGATCCCGGCGTCGTCGAGCACTCCGTCGCTGCCGTAGATCGGCGTACCGGTACGCAGCGCCAGCGCTATGGCGTCGGACGGGCGGGCGCTCACCTCGACTCCGCTGGCGAACACCAGTTCCGCGTAGAAGACACCTTCGCGCAGATCCGTGATGCGCACTTCGGTGAGCTCCTGGCCGACGGCCTCCAGCACGTCCTTGAACAGGTCGTGGGTCAGCGGTCGTGCGGGGGCCATGCCCTGCTGGGCGAAGGCGATGGCCGTCGCCTCACCCGGTCCGATCCAAATGGGAAGGTAACGGTCGCCTCCCACTTCACGCAGGAGCACGATCGGTTGGTTGGAGGGCATTTCGACCCGGACACCTACGACATCGAGCTCGTTCACACAGCAACCCTAGGCCGTGCCCGGGATGTTTGGGTAGTCGGGCACGGAACAGGCGACCGATCCGCCCTCCGGCACCGAGCCCACGCGACGCGGCGACCCGGCACTCTCAGGGCTGCCGCCCGCCCAGCGCGATCCGCACCAGGGCCGCGTGCAGCTTCACCGTGAGCCCCGACAGTTCCTTGCTGCGGGCCTCCGCGAGGGCCCTGGTCTGCGGATTGCGGTGCCGCTTGAGGGGGGCGACCACCTGGTCGACCAGGCCGGCCTCGCGCTCGGCGGCGGTCTTCATCACCCGCAGATGCCGCGGCTCGATCCCGAACCGCCCCAGCTCGGCGACGAGCGCCGCCACGGTGACCGTCTCCGCGTCGTACGCCCCGTCCAGAAGCGGCGCGACCAGCCCGTACGACTGCCACTCGTCGAGTTCGGCCTCACCGATCCCGGCGGCGGCCAGCAGCTCGGCGCGACCGATCCGGGCCGCGGTGGGCTGTTCGGGTTCCAGAACCGGCTCGCCGTCCTTCTGGCGGCCGACGCTGGGCAGCGGGACGGCCTCGCCGCGCTCCATGGCGTCCAGGTACTCCCTGATCACCTTGAGCGGCAGATAGTGGTCCCGCTGCATTCGCAGGACCTGGGCGAGGCGTTCCACGTCCCCCGGACTGAACTTCCGGTACCCCGACGGGGTCCGCTGCGGCTCGATGAGCCCCTCGGACTCCAGAAAACGGATCTTGGAGATGGTGGCTTCGGGGAACTCGTCGCGCAGCGCGTTCAGCACTGTGCCGATGCTCATCAGCCCACTGTCCGCGGCGGCGATGCCGTGCCCGGCACCGCCGCTCGGTGTTTGAAGCATGGACCTTCCCTGGGAGTCCCCCCGGACTCAGTCCGGAGGAGGGTCAGTAACCCCGCTGGCTCGCGTAGAACACCAGCCGGTACTTGCCGATCTGCACCTCGTCACCGTTCGACAGGGCGACCTGGTCGATCCGCTCACGGTTGACGTACGTGCCGTTGAGGCTGCCCACGTCGGCGACCGTGAACATGCCGTCCTGGCCGCGCCGGAACTCGACGTGCCTGCGCGACACGGTGACGTCGTCCAGGAAGATGTCGCTCTGCGGATGACGCCCGGCCGTGGTCAGGTCACCGTCCAGCAGGAAGCGGCTGCCGGAGTTCGGGCCACGGCGCACCACCAGCAGCGCCGATCCGAGCGGCAACGCGTCCACCGCTGCCTGCGCCTCGGGCGAGAGCATCGGCATCTGCGTCTGACCGGTGACCTCGGCGTCATACGCCTCGATGCCGGAGATGGAGATCGTCGACGTCGTTTCCGACGGCCGCTCGGGGGTTACCCCGGGCCGCAGCGGCGCGCCGCAGTTGGAGCAGAAACGGCTGTTCTCCGCGTTGCGGTTACCGCACCTCGTACACACCAGGGCCGACATCGATGGATCCTCCTGCCGCGGCTGCCCCGCCGGGGCATTGGACGCATACGGACCGGAGGAAAACTCTCCACCCGTACCTGAGGTTGACGGTTCCCCGAAACCTATGCGCCCTGACTGGGCAGGGTCAACAGACGCCGCCCCCTGACCTCCCGGAACGTCACCGCCCGGACCGCCGATCTGATCCCGGAACAACGGACGCTGACCGTCCGCGTCGGGCTCCGCGCGATGGCGGGCCGTCGCGTTGTCGCCGCTGCCCTCTCGCGCGCTCTTGCCGAACAACTTCGCAAACAACTTCACGGGCGATTCCCCTTGACCGAAACAGACCCGCCCGTGGGGCAGGACGAACCCTGACTGCATCTACCGGTCGACCCGGACATCCTCACAACGTCCGCCGCCACCTGACAGTTTCCACCACGCACCACCCATTCGGTGCGCCGACCCCCCGCAACCTCATGCCCTCCCCGGACAGCCCCCATGCACCCCCGGTTCACTGGGAGGACGACCGAGCGTAGTCAGGCTGCTTCGCCGCCCGCAAGGCGTCCACAACGATCTTGGCCGCCCGCTCCACGGTAACGGTGGCCTGCTCCTTCTCCAGGGTCTGCACCACACCTCCGGGGATGTTGAGCGCCGGTTCGAGATCCTGGGGCTTGCCGATGACCTTGAAACGATAGGGCGCGTCGATCTTGTTCCCGTCGACGCTCACCCCACCACCGTCCTCGTCCGCCAGGTAGGTCCCCGCGACCACCCGTACACCGTTGACCTGGATCGCCTCGGCGCCGGCCGCACGCAACTCCTGGATCGCGTCGAGCAGCATGTCGGCTTCGACCTTTCCCTTCGTGTCCTCGACGGTCAGCGTGATCCCGGGCCCCTGCGCGGCCACCGTGCCCGCCAGGATGCCCAGTTGCCGCTCCTTCTCGACCGTCTGCCTACGGGCCTCCTCAGCTTGGTCCGAGCTGTTCTCCAACTCGGTCCGCTGATCTTCGAGACCCCTCTTCTCGTCTTCAAGACGTTGAGTACGGTCATCCAGTTCATCCAGAATGCGTACGAGATCTTCCTGACGCGCACCGCGCAGCGCACCGTCGTTGTCACTGGTGGACGCGACCTGCACCGCCAGCCCGAATCCGAGCCCGAACAGCAGCAGGGCGACGATGAGTTGGGCCCGGGTCACCCGCGGCGGCCACAGCCCCTTCGCGAGCCGCTGACGGCCGGTCAGGGACGGCTCGGTCGCCTCGTCGGCAACCGCGGCCGGTACGTCCGGGACCTGCTCGGACGAGGCCTCCGCGTGGGTCGCGGGGACCTCCTGCGGCAGTTCCTCGCGCAATGGCTTCCGGCCCGCCTCGCGGTGCTTGTCGCCCGCGTCGTTCTTGCCGTTGTCACTCATCGGCGTCAGGCCCGGAACACGTGCCGACGGATCGCCGCGGCATTGGAGAAGATACGGATACCGAGAACCACGACGACACCCGTGGACAACTGCGCGCCGACGCCGAGCTTGTCGCCGAGGAAGACGATCAGCGCGGCCACGACGACGTTCGACAGGAACGACACCACGAAGACCTTGTCGACGAAGATGCCGTCCAGCATGGCCCGCAGACCGCCGAACACGGCGTCCAGGGCCGCGACTACGGCGATGGGAAGGTAAGGCTCGACGACCGCCGGCACCTCGGGCCGAACCAACAATCCAGCCACGACGCCCACGACGAGGCCCAGTACCGCGATCACGATGTGCCCTTCTCTGTTCTCGGCTGTGCTGTACGTACGATCACGCTCGGTGCGGCCGGCAGCCGGAGGTCGCTCTCCACGGAGATGCTGGTCCGGATGCCGAAGTTCTGCTGCAGCGCGTGCAGATACAGTCCGTCCGCGCTGTCCTGGAACCTGGTGCTCAGCCGCTTGCCGTCCCCCACCGCGAGCACCGTGTACGGCGGCACGAGCGGCTTGTTGTCGACCAGTATCGCGTCTCCCGCGGCCCGGATCGCCGACAGTGCCGTCAGCCGCTGCCCGTTGATCGCGACTGCCTCGGCACCCGACTGCCACAGCCCGTTCACGACCCGCTGCATGTCCCGGTCGCGCACCCGCCCCGTGTCGGAGAATCCGGAGGTCTCCCGCGGGTTCCCGCCGCCACCACTGTCGGCTTCCTTCGCGTCGTCCACGACCAGCTTGACACCCGGCCCGTGCACCTCGGTCGCCCCGGACAGGATGCCCACCAGGTCGGCCTGTTCGCCGCCGCCCCCCGACTTCAGCGCCGCGCGCTGCCGCGCGCTCACATCGTCCCGCAACCCGTCGACCGTCTTCTCCAGCTTGTCGGCGGACTCGGTCTCACGGTTGATGCGGTCGATCAGTTCGCCGCGCTCCTTGGCGATCACGGGCGCCGCTATCCGCGCCTGGGCCGCCCCCACGGTCACCACGAGAGCGGCGAGCACCAGACCAGCGGCGAGGCCCAGCTTCGCTCTCAGCGGCTTCGGCAGCCCGCCGTCACCCGCCGCCTTCCGGCGCTCGGCGGCCTCGGCGTACCCCTCGTCGAGGCTGTGGTCCATGACGTTGGTGAGCAGCGACATGGACGCGTCCGGGCGGGAACGGCTCGTGGGGATGCTCCGAACGGGGGGTTGCTGCGGCATGCCGCACATCGTCCCACGTCGCGACCACTGCCTCCGAACGGCCCCACCGGCATGCCGGACGGGCCCCTATAGGGGAACTCCCGCCCGGCACGCGCGCGTGTACGTCGGTTCAGCGCCCGGCGCCGTCCACGACGGCGGACCACTCGTCGAGCAGCGCCTGGGCGGAGGCGTCGTCCGGCCCCTCGGCCCACAGATGCGTGACAGCCTCCGCCGGGTCGGGCAGAACCATCACCCAGCGCCCGTCGGTCTCGACCACCCGCACCCCGTCGGTGGTGTCGACGAATCGCTCCCCGGCCTCCTCAACGACCCGCCTCATGACAAGCCCCTTGACGGCCCAGGGAGTCGCCAGATCCCGCTTCAGGACATGCGCTCGCGGAATCCTGGCATCGATCTGGCTGAGCGTGAGCTGCGTCCGCGCGACCAGCCCGATGAGCCGTACGAAGGCCGCCGAACCGTCGAAGACACTGCTGAACTCGGGCACGATGAAACCGCCGCGCCCGTCCCCGCCGAAGATGGTCGACTCATCACGCCCGACCCGGGTCAGATCGTCGGGCGAGGTGGTCGTCCACTCCACCTGGGTCCCGTGATACGCGGCGACCTGCTCGGCGATCCGAGTGGTGGTGACCGGCAGCGCCACTCGCCCACTGCGCCGTTCCGCGGCCACCAGATCGAGCATGACGAGCAACGCCCGGTCGTCCTCGATGATCCGCCCCTTCTCGTCCACGAGCGAAAGCCGCTCGCCCACCGGATCGAAACGCACACCGAAGGCGGCACCCGCCGACGCCACGATCTCGCCGAGTCGCACCATTCCGGACCGCCGGGTATCCGCGGACTCCGTCGGCCTTGACTCGTCGAGACCGGGATTGATGGTCAGCGAATCTACCCCGAGTTTCCCGAGCAGACTGGGCAGCACAAGTCCCGCACTGCCGTTGGACGCATCCACGACCACTTTGAGCCCGGACTCTGCGATCCCTGTCGTATCGACATTCCGCAGCAACGACCCGGTGTACGAGTCGAACACACTGGCGGGGAAATGCAGATCCCCGATCTCTCCGGGGAACGCCCGCCGGTACTCCTGCCGCGCGAACACCCGGTCCAGCTTCCGCTGACTCGCCTGCGAGAGATCGGCCCCCTGCCCGTCGAAGAACATGATGTCGACGGAGTCCGGCACACCGGGCGTCGTCCGGATCATGATCCCGCCGGCACTCCCCCGCGCGGTCTGCTGCCGCGCCACCGGCAGCGGTACGTTCTCCAGGTCTCGTACGTCGATGGCGCTGGTCTGCAGCGCGGAGATGACCGCCCGTTTCAGCGCGCGGGCACCACGGGAGTGGTCGCGGGCGGTGGTGACAGTGGACCCCTTCTTCAGGGTGGTCGCGTAGGCACCGGCCAACCGCACCACCAGCTCGGGGGTGATCTCGACATTCAGAATGCCGGAAACCCCACGGGCACCGAAGAGATGCGCCTGCCCTCTCGATTCCCAGATCACCGAGGTGTTGACGAAGGCGCCTGCCTCGATCGTCTTGAACGGGTATACGCGTACGTTCCCCTGAATGATCGATTCTTCGCCTACGAGACACTCGTCGCCGATGACCGCCCCGTCCTCGATCCGCGCCGCACGCATGATGTCGGTGTTCTTCCCGACCACGCAGCCTCGCAGATTGCTGTGCTGTCCGATGTACACGTTGTCGTGCAGCACGGCCCGGTGCAGAAAGGCCCCGCTCTTCACGACGACGTTCGAGCCCACCACGGTGTGCTCGCGGATTTCCGCACCGGCCTCGACCTTGGCGTAGTCCCCTACGTAGAGGGGTCCACGAAGCACGGCGTCGGGATGTACCTCGGCACCCTCGGCGACCCACACACCGGGCGAGATCTCGAAGCCGTCGAGTTCGACATCGACCTTGCCCTCAAGGACGTCGGCCTGCGCCTTCAGATAGCTCTCGTGCGTACCGACGTCCTCCCAGTACCCCTCGGCGATGTAGCCGTAGATCGGGCGTCCCTCTTTCATCAACTGCGGGAAGACGTCCCCGGACCAGTCGACGGAAACGTCGGCCTCGACGTAGTCGAAGACCTCGGGCTCCATGACGTAGATACCGGTGTTCACGGTGTCGGAGAAGACCTGCCCCCAGGTCGGCTTCTCAAGGAAGCGCTCGACCTTGCCTTCCTCGTCGACGATGGTGATACCGAATTCCAGTGGATTCGGCACCCTCGTCAGACAGACGGTGACGAGCGCACCCTTTTCCTTGTGGAAGTTGATGAGTTCGGTGAGATCGAAGTCGGTCAGAGCATCACCGGAGATGACGAGGAAAGTGTCGTCCTTCAACGCCTCTTCAGCGTTCTTGACACTTCCGGCGGTACCGAGTGGCTTCTCCTCGTTGGCATAGGTGAGTTCCATGCCGAGCTCTTCACCGTCACCGAAGTAGTTCTTGACGAGCGAGGCCAGGAACTGAACAGTGACGACTGTCTCGTTGAGCCCATGCCTTTTGAGCAGCCGCAGTACATGCTCCATGATCGGCCGATTGGCCACGGGCAGGAGCGGCTTGGGCATGCTTGAGGTCATCGGACGAAGGCGTGTGCCTTCGCCTCCGGCCATCACGACGGCCTTCATGTCGGAAGCGTCCTCCTTGAAGAGACGGTCTAGCCGACTTCACCCGTCCAGATTGTCCCGCACTTTTTCGAAGCGGGCCATCGAGCCACTGCGGTCGCCCAATCGGGGAGCTCAATCGGCCATGGCGTCCGCGCGGACCAGCCGGCGGACTTGTACCACGTAGAGGACTCCTGCCCACCAGTACAGGGTTGTACCCCATCCGGCGAACGCCCATCCGAAAATAGCAGCGAGTGACGAGAGCCACGTGCTTCCGTCACTGAGCAGAAGAAGCGGGAAGGCGTACATCAGGTTGAACGTGGCGGCCTTCCCCAGGAAGTTCACCTGCGGTGGCGGATACCCGTGACGCCTGAGGACGCCCACCATCACCAGCAGAACCAGCTCTCGCGCAAGCAGTGCAGCGGTCAACCAGATTGGCAGAATCTCACGCCATGTGAGACCGACCAGCGTCGAGAGAATGTAGAGCCGGTCGGCTGCGGGGTCAAGGAGCCGGCCAAGACTGCTGATCTGGTTCCAGCGCCTCGCGAGCTTGCCGTCCAGATAGTCACTGATCCCGCTCAGCATCAGCACCAGGAGCGCCCAGCCGTCGCTCTGCGGACCACCGAACTCAGGCCGAAGGATCAGCCAGAGAAAGACGGGTACGCCGACGAGGCGCGCCATGCTGAGGATGTTCGGGATGGTGAGGACCCGGTCCGTCTGGACGCGGGTCTCCTGGACCTCCACCCGGGAGCCTCCTGTGGGAAATGAGCCAACGATGCCCCCTGACCCTACCTCAACGCAAAAAAGCTCCGGCCCTCGGGCGGTATGCCCAAGAGCCGGAGCTATAAAAGGAGTTCGGCGGTGTCCTACTCTCCCACAGGGTCCCCCCTGCAGTACCATCGGCGCTGTAAGGCTTAGCTTCCGGGTTCGGAATGTAACCGGGCGTTTCCCTCACGCTATGACCACCGAAACACTATGAAACACTCAACCGCACCACACCCGAGACCAATGGTCATGAGTATGGGGTTGTTCGTGGTTTCAGA
>NZ_LIQQ01000199.1 GCF_001418565.1 Streptomyces graminilatus | reverse complement strand
GCCCACCCGTACAGCTCCGGCGACTGCGCGTTAACCGTGCCGTACGACACGAACCGCTCCTTAGACACGTCGAGCTTGCCACGCGCACGCCAGTAGCTCGGCTTCAGGAAGTCCGCCGAGGAGTACTTCTGTGGCACAGGCGTCCGTTCACGGACCCTCCGCTTGGCGGGCTCGTCAGGCGCGGCGTCCTGCTCCCGCTGCAACTCCCATACCTGCTCCCAGTCGGCACGCTTCTTCAGCCCGGCCGGCTTGTACCGCAGCGCGGACACGAACGGCACGTGCTCCTCCGACAGCAGCTCCCGTACGGTCCTCGCAAGGTCCTGCCGGGGCGCGTATAGATCGGCGACGGAGGTGAAGTCCTCGTCTGTGGAGAGTGACTCTGCGAGCCGGGCGAGGGTGGTGACGGTGGGGTTGCCGTTGGCGTCGAACCAGTGCGCTCGGTCCTCGACCCGATTGAGCAGCCAGGACTTCAACGCCTTCTGCCGCATCGCGTCCCAACCGTCGGTAGACCAGCGCCGTTTGTACTCCGGACGCTCCAACATGCCGATGGCGCGGTTCAACTCGATGACCTCGATCCGCCTCTGCACGAGCGCCTGGTAGTCGACGGGCCAGTGCGCGGGGATCTCCGTGATCGGCGTGGACCCGTGCCGCTTGAACCACTCGCCACTGGCCTCCCCGGCTGCGACCCGGCGCGCCAGCACGATCTCGAAGGCGCGCTCGCCGAGGGCGAGTTCGGGAACAGCGGAGGCATCAGGCAGGCGAAGATCCTCGGAATGCAGGTCGTAGAGGGAGTACACCTGCCAGTCCAGCTCGTCCTGAAGGGCGATCATTCGGGCGCGAATCGAGTCGTAGCGGGCTTGGGCTGCGCGGAGGGCGGGAGCGTTGGGGGTGGCATCGGCGGCGAGGGCGGCGGGCGTCGTCGCGGAGAGCTGCTGGCCAAGGGCGTCGAGCTCAGTGGCGAGGGCGACAGGGTAGTCGACGGGGAGGGGAAATTCTTGGAGCTTGGTGCCGGTGAATTCGTAGAAGCGCTCCCACGCCTGCGACTTGTAGCCCTCGTTCACACCCTGACTACCCTTGTCATGACTGACCATCTTGAGCCAGAACCCGGCCGTGGAGCTGTTGAGCAACCCAAGCAGCGCCAGATGGTCTTCCGCTGTGGCGTCCTCACGGAGCTTGATTACCTGCGCCGAGTCCTTCACGGGGAGCCGACCAGTCTGGAGGTAGAAGTGATTATGCGTCGCAACTTTTGCGTAAACGATCAACTTTTGCGCCTTGACGCGGGAGCCGTAAACCTCACGCCATGAAATCCAAGGAATTCCCCTGTCTAGCATCGTGATACTGAAGCGCTTGCGAAGTTCCAGTACGTGACGCAGTGGCCACATGAAGCGCAGCAAGTCCTCGATCTCTGCACCTTCGAGGAGCTTCATATCCTGGTCGTACGGGCTGGTGAGCCAGGTCGCGCCGGTGAGTCCCCAATCCCGTACCTCATCGCCATTGGCGACAGCGGTGGGCCTGGCACCTCGCTGGCGCGCGGCAGCAGTGTTCACCGAGCCAAAGGCGTTGTCCTCGCCAGTAACGATAGACAAGCCGAGTTCTTGTGACGCAGTTCGCAGCCGCGTTCCCCTGCTATCGACGATCTTCAGGATGTCTGGTGCAGCGCCTCCTGCCAGACTCCATGGATGCTTTGACAGGTCGTCACGTCGCGTGTCGCGAACGCTGATCCAGTCGCTCTCGGAGCCCGGGGAGTCGGTCTGTTGAGTGATAGCCCGCCAGACGAGTCCATCCTCCGCCTTCTCCGGAGCCGCTGGCTCCCCCTGAACGCTCCGGACCGTGCGGATGGTGGCCCGGCGAGCGCCCGTGTAATCCAGCGGGCGGCCGACGAGGATGACCGTCGGGGTCCCATGCCCCGGGATGTACGCCCCCGACGTGTCGATGACCTCTGTCAGTTCGACCTGATCCCGGAAGAAGCTTTCGATCAGCTTCGTCCCGAACTCCCTCTTCATGAACGAGTTCGCCGTGATCTGGCCGACCATGCCGTAGCCGAGCCCGGACTTCTCCTCGCCCCGAACCGCAAGCTCGAAGAAGCGCTGCGCGAATGGGACCGACAGCGCGTACGTACCCGCGCACGCGCCGTACAGCTTGCGATACAGCTCGTTGAGTGTCTTGTCCTTGACTGTGATGTACGGAGGATTCCCCACGACCACGTGGTAACGGCCCCGGTTCAGGATCTGCGGGTACTCGAACACGTCCTCCGTGCTCAGCGCGTAGTACGGGTCTTCGGCGTCGCCCGATTCCACACTGTCGCCAAGGCTCAGCTGCTCGTCGCCGAAAAGTCCCTCCTGCCGATGCTCCGTCGGCAGCAGCGAGTCACCCACCGCGAGCTGGATCGGCCACTCGTACTGCCGCGCCTCTGCGAACGTCCGCATGCCGCTCGAAGCCATCGCCGCGACCAGCAGCCGGAAGCGGGCCACCGCAACCGCGAACGGGTTGAGGTCCACCCCATGCACGGACTCCAACGCCGCCCGCACCCGTTCGTACGGGCCGACTTCGGGTCGCTGCGACGCCCACATCCGCACCAGCCGCCGGAACGCCCCGAGCACGAAGTGCCCCGACCCGCATGTCGGATCGATCATCTTCAGTTCTTCAAAGCCGAACTCCCGCACTGCCGGGGTCATCGTCCGGTCGAGGATGAACTCCTCCACGAACTCCGGTGTCTGCAGCAACGCGTACGTCTTGCGGGCCGCCTCGCTCAGATCCTGGTACAGGTCGCCCAGGAAGCGGGTGTCCCAGCCCTCGGTGCCTTCCTCGCTCAGCGGGTCGCTGAAGTCGTGTACGAGAACAGGACCGCCGACACCGCCGTCATCGTCCCCGCCGAGCTCTCCCTCGCCGACGCGCTGCTCCCGCCAGAAGGCGAGCAGCGCGCCCGCCCCGTCGTGTGAGAGCGGGATCTGGTAGAGCGGGTTGTGGTCGCGGTTGAAGAGCAGCCGCCCGGCCTGCCCGGCGCCCAGCTCGGCGAACGCAGCCTCCAGCCATCCCCGGTACGTCGGGTCGGCGTCCTTCTCCAGGTACTCCTCGTACCGCGCCTGGGCGGTCTCCCGCCCGGCCACGTCGGGGGCTGCAATGTACGGCTCGGCGATCAGACAGTTGTCCTCGCTGAAGCGGACGAAGACCGTGCCGAGGACCCAGGCCACCGCGACCTGGGTGATCCGCTCGCCGAGCCAGGCATTCCACGTTGCCGCTGTACGGCCCAGCTTCCGGGCCTGCTCATACTCGTCGCGCAGCCGCGATCCGACCTCGGGGACGGCTTTGACCTGCTGCTCAAGGTCGGTCTCTGCCGCCTTGACCTGCTTTTGCAGGTCGGCGAGGAGGCTCTTGCGGTCGATCACGAACGGCTCCTGTGGAGAAAAGGGAGAGGACGGAGGAGGGTCGGGTCAGAAGGGAAGCGGGTCAGGCGTCCGGCGCGAGGTGTTTGCGTGATACCCAGGCGTCGGGCACGACGATCCACTCGTCGAACCCTGCCTGGTAGGGCACACTCTGCCCCGCCAGCCGCGGCGCCCGCGCCGGGTCGGACTGGGCGACGAGCAGCCACAGCGGGCTGCCGCCCTGCCGCGCTTCCTCCGCGAGCCGGCCGAGCAGGTCGAGTGCGTCGTACCGGGCGAGAACCGCGGTGTCGGTGAGGAGCAGCGGACCGTGCCCCTCTGCCAGCGTCTCTCGTAGCCTCGGTTCGATGCGCCCCCATGCCTTGTCGGTACGGATGCGCAGCTGCTGGTGGGCCCGGCTGCCCGGTTCGGCGGCGTCTGCCTTGAGGACGGTCTCCCAGGTCGGACGGGCCGACTCGCCGACCACGCCGCGCAGTTCCTCCACGAAGAGTCCAGTCAGCGACACTGGCCGTGCCCCGTACGGCTCGACGGTCAGACGCCGCACCGCGTCCTCGGCGCGCCTCTGGGGCACCGTTAGAACCCGGAAGCCGTCCTGCCGTGCCGAGTGTGCGAGCCGCTGTTCGGCCTTGACTGCGGCGGCGACGGCCGTGTCCGCGTCGTACTGGGTGGGGGCGGAGCGGCGCGCCGCCGAGGCGCCCCAGCTCGCCGAGGTCAGCCCGACGGTGGCGTCCCCGGACGGGCGGTCCGGGATGAGGCGGAGCACCTTGTCGTAGCGGGTGGCCAGCTTCAGCTCGAAGCCGGCCTGTCTCAGGTCGCGGACTAGGGCGCTGCCCGTGGGCAGGTCGCGTGGCGCTAGCGGGTCGGTGCCCAACTCAGGGAAGCGAGTGGCGACCCGCTTGTGCAGGGCGTCAACCGTCAAGCCCGGCTGTCGCTCCTCCTCGACTCCCGGCTGCACGGCGACCACACCGGCCTGGGTGATCCTCAGCGCGCGCACCAGGTCCAGGTCGCGTGGGTAGATCTCCAAGCGCGGGGTGAGGGCTGCCCGGGTGGAGGCGGCGACCGCGATCTCGGCGGTGCGTCGCTCGTCCCAGCCCAGGCTGCCCGGCGGCCGTCGCACCGCGTCCAGTTCGGTGAGTACCGTGCTCGCCGTCGGCAGGGATTCGAGCGCCGCGAGCCGGTCGGCCCGTGTGCCCAGGTTGAGCGTGTAGTCCTGCAGGGCGGGCAGGGTCGGGGTGTCGGGGCCGTCCACTCCCTCCCGGACGTCCAGGGCGAGCAAGCCGAGCACAGGAACGGCGCCCTTGGGCATCCGGGCATGGAAGTAACGGAACAGCGGCGGGGACTCGTTGTCATAGCTCTCCCGCTCCACCGCCGCGCGCAGCAGCGACAGTGCGAGCGCCCTCCGGTCACGCCGCTCCACGTGCTGAGTGCCGCGCAGGGCGATCAGCGCGTCGGCAAGCTCGATCACCGGGGCCACCCGGCCGCGCTCGGCGAGAAGCTCCACCACCTGCTCGCGCAGCAGCCCCAAAGCCGGATCTTCGTACCAGCGCTCGCGAGCCTTCTTCACGATCTGGGGGATACGGCCCGCGGTCAGACCCACCGCGTCGGCGACGTCCCGCTGCCGGACCCACGCCAGGCCCTCGGGCAGCTTGCCCGCCTCGTCGGGCAGCCGCAGCAGCAGCCGGACGGCCTCCCTCTCCTTAGCGTTGGAGCGGGCGCTGCCGCCGGACGGCCTCGGCACCAGGCGGGCGGCGAGCGCGTCCAGGCTCAGCGCGCTCAGAAGCTGCGGGTCGGTGACGTCTCCGCCGCCGACCTCGACTGATTCGGCTACCGCCTGTTCCAGCTCGGCAATCTCCTGGCCGGCGGCCTTGCGGGCCTCTGCGCTCAATGGCGCGGGAGCCGCCTTGCCGAGGCGGAGATTCCACTCCTTCTGCCGGCGCTGGATCTCCTCCCGGGTACGCGAACCCATGCCCGGCGCGGTGAGGAACTTCCTCGCCGAGTACTCCAGCACGTCCCCGACGGTGTTCAGCCCCATGGCGAACAGCTGAGACTGAGCGGAGAGCGTCAGACCCGCTACGGACAGAGGCGTCGTAAGGTCGGCCCTCGCCGCCTGCTGGTCACGAACCTGCTCGGCGGACGCGTCGTCGTCCTCCCGTCCGATCTGCGGCCCGGCTTCCCGCGCGACCACGGCGCTCTCCGCCCTACCGTGCCCGGTGCTCGGGGCGGTGGTCCGCTGCGCGTCGAGGAAGAGCGCCTGCCAGGCACGCTCCATCGGCTTCAGGTCTGAGAACCGGTCCTTGACGTCCCGGGCCAGGGCCTTACGGAAGAAGGCGACCAGGCCGTCGCGCACCGCCGGCTCGAAGGCGTCGGCCGCAAGCTGCGGGTACGGCCACTCCTTCGAATCGGTCTGCCGGGCTGTGGTCCCGCCGTCGCCCCATCGGGGCAGCTCGTTCGACGCCATCTCGTGCAACGTCACTGCCAGCGCGTACCGCTCGGCGTGACCGTCGTACGAGCCACGCGTGATGATCCCCAGGAACGGATCGAGGTAGCCCTCGGTGCCTGCATCGATCTCCTTCGCCGGGTATGCGGCGAGGGAGAAGTCGATCAGCACGAGCTGCCGGGTGCTGTTGGGACGGATCCGGATCGCGATGTTGTCCGGCTTCAGGTCGCGGTGCCAGATTCCTTCCGCCTCCAGGTGCTCCACCGCGCCGAACAGGTACTTCCCGTACGCCTCCAACTGGTCCATGCCCAGGCGGCCGTTGTCCCGCAGCTGGCGGGCGACTGTGTCCTCACGCCGCCTGGGTCCCTTCCCGTCGCCGCGGTCCTGCTCCTTCAGCTCCCGGCTGTCGCCCACGTATTCGAGAGCGACTACCCGGCGACCCGCGAGAGTGAGTGGCTCCCGCTCGTACAGGGCGATGATGCTGGAATCCCGATGGATACGGCCCAGGACCTCGGCCTCCCGGTCCAGGACTCCGTGCTTGGCCTCGCTCAGCGCGACCTTCAGCACAGCCACCGGCAGGGTGCCGCTGCGCCGCGGCTCGCCCGCGAGATCCCGCACGAGGAACGCCCGCGAGGTCGATCCCGTGCCGAGCCGGCGCATAATCTCCCAGCGCCCGGCCAGTACGTCTCCAGCTACCGCCTCGAGCGGGTCCTTCTCCGGCTCGCCCCGGTCCTCGTCCGTCTCCGATACCGGCCCGCCGCCCCCGCCCGCACCTGCAGCCGCGTTCCCGCCGGCGGAGTCCTTTTCGGCGAATGCCTGCTCGACGTACTCCAGCATTTCCAGGAAGTCGTCGACCGTGGACAGACGCCGGCCCGGTTCGTACGCGGTGGACGCCTCCACCAAGTCATCGATGTCCGGGTTGAGCCCGTCAACCAAGGCACTCGGGCGCAGGCTCTCACCGGCTTCCAGGCGGGCCATGACCTCACTCTGGCTCGCGCCCGGCGCCTGCCCGGTGACCAGCAGATACGTGAGGACACCGAGCCCGTACACATCGAGGCGCACCGGATCGGCCTTCGGAATTCTCAGCTCCGGTGCCAGATACGGATCAGCCTGCTCCGAGACGTGGAACCCGGACACATTGGTAGGTGCCAGCGTCAGGGGCCGACCGCGGCTGGCACTTTGTCCGGTGGCGATCTGCCAGTCCGCGATCTGAGGCCACGGACTCAGCCAGCGCTGTTCCTCGCCGAGCTCCCGCCCGCGCGGGCCGCGATCTCGCGGAATGACGTGCACCGCGTGTGCCGACAGTGTGCGGTGATGGACTCGGCGGGAGTGTGCGGAGCGCACCGTCTCGGCAAGCTGCCGCACAAGCGCGAGCCGGCCCCTCAGGTCCAGATGCTCCCCGTGCTGCACCAGAAAATCGTCCAGTCGCAGCGTCTCCGGGTGGTAGTCGAAGAGGATCGCCGGCCCGGCCGGATGCCCCGACGGCAGGTAACTCTTCAGCTGCACCGCGCCCGGGTGGCGGAACCGGCTGAGCACCAGCGCCTCGCGAGCGGCGGCCTGCTCCACCGAACGCCGCTCGGCGTCGGAGGCACCGCGCTCACTGAGGAAGACCCGCACCCGCGCCAGATCGTGCAGCTGGGAGTGGCGGCCCAGATAGTCGGCCCAGGTGGGTCCGGAGTCGAACGCCTTCGCCTCCAGGAGATAGGAGCCCACCTCGTACTGGCGGCGGATCGGTGCGATGCCGAGCTTCTTCAGGGCCGTGTCGACATGGCGAGACGTCTCAGCCGTTATCCGGCGCCGGGCGTCTCCCGGCGGCTCGCTGAGCATGTCCACGACCTGCTTGACCGTGAACACGCCGTTCAGATCGGCGGCCGGAAGGTTCACGCGGAGCTTGTCATCGGTGAAGCAGACCGCTTCACCCACCCAGACCTTCGGCCGGGCGCCGGGCCGACCGGAGACATCGTTGATCAGACCGGACAGTTCCTTGGCTTTCCGGTTCGCCAGATGCAGGGGATTGCCGTGTCGCCGGTGGGTCCCGCCAGGCGTGGTCTGCACCCAGTCGTTGCCGCCGCCGTGTACCGACCCGTGCCAGTCCTTCAGCTCGACCAGGAAAACCCCGGCCGGCGCAGCTACCAGAAGATCGACTTCCCGTACGTGCCCACTGCTCGCGGTGAACGTAAAGTTCGACCAAGCGCGCCACGGCTCCTCGTCCGGCAGCCGCCTGCGGATCGCCTCAAGACCGCGACGCTCGTGCTCATACTCGGACTCGGTGACCGTCGTCCACCGGCCTTCCAGCATGCGGCTCCCCGTCTGTGTCAGCTTGTGCATCTGTGCCTGCCGCATCCCGGTCGGCGCGTTCAGCACCCTCGGGAACCCGTGGAACGAATTCTAGAGGGTTGGACTGACAACAAGAGAGGGCCGACGGCGAGTTCAGCGCGCTCCTGCTGCGGGATGAGCGCGGCGTGACCGGCCAGTGATCTGGCCGACGGTGATGTGCAAACCACGGGTGCTCGAACAGGCCATCTCCGCCATCGTCCGTGAGCAGGGCCCTGGTTCCAGGATCGGCCCCTGCCGCCACCGTCTCCATCGTGCGGCACTGAGACGAAACAGATCGACAGATCGACGTGCTTGTTCTGGTGGGCAACACAGCTAGTGGTGGCCACCGCCGACCGTCGTGCAGGTCGCCGGTGTTACTCGTGCGCAGAGGTTTCCGGAGGCGAACCACCCGGCGAGTTCCGGAATGCGCTGCGCTTCCCGTTGCAAGGCGTAGACGGTACAGCCATCTCGCGGGGGAAGGCGGTGAACGATAGTGAATTGCTGCTTCTCGTAGTAGGTGGCGAGAGACCGCGAGTTGCAGTCTCGGCGGACGAATCTCATGTTCTGTCGGGCGGCG
Organism: Streptomyces graminilatus; assembly: GCF_001418565.1. Classification (GTDB taxonomy): domain Bacteria; phylum Actinomycetota; class Actinomycetes; order Streptomycetales; family Streptomycetaceae; genus Streptomyces; species Streptomyces graminilatus. The sequence goes on along the minus strand of NZ_LIQQ01000199.1, from coordinate 6,073 downwards.
TGGTCGACAGCCCAGTTGGCGATAAGGGTGCCCAGTTTGCGATCTCGTTCGGCCGGGTCTGTCACGGTGGAGTTGAGGTAGAAGGCGGGTTCGCTGGCCTCATTTGCTGTCCAGGCCCATGGGGCTGCCGTCCTGAGAATGGTGGTACAGCCGACGATTCGGACATGGTCTTCGGCGAGGACCCACATGTCGCCGTATCGGTCTGCGCAGTTGGCTGCGAGTTCCGATACGTGTTTTGCCCAACTTTGCCAGCTTGGCAGTCTTTTGTTCCTCATCCAGTCTGAGCGGGCCTGGATCATCGCCTCGAGAGCCCAGCGGTCCCCCGGCGTGGCTGGTCGCATCGCAAGCAAGCGGTTCCGCTCCTGTGTGGGAAGGTCGGCAGTCTCTCCATGTGCCAGGCGGAACAGTAGAGGCTTAAGAGCCGGTGGGGTGAATCCCCTTGATGCTGTGCGCCGATTCCGAATCAAACCGTGCTGGTACCGGTTGAGATGCCCGGAGAGCGCCACTTTTGCCAGATAGGTGACGTGCTGTCAGGCGTTAGCGCGAGCCGGGCCCGGACTGATGGGAAGGGCTTGGATCGGCGAGTCCAGGCCGTGGTGCGAACCGTCGGCACCATGGTGTCCTCGGCCCTCGCCACGGTTGCCGCCGACATCGCGTTCGACGGTCGTTGCTTCACCGGGAGAGGGCGCCCCCTCCCGGTGAAGCCGCCGGGGCGAGACGCGGCGATGTCGACACGGCGGCGAGCTTCTGGATGCGGCCGAACCGAAGCTCGTGAGCCTGAGCCGCCAGAGTCGGTCGCAGCACAGGTATACGCCGCGTCATGCCCAGGGGTGATCCAGGACCTCAGGACGGTCTCCGGCACGCCACACTGGCGGCAGACCGCCGCCGCGGTTGCCCCGTCCGCTCTTGGATGCCGCCGATTGTGGGGGAACACCGGTGTACTCGCCTCCTTCCGACCCGATCGCCGAGCAGCGCATGCGCGCCCACCACTGGCGTGCGGCGCAGGAGTTGACCGTGACCGTGGAGCCGACCGGCGAATTCTGGGGATGGGCCGGGCGAACCCTGGGCGTCCCGGCCCGCACCGCAGCCGGCGCACTGGTGTGGCTGCGATTGGTGTCCGCGCCGGCAGACAAGGCGTCGGGGAAGCTGTGGGACGGCGCCAGAGACGCCCAGCGCGTCTTCGGCGACCTCGACGGCCACCGGCCTGCGCTGCTGGGCCTGTGGGAAACCGTCGCCGACGGCACCGCGTACAGAGCAGAGCTGTCGGCCTACGTCGACCAACCGGTCCTGTCCGACGACCCGGTCCTGCACCGTGGCCTCGAACTGTCCGACTCCTGGTGGACCGACCTGACGGAGGTGTTGGAGAAGGTAGCGGTGCTCGGCACCGACCGTGTTGCCGTGCGGCAGCAGTACATGGACCGCGCGATCCCCCAGTTCGTGGGCATCGAGCCCCCGGCCGCCCCCTGCTGGACGACCGCCCACGGAGACGTGCACTGGGCGAACCTCACCGCACCGCCGCTGCGGATCCTGGACTGGGAGAGCTGGGGCCTGGCTCCGGAGGGCTTCGACGGCGCGATACTCTACGCCTACTCGCTGCTGCAGCCGGACGTCGCCGCCCGCGTTCGCGAGATCTTCCCCGTCCTGGGCAGCACGGCGGGGCTGGCCGCCGAGGCGACGGTGTGCGCCATGCTGCTCCAGACCGTCGGCCGCGGCGACAACCTCGTACTTGAGGACCCGCTCCGGGAATGGGCTCACAACCTGCGCCGCCGCTGCCCGGCCTCGTGATCCTGACCATGACGGGCCGGAGTCGGCACCGCCTGGCAGGGACTCAGTTCTCCCTGCGCAGGTAGAGGAGCGCGAAGGGGATGGCCGGCGCGACCAGCGGCGCCAGTGCCCCGCTACGGTCGGCTTCTCCGGCCCGGTCCTCGGAGGCTGCCGTGGCCTCCAGCCACGTGGCGAGCAGCACCGCGACCGGCGGATCCAGGGCGGCGGTGTGGGCCGCCGCCCCGAGGGCCCGAGCGTGCGTGTGCCGGTCGGGGCTGTCCGGGTAGGCGAACGAGGCCAGGGTGGTCCCGCTGACGACGCCGCCCGGTTCGACGTCGACGGGCGTGAAGGCGGCCAGGACCAGCGCGCCCGTCTCGTCCTGGTCCACCATCCATCGCTCGTCAGGGGAGTCGGCGGCTTCCGCCGCGCGGCGCCGGAGCAGCGCGGCCGCCTCCCGCAGCACCTCCTTCGTCATCGGGAGGCCTGTTCGTCGCGCCGCGAGGCCCGGATGCTCTCCTCGAGCGCCGCGATCAGGTCCTGCGGCGGCTCGCGCGGCGCACGTGGGGCCTCCAGCTCCCTGCCTTCGGTCACGGCGGCGACGAGCTGGTCCAGGGCCTCGCCGTACTCGTCGCGTACGGCATCGGGGCCGACACCCTTCAAGTGGGTGAGCAGCACCTCGGCGAGCTCCAGCTCCCGGTCGGTGACCGGCTGCGCCGGGGCCGGCCCCGGCGCGCGGATCTCGTCCGGCCAGAACACCGTGTGCAGCGTCAGCACCCCCAGCCGGGGACGGAGCACGGCCAGCCGCTCGCGCGAGGTGACGGCGGCCTTGGCCACCCCTACGAGACCGGTACGGGCCAGTGCGGAGACGAGGACCGCGTACGGCCGCTCGGCGGCGGAACTGGTGGGACGGGCGTAGTAGGCACGCTGGTAGGAGACGGGGTCGATGCTGTCGGCAGGGACGAACCCCAGCACCTCGATCACGTGCTTCGTCGGTAGCGGCAGCCGCTCCAGCGCGGCGTCGTCGAGAACGACTGTCGTACCGTCCGGCAGAGCGACCCCGCGTGCGACGTCTTGGTAGGCGACCTCCTGCCCGTCCAGGTCGCACACGCGGCGGTGACGGATGCGGCGCGTCAGCCCGGTGAACCTCGTGGAGGCGGACTCGATGATCCTCCGTGGCCGGGCTGAGAAAGACAGGCACGGAGACCAGGCCGAAGGACACGGACATCGTGGTCGCCATGTTTCCATGGGACTCCCGGCCTGCCGGTGCCGCACGTCGGTGTTCCGGGCAGGACGTCCGTGTGCTCTCGAACCGGACTGCGCCATGGGCCGGCATCTCTTCCAGAAGGTCATTCGGGGCGTCGCGTTTGACGGCGATGACCTCCGTACACAGGCCTCCGGTCGCCTCGGGGCCAGGCCGTTGTCTTCCGGTATCGGGCACGGACTGCACGAGAGGAGAGAGGGCCGACCAACACCGGCCCCGAGGCGATGCTTTCCCTCAGATGGCCGTCCGGAAGCCGGAAAACAGGAACGCGAATTTCAGGAAGTACGCCTTCCGATAATTCACGAGAGCGGTTCCTGGCAACTCTTCACGCCCCATGTGCGGAAGGGAGCCAAGGGATGCGCTTCTCAGCCGGTCCATCGATCAGGCATCATCGATCCGGAATTACGTATTCCGGATTCTTCGAGCTGACAGGAACCAGAGAATGTTCACCGGACTCCGCAGCTGGCTCCGCACCGCGACGGCTCACTCTGCACCGCACCACCCACCTGCTGAGCCGCAGGGGATGTCCTGCGACCGAGACGCTCCGGTGCCGGTCTCCGCCGACGCCGCACTCATCTCCCGGGTGACCCGGCTCCGTACGGCGTTGCTCTGCGCGGGCGCGGATCTGGAGCGGGTTTCCGGACCGGCCCCCGCGTGGTTCGCTTCGCTCGCCGAGGACGGCCTCGCCCCTCGTTCCCTGACTCCACAGGAACAGCGTGAGCTCGGAGCCCATCTGGCGGGTCTTCCCATCGATATGGTCCTCACCGACATCGCGTGCGACAGGGCCGTCCAGAGAATTGAGACGCTCAGTGCCCTGAGTGAGCTGCGCTCGGAGGGCATCGATCTGTATCCCTGCTCCCGCGGGGGGAATCTTCTCGACGTGCCTGCCGCATCGCTGCACCAGCTCGCCGACTATGTACGGCAGCAAGTCGCCGAGGCCAAGGCGACCGAAGTGCCGCAGCCGGACCGGTCCGAGCGCGGCTGAGGCGGCGGTGCCGCGCCACCAGTCGTGACACGACGCAGCTTGGGGTGCCCGGCCTGGCACCTCTCGGAGCCGCAGTCGCTGGCGCTGCCCGACCGTGCCCCTCAAGGTGATCGCGGTGAACGCCGCAGTGGCAATCAGCGCCGCAGGCTCGTCAGCAGGCCCGAGCCGCGCCCTTTACTTCGGACACCGCCGCGGCGACGGAAGCGCGGGGAGCGGGCCGGAGCCGAGGATGTCGTTTCCGCAGTGCGGGCGTGCCGTCAGCGCTCGGGAGCGAGCACGGACCCGGTCGGCGGGCTGCTGGGCACCGTGATCTGCGGTTGGTTAGTCCAGGCACATCTTGACATCGCGGTAGACATATTTGCCGGACACCCAGCCGCGGACACCGGTGTTCTTGTCGGTGATATTCACCCACTTCTGACCCTTGGTGTACGAGTGCACCTTGAATTTGTGCCTCTTGTACAGGACGCCGAGAGCGGTGGACTTGGCGCTGGCCTTCGAACGGATGGTCACGGCGTTGGTGCCGTGGACCGCCCACGGGAGGTAGGGGTTGCTGGTGCAGGACGATGCGGGCAGTGCGGTAGCGGCCGACTCCGGCGCCGCGGTGGCCGCTGGAGCGGACAGCAGCGGCAGGGCGACAGCGGTCGCGGTGGCCGCGAGCACGGCTATGCGGCGTGCAGACATGTGAGAAAACTCCACAATGGGGTGTTGATGGGCAGTGGGGGGCCTCGGCTGAAGGCGCAGAGATGGCCCACGGCGCGGCGCCGGACACCGGCGCCGCCGAGGCCTGACAAGAGCTGGCCGCGATCAGGTCACGGTGCATGGGGCCGGACGCTCCATGCTGGAGCGGTCGAAGGGCGCGTCGCGGGGGCGGCGCGCGGTGGTGCTAGTCGAACCAGGCGCCGGAGACCCAGCCCTTCATGCCGTATGAGCTGCTGCTGAGGCTCTCGCCGTAGTACCAGCGGTTGCCGTACTTGTTCTTGGCGCTGCACTCCACGTAGAACTCGCCGGCGGAGTCGAGTTGGCCCTTCTTCTTGTAGGCCACGCCGGGGCCGGTGCGGATGGCCGGCCATTCGAGGTTGGGGCCCCATACGCTGTGGTTCTTGTCGTTGCGGGTGCACGCGCTGGAGCCGACCGCGGAGGCGGGAGAGGCCGTCGCGGCGAGCCCCCCGACCAGCACAGCCGTAGCGGCTGCTGCGGTCGCGGTCCGGCGAATTACAGGTCGCATCTGCTTCCTCAGGGGCGAGAACCGCGCTGCCGGAGCAGCGCGGTGAATCCGGGCGAGAAATCAGGAACGTGACAACGAATGTCGCTGCTCCCGGGCCGATCCTCTTTGAGTAAAGGGGAGTTGGCCAGGCCCGATCTGTTCCGCAAGATGACCTTCCGGAAATGAGTCGCCAGGTAGTGGCTTTTCCGGAATTAGGACCTCAGGAAGTGGAATTACAGGCAGATCAATTTCCGGTATATGCGGTCGGCGTTCAGCCGGTCGCGACGGACACGGCGAGCGCACCAATAATCATGAACGGGCCGAAGGCGACCTGAGCGCGGCGGTTGCGTCCGGCGGTCAGCAAGACACCCGCGAACACCAGCCCGGCGAAGAAGCCCGCGGTGGTCCCCCACAAGACGTTCTGCCAACTGTTCCAGCCCAGGAGCGCGCCGATGGCGGGCGCGAGTTTCACGTCCCCCAGGCCCATGCCCGAGGGAAGCGACAGGAGCAGGAAGGCGGCGGTGACGACGAGGGTCGCGGCAGCCGCGCGGCCGAACCCGCCCGGCTCGCCGGCCAGAGCGGCGCCCGTGAGCAGCAGGAGCGTTCCGGCGCACGCCGGAACGGTGAGGACGTCGGGAAGACGCTGAACGGCAAGGTCGATCATGGCGAGGGCCACTCCACAGGCGGCGAGCCAGTACTGGGCCGCGGCCAGCCACCCGCTCGCGCCGCCCAAGGCGATCCCGGTGAACGCCGCAGCGGCCATCAGCTCCACTGAGCCGGCGGGCGGCCCGATCCGTGCCCGGCACTTCGGGCAACGCCCCGACGGGGGGAGTAGGCGGGAGCCGAGGATGTCGTTTCC
>NZ_LIQQ01000198.1 GCF_001418565.1 Streptomyces graminilatus | reverse complement strand
CCGCACCCGCACCCGCACCCGTGAGCGTGAGCGTGAGGTGCTCGCCCTCCAGACCGGTCAGGTCGGTGGAGTCACCCCTGCTGCCGGGCACCCGGCCGAACCGGCGCCTTACGGCCACGCCCTGCATCGGTGACGACGTACTCCACCAAAATAACGTAACCGAGTTACATACTTTCAGGGGTGGTGGCGAGCCACGGCAGCCCCGCCGCCAACTGCCCGAACGCCTCCTCCGCCGCCGCGAACGCGTCCTCCCGTACCGCCGCCACGCTCTCCCCCGCCGCGATCCGCCGCCAGTTCTCCTGCGCGAGGATCCGCTGTACGGCGACGATCTGACCGGCCGCGAGCCGGGCCGCCAGGGTGTCACCGAGGGCGACGGCGAGCACGGCCTCCGACCGCTGCTGGTACTCGTACGCCCGCGCGACCAGCGACGGCGTGCCGTAGAGCAGCCGGTGGAAGGCGAGCACCCCGGGGGCGCCGTTGAGGCCGGTGACGGGGTCCTCTCGGCGCAACCCGTCGAGAAAGTGCCGACGCAGCGCGTCGACCGGCGACAACGCCTCCGTCCCCGCCTCCGTACCGGCACCGGCCGCCGCCCGGACCACCCGCGCCGCCTCGTCCTCGTGGTCCGCGAAGCGGTGCAGGACGAGGTCCTCCTTGGCCGGGAAGTACCGGAACAGCGTCGGCTTGGAGATGCCAGCCGCGGCGGCGATCTCCGCGACGGAGACCGCGTCGAAGCCCTTCGCGAGGAAGAGCCCGATCGCGATGTCGGACACGTTCTGATACATCTGCCGCTTCTTGCGCTCGCGCAGCCCGGTTCCTGCCATGAGGGTGAGCCTACGCACCACGGCATGCGCGGGCGGCGCTGGAGGGATGGGCTTCGCGGTGCCGGATCGCCGCATGGAGCGCCGATCCCAAGCCCTGCGCCCGGACGCAGGCCACGGCACGGACGAGATCCTCGAACGCCTCACGGGCCATCTGAACAGAATTCCCGACCAAGAGGACTAGCGCAGCGCGGAGAAGAGGAGCGGGTTCACCGGTCGGGGTGGTCTCAGGCCGAGTGCGCGGGTGGCCGCCCCGAGGATCCATGCGTACGAGTCCTCGGTGCGACGGCCACTGAAGGCGTTGGCGGCCTCTCCGGCCACCACGCGGTCGAGTTCGACGTACGCGGAACGCACGACCTCCATGTTCCAGTAGACAGGCCAGTCGTCGACCATGTTCGTCGTGAACTGGGGATCCAGCCGGCGCCTCCAGCGGTCGATCATGAGTTCGCGGATACCCGAGCTGCTGCCCGCCAGATACAGATGCCGGATCAGGTCGTACAGAGGGTCACCCACCAGCGCCATGTCCCAGCCGACGATGGTCAGTTCCAGGTCGTGGTCACTGGGCACAAGATTCAACAGGCTCAGGTTCCCGTGCACGAGAGCGGGCTTCCGGTGGCTCACCGTCCATGGACGCATGATCTCGCGCAGCGCCTCCGCATCGGGCAGGCCGAGCTTCTCGGCCAACTGCCGTGACCTCGTCGGCAGTTGGCTGACCATGTCGACCAGCTGGCCCTTGGCCCAGCCGAAGAAGTCGAAGCCCTTCTCGCACGCCACCGGGTCGAGCCGGCGGGTGTCCACCTCGGTCAGGGCCGCACACTGGTCGATCAGCGCGTTCGCCTGTTGCGGGGAGAGCCACCCCACCGAATGATGCGGAGGCACGTTTCCTCGCGGTGCCTCGTACGTGTGGATGGCGAACTCGTAATACGGCCGGGTCGCGCCGACCGCCAGGACACGCGGTACCGCCACCGCCGCACCCGACTCCTCGATGGCCCTCAGCACTGTGTGCTCACCGACATGGCTTCCTCCGGTCCTCGGGGCCTCGGCCAGTTTGCGCCGTACCACGACCGGCCGGTCGAAACCCGGGACCCTGACCACGGTGTTCGAGTGTGTCGCGTCCCTGAACACATCCTTGTCCTTGGCCCTCACCTCTCGTTCGAGAGCCTTGTGGATGAAGGCGGCGGGGAAGTCCGGGCGCTTGGGAAAGTGCCTCTCCAGCGTCCATCGAATCTTCGGGCCGGCAGAGCCACGCCAGATACGGCTCGGATCCGCGCAATGGTCGAACCGCCACTGGCACAGGATCTCCTCGATCTCCTCTTCGGCGGGCACGTTCCGCAGCTTCAGCGGTTTCTCCGCGGCCTCCAGGGCCCGGCGGACGGAGGCCGTCGCCACGTCCAGGCTCCTCTGGTCGCACGCGGCCTCCAGGACCTTCGCGGCCCGGATGACATCGGGAAAGACGGACTGCGCCCGCTCGAAGTCCACGTAGTGGCCCAGATCCCGGTCCATGCCGTCGGTGGCCCGCGGACGGACCCCGAGCATGGCCCGCGACCAGAAGGACTTGACGTCGTCCCACTGATCGTCCGGATACCGCATCCGGACCAGATGAGTGGCGAGGTCGTGCAGAGGATCGCCGTAACTCGCGAGTTCCCAGTCGACGTTGGCGAAGGGCGGATCATCACCGTACGACACGATCTGGTTGTCGCGGTGCAGGTCGCAGTGGAGCAGACCGAACGGCCGGGAGGTCATTTCGGGTACGGCTTCGGCGTACCGGCCGAGGGCGTCCGCAGGGACGCCGAGGCGCGTGAACAGGGCGCCGAAGACCGGCCAGTTGCGCTGCCGGATCTGCTTGTCCGCCATGTGTGCCAGGACCCGCAGGAATCCACGGCTGTCGTTGTCCTCTGCGGGCCACGTCGACGGCAGGGGCGGCAGCGCCGTCCGCGGCACCGGGGCCGCCTGCGCGATGAGCTCGGTCTGCGCCTCGATGATCGACGTGTCCACGCGCTTGCCGTATTCGCACAGGCTGGACAGCGGCACTCCCTCCACATAACTGTGGACCGCGAAGCCGTCACCCCTGTACAGGCATTCCGGAACAAGGGGCAACTTGCCCTTGAGCGCGTCCAGGATCTCCGCCTCGTTCCGCCAGGTGCGGATCACCACCGGCAACGCGCCCTCGCGCGGGATACGCACGGTCACAGGGGTGCCCGCCTCTTTACCGAGGATTCGCGCCACCTGCTCGGTCACGGGCAGGACGAAGTTCCGGTTGTGGTGCCCGCTGCTCTCCTGGCCTGTCTGCCGGCCCTGGGCGACGAACGCCGGGACGGCACTGAGCCCGTTACTGGTGGCACGCTCCCCAAGAAGAGGGAGGGGACCGGAAGTTGTGCCCACTTGCCGCTCCGAAGTGGTTGAGCTGTCCGCACGAACCGGAATCGCCCGCACCCTATTGCAGGGCCGAGCCTCCCGCGTACGAACACAGAGTGCTACACGTCACACACACTGCGCATGCGTCTCATTCGAAAATGACACCTCAGAGGTAATTCCTGTCCTCCCTGGGACCGTCCGACCGCTCCGCCTCCCGCGTCCGGTGCCAGCTCACCAGCGCTCCCGTGATCTGCGAGTGCCCTGGCACCCCGCGCAGCCCCAGCGGCTCAGCCGCGTTCTCCAGCACCTTCCGCAACTTCAGCGCGGCCAGGGGGAGTCCGGCCCAGTTGAACGCCGTCCCGTCACGAACCAGCAGTGACTGCGCTCCCCGGATCACATCCGTGAACACACTCTGCGCCTTCTTGAAATCAAGGATCAGCGGCAGGTCGTCCTGCCATCCGCGCGAACCGCCCGGCCGGACGCGCTCGACGACCTCGCACCAGGCCCGGGTCATACGGCGTTCCTGGTCCGCCGGGTAGCGCATGAGGTGCAGGTGCGTGGCCAGGTCGTACAGAGGATCGCCCAGCATCGCCAGCTCCCAGTCGATCGTCCAGAGCCGGCCACCGGCGTCGACGATCAGGTTCTCGCGATGCAGATCGGCGTGCAGCAGGCAGAACGGGCGCTGTTTCAGCCCGGAAACCCTCTTCCTGAGCAGGGCGAACGATTCGCCGGTCACGCCCAACTCGTCGAAGAGGCCGCCGTACCGCGCGCGGTTCTCCTCGAAGATCCGCTCCTCGCTGAAGGCGATCAGGCGCTCCAGAAAGCCGTCGCAGTCGCCCTCGTCGGCGCGGTCCGTGTCCCCGCAACGCCGCTCCACCTTCAGCCGGCTCAGCGTGTCCGGGGTGATCAGCGCCATCTCCCGGAACAGTTCGACGATCTGGTCGAAGACGGTATCGGGAACGCGCCGGTCCCACGGCAGGCGCCGCCCGACCGTCCGGCCCTCGATGAAGCCCTGGAGTTCCATGCCCTCGACGTCGAGGATGTCGGGGATGCGACTGATGTGCCCGTGCAGCGCGCGCAGTAGCTGCTCCTCCGACCGGAAGCATCTGCGGTCGAACCACAGGATCCGGGCGCGCGGCTCCCGGACCTTGACCATCCGGGTGCCGCCCGGCGGGCACAGCACATACGTCTCGTGGTGGTATCCCTTGAGCGGGCCTTTGACCACACCGGAGTCGCCGCCCAGTTCGCCGGCGAGCCGCTCGGCGTCGGAGACCAGTCGGGGAGTCATTCTCTGGGTTCAGCCCGTTCTGACGGAGCCATGGCCATGGTGCAGAAGATGAGGCACGTTACTCCACGGACGCCTGGCGCCAACGGGGAACTCATCCATTGGCCCCGTCCGGTCGTATCCACTCCCCGCCTCACTCGTTCTGCAACCCGGCACACCCCCAGGGATGGAGCACCGGCCCCAGGGGAAGGACTGTCGGGACGGTGAGGAGGCCCACCATCGACGCTACGGACGATGCTACGGACGATCAGGAAGCCGTGTTGCGCCTGCTCGGCTCCACTCGGGCAGTGCTCTTCGACTTCGACGGACCCGTGTGCGACCTCTTCCGCGGTGTCCCCACCGCGGGTGTGGCCAAGCGCGTCAAGCGGAAGGCCCGGCGGTACTGGGGCACACTCGACCAGGACGTCGAGAACTGCGACGACTCGCACGGCATCCTCCGACGCCTCAGGGACATGTACGACCGCTCCCCGAAGCCGCGGGGCCGGCGTCCGCTCGACGAGGCGGAGGACATCGTCTCCCGGCAGGAGAGCAGGGCGGTCAGGAAGGCGCTGCCGGCACCGGACGTCGTCGTCCTGGTGAACCTGCTGTTCGCACTCGGGATGCGTCTGGTGATCGTGAGCAACAACGCCGAGCGGCCCATCGAGAAATACCTCAGCCGCACCGGGCCGAAAGGGAAGTTCGAGAAGGTGTTCGGCAGAGACCCGCGGAACGCGGGACTCATGAAACCGGATCCGCACTGCGTGAACCGCGCCCTCGCCCACCTCTCCCTCGACGGATCCGCCTGCCTTCTGATCGGCGATCAACTGACCGACCTCCAGGCCGCCCAGGCGGCCGGGACCGGCTTTCTCGGGTACACCCGGGACACGTCCCGGCAACGGGAGATGCTGGAGCGCGGAGCCGACGCCGTGGTGACCTCATACGCTCCCGTCATCGCGGCCTGCCGAGAGCTGATGGCTTCCCGGAAGGCACCCTCGCCCGCTACTCGCTGAGCAGGCCCCAGACGGAGTCGAACCACTCCTGCATGCTCTCCACGAACACCGTCCCCTGTGCATGGGGATCGGGCTCCTTCACGTGGTGGGTGAGTCCGGCGCCCAGGCCCACCACGTCGAGAGCCCCCTCGATCTCCCGGCCGTCGTCCAGCACGATGTTGCGCCGGTAGACCTGGTAGGGGCCGAGTACCGCCTCGACACCGTTGAGAAGATAGAGCTTCGAGTGCGGCATCAGCGGAACGCGGCGGATCCGCACATCCGCCGAGGACACGAGCTTCTCCGCCTCCAGGTTGCGCAGCACCGACCGTACGGACGCGGAGTGCCGCCGCGAGATGGCCAGGTACCGGTCCCTCAGGAGCTCGTCGTGGTCGCCGCTCTCCGTCCGCCAGTAGGGGGTCGCAAGTGATTCGGCGGGCAGCAGGATCCGCAGGGTGACGCTCTCCGGGGAGATCGCCCTGCTCCTGATCCGTTCCGCTTGCATGCGGATGTGGGTGTCCAGCGACTCGGTCGTCAGCGTGAAGACGTCGAGCGTGACGTCGGGACACGCGAAGGCGTGGTCGATGAGAGGGCCGAGCGTGACCATTCGGTCGGGCCGCTGACTGCTGGTCGCCGAGTGGATGCGCTGCACCTTGACCACCCGGGACCCGCTGCCCTGCCGCGAGACGATCCAGCCTTCGCTGATCAGCTCCCGCAGCACCCGCTGGACGGTGTCACGTGAGACGCCGAACTCCTCGGCGAGGTCGCGCTGTGACGGCAACAGGGACTGCAACGGGTACGTGCCGTCGGTCATCCGGGTCCGCAGCACGCCCGCCACGCGCTCGAACTCCCTGCCGCCGCCCTCGCCGGTGCTTCCCTCACTCACACCGCGACCGTACCTCGCCCACCGGGCAGGCACACCACTTCCAGTCAAACCTTCAGGCCAATTCAGCAGCCGGTTAAGGGATCAGCCGACCAGGGAATCCCCCCAACAAGCCAACCAGTCCAATTGGACTGAAAGTTGATCGCTTCCCGAGAAGCGACGGCCGGCCGCGACAACTGGGGGAGTCATGATCACTCTGCAACTGCTGTCAACCGTCATCGCGATGAGCCTGGAGCGGCTGTTCGCCGCACACTACGGAGCGCTCGGCGTGGTGTGCCTGTTCCTCCTGGGCGCGGGTCTGAGGGCTCGTAACGCGGTGTGCGTGTACACCGGGACCGTGCTCTTCGTCCTGCTGATGGTCCAGGCGTAGGGCCTGTCCGGCGAGGTCCTTCCGGAGCGGCTCGAAGGGCCGGGACGACCTCGCCGTGCCGAACCGGGCCCCCGGACACCGAACGTGCCCTTCAGCTCAGGCCTGACCGCGCAACAGCCTCAGCAGCGGCTCCAGCGAGCCCACGACCACCCCGGCACCCGCGTCCCGCAGCAGCTTCTCCTTGCGTTCGTTACGCGCGTAGCCGAGGAACGGAACGCCGGCCTCGCGCGCGGCGAGGTAGTCCGAGGGGGTGTCGCCGATCATGAGCGCGGACGACGGCGCCGCTCCCATCGCGTTCAGCGCGCGGTTGAGGCAGTGCGGGTCGGGCTTGAGATGGCTCAGCTCCTGGGTGCGGCCGTAGACGTGCGGGGCGAAGCACGAGGTCAGACCCCGGCTCGCCAGATACTCGTGGACCACGAGCGGGGAGTTGTTGGTGGCGACCGCGAGCCGGGCGCCCACCGCCGTCCAGGTGCGGATCAGCGGGTCGGCGTACGGAGTGGGCATCGCCAGGCTCGTGGCCCGGAGTTCCTCCTGGGTAAGACGTTTCTCCAGCTCGTCCACCAGGTCGCTCCCCGGATGCCGGCGGTCGACGGCCCGCAGCACGACGTGCGGATCCAGGGACTCGCGCTCCGCCTCCGTCAACAGACCGTGCAGACCCCGGCCTTCGAGCCACTCGACGAGGTCGACCGCCACGCGCTGCGCCGAGTGGCCCGCGAACAGGGCGCAGATGGGTCCGTCGAAGTCCCAGAGCACGACCCGCGCGCGGGCGACCGGTTCCCGCAGGTCGTCGAACACGGTGTCATCGAACACGGAGTCGTCGGCCGCCAGTTCGGACTGTGTCGTATCAGAGGTCACTAGGAGAGTGTCAGGTCCGTCGTGATGGTTTCCCAGAGGGCGTCGAACCACTTCTGGGATTGTTCGACGAACGCCGTGTCCCGTTCCCCGGCGCCCTTCTCGAACGGGAAGAGAAGCGACTCGGTGCCCAGGGTGTCGTACATGTCCAGCGGTTCCCCGCTCTCCACCGGCTCCTCACGGCGGGCGATCATGTAGTACGCGATCAGCGCCTCCGTCTCGTTGAGCAGGTACAGCTTCACCGGCGGGGTGAACGGCAGCGCCCTGAACGTCACCCGTACGTCGATGCCGTGCGACGAGCGCAGGGCGCGCAGATTGTGCTGGAGGACGTGCCCCTGGGCGTTGCGCTGGGCCAGCCAGCGCTGGTGGACCGGGTCGTCCTCGCTGCGGCCCTCGACAGGGACCGGGAAGGCCAGCGCGATGGCCCGGGACGGCAGCAGGATGCGTACGTCGATCGACTCGGGCCGGATGCGGCCCTCGTGGATCAGCCGGACCGGCTCACCGACGGCCAGCATCAGGGTCTCGGCGGTGAGACAGGCGGCGTCGACCCGCACGTGCGGGACCGAGAACGCCTCCGTCAGACGCGGCGCCAGGCCCACCATCGTCGGCTGGGGCCCTCCCCTGGGCGCGGACACCTCGGCGACGCGCGGGGGGCTGCCCTTGCTCACGTCGGTGAGCAGTCGCTCGGTGTGCAGGATGCGCAGCGCCTCTCGTACGGCACCGCGCTCGACGCCGAACTCCCCGGCCAGCTCGGCCTGGGTCGGCAGGCGGTCGCCCGGCCGCAGATCGCCGGTACGGATGCGGTCACGCAGGACGGCTGCGATCTCCTGGGGCGTCTGTCTTCTGCTGCCGTTCACTGCCACATTCTCCTGGGTCACGACCAAACGCTACAACTCTGATCCATCTTAAGGGAGTTGTAAGAAAGTTGTTTATGAGTACCGACCAATTGGGGACAACTTAAACAGAGTTGGTTGCCAACTTGATGAAGTTGGTGGAATCCCCGAATCCCCGTCTGAAGGAGGAATCATCATGCCCGCCATCGCTCTCCTCGCCGCCGTCTTCATCAGCGGCTTCCAGCAGTTCGTCAGCTGGCGGTACGGCACCTCGGGCGTCGTCGGCCTGCTGCTGCTCACCATCGGCATCAAGGCCAGGAACGCCACCGTCAGCTCCATCGGAGCCGTCGTGCTCGCCCTGCTGGTCACGGGCCCCGCCCTCTGACGATGACGACGGCAGTGAATGCAGGGACGGCAGTGATGGCAGTGACGGCAGTGACGGCAGTGACGGCGGCGACGCCGAAGACCGGCCGGGGGAGACGTGTCAGTCCGTGAGCACCAGCTCCGAACTGATCGTCTCCCACAGTGCGTCGAACCACAGATGCGACTGCTCCACGAACGTCGAGTCGCGCAGCCCGGGGCCCCGTTCGAACGCGAACAGTGTCGACCGGACGCCCTCGGCGTCGTACAGCTCCACCTGCTCGTGATCGATCTCCGCCTCGCTCCTCTTCAGCGTGTAGTACGCGAAGAGCGCCTCCGCCCCGTTGAGCAGGTACAACTGCACCGGCGGCGTGAACGGCAGGGCCCGGAAGGAGACGTGCACGTCGACCCCGTGCGTGGCCCGCAGGGCCAGCAGATTGTGCCGCAGGACCTGCCCCTGGGCGTTGCGATGGGTCAGCCAACGCCGCTGGAGCCGGCCGGTGGCCGAGGCCCCGGCCGGGGAGCCGTCCGCCAGTTCCACCGGTGCCGGGAACGCGAGGTCGATGTCACGGCTGGGAAGCAGCACCCGGACGTCGATCCTGGCCGGATTCAGCCGTCCGGCGTGAATCTGGCGCAGCGGCTCCCCGATGGCGAGGGTGAGCGAGACGGATGTCAGACACAGTGCGTCGATCGCGACGTGCGGCGCCCCGAAGGCCGCCGCGACGCGGGGCGCGAGGCCCCCGATGGTGGGCGGCGGCAGGGCGGCGGCGGGGCCGGTCGGCGCCGGTACGGGATCGAGGGCGACCGTCGCCGGGCTGCCCTTGCTCACATTGGTCAGCAACCGCTCGGCATGCAGGATGCGCAGCGCCTCGCGTACGGCACCGCGGTCGACGCCGAACTCCTGGGCCAGCCTGGCCTGGGTCGGCATACGCTGGCCGGGCCGCAGCTCACCGGTCCTGATCCGGCTGCGCAGGGCGTCCGCCACGTCTCGGTGTGACCTGTTGGTCTCCACATTCGAACACTACAACTTCCCGCCATCCTTGGGCAGTTCACGGGAAGGTGGTTATAGGACGCTTCCAAGTGGAGATAAGAACAGTGAAGTTGGTGGCCAACTTCTACAACATGGTCAAATCTTCCACAGGTTGGCTGTCGGGCTCTCTTCCGGAGGGGAGCCTGGAGCCCGGCAGCCACCACGACCGGAAAGGGGAAAGGGACACATCAGATTCGGATCAGAAGATGTCCGGGCACCAAGGCCGCCTGGACGTACGCAGCAGGGCGTCGGCCGAGCGGGCGGCGCCCGTTCGTTCTTCCCGCACCCGGCCCAGCGCCGCCAGCCGCACCGCCGACTCGTCACCGAGCCACAGCGCCGCCAACTCCCTTACATCCAGCGTGAGTTCAGCCGCGTCCCGGACACCGGCCGTGCAGGAGCCGACGCCTTCCGCGGACACCTCAAGTCGATACCGTCCCCCGGCGAACCCCGCCTCGTCGACGACCTCCAGGACGAGACCGCGACCGCCCTCGCCCTTCCCGTCGTACGGATCGTACGGACGCGCCTCCAGGGCCCGTACGACGTCCAGTAGCCGTACCCACAGCCAGTCCGCGTGGGTGGTGAGCCTGGCCGCGCGCGGGTCCGGGAGGAAGAAGGGAAGGAGGTCGTCCGGGGCGCGCCAGCCGGTCTTGACCTTTGTGACCCAGTCGACCGAGCAGAGGTACTGCCACAGGGCGCGCTCGGCGGCCGGGGTCGCGGCGATCAGCCAGTTCACCTCGACGGTGTCGTTCGGCTGCTTGCCTTCCCACTTGTCGTCGGCCTTGTACGAGACCAGCCCGTCGACCTCGCCGTCCGCCGAGCGGTGGACGGCGTAGAAGGGCTCGTTCCAGGAGTCCCCGAAGCGCACCAGCCCGGTGTCGATCTGCCACCAGCGCTCGTCACGGTTGACGGCGCCCGGCTGCCGCCGCATGAGCCGCTCGTGCAGCTCGGGCCCCAGTTTCCTTACGTCCTCCGCGTCCACGAAGTCGATACGGCCGCCGTCCGCCGGGCCCGCCCAGCGGGGGTCGAGGCCTGTGCGCGGTACGTCGATGGTCCAGTTGGAGGTCCAGGTGGCGGGGCCGAAGCCGTACCGTCCGTAGATCGGGTACTCGGCGGCGATGAGTGTGGCGACGACGTCCCCGCGTTCCTTCGCGGCGGTGAGGTCCTGGGCCATCATGCGGGTGAGGATGCCTCGGCGGCGGTGGGTCGGGGAGACGGTGACGTTCGAGATCGCGTCGGCGGGGACGGTGGCACCGGCGCCGACGCTGAGCTCCTGCGGGAACGAACGGAACGTCCCCACGCATCGTTCGCCGTCGTACGCGCCGAGGGAGCGGCCCGGCAGGAATCCGTCCCGGCGGGCCGACAGCTCCGTCTCCGAGACGTGGGGTGCCAGGAGGAACCCGACTTGCAGGGCCCGGATCCACTCACGGAGCCCGTCCTCGTTGATGACGCGTATGTCGACGTCCGTGCGGGGGGTCATGGGGTCAGGCTAGGTGAGGGTGGATGAGGTGTCGCGGGGATTTTCCTCGCCCCCGCCGCCCTTGCCCGTCCCGTCCCGTCTCTGGGGGCTGCCGCCCCCAGCCCCCCGCGATCGGCCCTGAAGGGGCCTCGT